>JACQKZ010000008.1 GCA_016204275.1 Nanobdellati archaeon | reverse complement strand
TTGCTCAAGGCGCATTTGGATGCGCTGCAAAAGCTCGGCGTTAACATACAAGTGCAGCAACAGGCGCCGCAGGCAGCAAAGCCGGCCAAGAAAAAATAATCTGGCTTAAGATTGTATAATTATAACTAACTATGAAAATCACATGCCTTGGAGGCGGCCACGAAGTAGGCAGGAATTCCTTTTTAGTGGAAACCAAAACAAAAAAGCTGACTTTTGACGCTGGCCTGCACGTTGAAGATGGTGGCCTGCCATTAATGCCTAAAACAAATGTAGATGCATGCTTCATCACGCACGGGCATCTTGACCATCTTGGCTCTGGGCCAGTACTGCACAAAAGAACGCGGGCGAAGATGCACATGACGCCGCCCACGCTGGATTTTTCAGAATTACTATTGCATGACGCAATTAAAGTCGCAAAAATCAAGGAGAGAAGTCCACACTTCCACCCAGCAGATATTTTGAGCATGGTCCGCGATTACTCAAAAGTTAATTATGGCGATGAGATACGCCTTGACCAAACTACCAAGATGGATATTTGGGATGCCGGCCACATTCCTGGCTCAGCAATGTTTTTACTGAAAACTGAAGGCAAGAAGGTTCTTTACACCGGAGATTTCAAGCTTAACCAAACCAAATTAACATCGGGTGCCCGTTATCATGCTGAAGGCGCAGATGTGCTAATAATGGAAAGCACTTACTCTGCACGGGAACAGCCAGATAGAAAAGAAGAAGAAGTAAAATTATGGAATATAATCCGCGAGACAGTAGAATCCGGCGGAAAGGTGCTTCTGCCATCATTTGCGTCAAGGGCGCCGGAGATTTTGATGATTTTAGAACAATTTGGCGCAGACTTTCCGATTTATCTGGACGGGATGGCAAAAGCAGCTACAGAAATTTCACTAAAGCATCCCGAGTACATCCGCGATTTCAAAAAGCTCAAGTCCGCAGTTGAAATGGCGATTCCACTGTATGAAAATGAGGAGAGAAATAACGCGATGAAAGAACCGTGCGTCATAGTTACGACTGGCGGAGCGATGGAAGGCGGGCCAATTGTGCACTACATGAAAAATCTTTATGCAGACGAAAAAAGTTCTGTCATATTTACCGGCTACCAGATCCCGAAGACTGCTGGCAGGTATATGCTGGACACTGGCCGTTATATTGTTGGGGCGATCGATTTCAAAGTGAAAATGAAAATCCACTCGCTCAGCTTCTCAAGCCATGCAGACCGCAATGAATTAATTAAATTCATACAAAAGCTGCGCCCGAAGAAAGTCGTGATGATACACGGCGAGTACTGCGACAAGTTTGCGACTGAGATGAAAGGCAGGTTTGGGATTGAGACTGTAGCGCCGAAGATGGGCGAGACGATTAAAGTTTAGTGCTGTGTGTGGTTAAAGGAAGATTTAAATATCGGATAGATTTACTAAACTTATGGATAAGAAAATTGATGACGTTTTGAAAAAAATTGAGAAACTTGAAAAGTCTCAAGGTTTTGGTTCAGTCCCCCGTTCTACAGGTCAATTTCTCCATATGTTGCTTCTGGCCACAAAAACAAAGCAAGTGCTAGAACTTGGTTGTTCACTTGGCTATTCAGCAATTTGGATGGCACTCGCTGTCAAAGAAAATCGAGGCCACATTTATACTACAGAAATTGACAAACAGCGAGCACATCTCGCAAAAGAACATTTCAGTGAGACAAAACTAAACGACGTCATCACACTTTATGAAAAAGATATTTTTGAAGTACTGGCTAACTGGAATCATGGAGAAATTGACTTCGTTTTTATAGACGCAAAAAAAGAGGATTATAAAAAATACTATGAAGCTGTCCTGCCATTGTTAAAGAAAGGGGGATTGATTGTTGCAGATGATGTTGGAAAATTCAAAGAACAGGTCAAACCTTTCTTAGAAAAAGTCAACAAAGATCTTTGCGTAGTTTCTCAATTTTTAGATGTTGATGATGGATTGATGTTAATATATAAAAAATAACAGCGGGGCTGCGTCATACTGTCGGTCACTTGAAACTGTAGCTCCAAAAATCGGTGATACAATTAAAGTTTAGTTATTTTGTAGTAATCTGCAACGCGGCCAATAAATGTCAATACTTTTTCGTAAGCCGCAACAAATTCATCAAGATTAAATTCCTTAGATTCTGAGCTGTGATCACCCACAGATTCACCAATCCACTCCGGCCATCTTTTTGGATTGCCTGTTAGTAACTTAGTCAAATCTATGGCTGGCCCGAGTGTCCAGCCAGACCTGCTAACTGTGAGCCTGGCAGAAAGGCCAGGCCGCCATTCTTTTCTATAAATTATTACGCCTTCCTCGGCATGTTTGGGTTCAAATCCGCTCTTTGTGACAATACTAATGAACTCGCTGATTTCAGTCATGTATCTGCAAAAAATAAAGCGTTTATAAAAACTTCGTTTTAGTTACTTTGGCAGAACCGCACTCTTTTATCTGGTTAACGAGCTGTTCAATCTTAGCGGCATCCTGTATATTCTGCTCTGGCAGGGCTGGCTCTTCCTTCGTATTTATTTTCTCGACCATTACTCTGAGGAAGTCTGCGCTGGCCTGCCGCAATTGCTTTTTAGCAACAATTTCCATGCAAAATAATTGGACTAGGGGTATAAATTGTTTTCGGAAGCGGAATAGATAATTAGTTAGACAGCTTTACGTGGCGGTTTTATTGCACAATTATGAAGAGGCTCACTCTCACTCGCACCATTTTGGTAAAGATAAACCGATGTATATAATACCAATTCATTCGGAAATCTTTTTTCCAAGCGTTTTAAAAGTTCAATCTCGCTTTTATCTGAGTCAACAATTTGCTGGCCACAAATAGCAACAAGTGTGTGCTCGCCGTGCTGGGCTTTTATTTTGTCCAAATTAGCATCAAGGAATGCCTGTTCTTTTTTAATCACTTCCTCTTCAATTCTATCGTGATTTACCATTTTATTATTAAATCAGTCCAACCAGAGGGCTATTAGTACTTACAAAAAGATTGCCAACGCCAAGCCCGCGATCCATGGCTGTTTCTTTAATCAATCCCCTGTGCGCAGCATAAGCCAAGGCAACAAGTGCTAATTGCTGGCTTTTCAAAGCGCCACCGATAGAAACTATATCTCCTGCGACTGGTAAATTTAGATTTTTTCCATCTCCGCCACAAAGCTCTTGGGCTTTCTGGGCAAGTTTTTCAAGCTCGCTTTCGGCTTCTGGTAGCCAAAATAAATCCGTGTTACGCTTAGAAAATACCGGTGCAACATTTACTTTACCGCTGCGTACTGCAGCCCCTATCTGCTCTTTGCTTAAACCTTCGCCACATAAATCTGCAAGCAATGCAAATTTTCTCTCACTCAAATATGCTTCAACAGATTTAGGCTGGCTTGGCTTAGAAATACTGCCATACATAAAATGCAATGTTGCACTTGCGAATTTTTCCGGAACTGTGTAGCTTTTGTTTTCCATTTTATTTCCTTTCTTATTAGGCGGATGGTGGGCTGGCCACTGACGATAAAAATCGCGTTCCACTGTTCCTGCAGCCACAAGCATTTTTAGTATTATAAGTTTGTGGCCACTTAAGGAGGTAATTCCCACCATCCATACTACCCAAACCGGAGTTAGGATAGCAATAATCGGACGCAGGAAACGTTTAAAAGTCTTTCGGTTTTTATCCCTATTAAGTGAACAATAGTAAGATTTTTAAAGTAACATTAACCCATAAGACTATGTCAAAAAAGCTAAAAGATTTGGAAGCAACACTTAATGAAACAGATTTAGCCAAACTTCTAGATGCTATGGACGAGGCCAGACAATTAATTTATTTAAGAAACATGGCAGCGGTTAGCAGAGCGCTTCTTTTAGGTTTGGGACATGCCACAGGCAAAGCAGCTGCAGAAGGGTTTTTTGGTGTAACTGTAGACTGGTTTGATGAACGCGCTAAAGCGGGTGATTATACTCCACTAGTTCTGGAATTACAAAAATATAAAAGGTTTCCCGGCGTTGCAGACACACTAAAAGATTTGTATGTCGCTTTCCCAGTTCTTATGCCTGAACAATCCGCACGCCAGGCCGCACAAACTCCTTTGAGCGGCGGAGCTCCTTCCGCTTAATTATATTTTCAATTACAGTTGATGTTGCAGCTTTTGATTGTGGGTAATTCGCTCCTAAAACTCTCAAGACCGCAGCCAAATTTTCTGGCAGGCGCAGCTCCTCGGGCTTTGCCGCGAAGGAGGCAATTATTAGCGGGACTTTCCTGCGTGTTAGCTGAATATTCTGCATCTCCCGCCCCAATAATTTCGCGCGCTTGCTTCCAGATTCATTCAAAATGTTTGAAAATGAAACTGCAAAAGACTGTTTGTTGTCTTTCATAATATTGGCAAGTATCGCGTTCATTCCGGAGCGCCTATAATCGAGCGCATCTTTCCCGAACGAAGCCGCGGTGCCAAACACAACATCAATCATCGGGTTCTCGCAGAGTGCGCGAATTATCCTATCGTCCTGCGAGGTTGCAGCGATTAAATCTGCTTCTAAATAGAGTTTTTCATTTATTTTTTTAGCATCTGAAATATTTTTTGGCTTAAATAAAATTCCTACATTCGCGCCGAACTTTTTCCTCTTCTCATTTAACTCATTTGAATTTTTAGTTTGGTACAAAAACATAATATTTGTAATACCTAACGCGATTGCTTTTTCTAGAAGCTCTTTCTCGTTTCCGCTTGGTGTTACTATATCAAACATAGCATAATTGTTTAATGGAGATTTATAAATTGTTTTCCAGAATGTACCTTGCGGTAATTGCCCTGTGGTATGATGCCAAGTAGCTTCTTGCTTCTGCCCCGACAAAAAACTCTCTTAGTTTGCTGACGGGCACGCCAAACGCGCGCGTATTTTTCTTTGGCGGCTGGCCAAGGTCGAGTATCGGCCCGAACTCTGAAAACTTTTGTATTGGCACAGGCATATTCATATTTATGTAACCGCCGGCCTTGCCTGCCAGCGCAGCAAAATCCTTCACGACCTCGCCAGCTTGGGTTTTTGTTTCCACAATATATTCTAAGGCAGTATCGCCCCACCACGTACTGCCGGTAAAACCGCGCGCACGTAATTTAATGTTATCGGATGGTAAGCCGGTATATTCTGTCAGATATTTTCTCAGCGTTCCCTCAAACGGCTTCTCATGGGCCAGCTCTACCTCGCGCATGCCTGCGCTTACGCCGCTTTGCAGAATGCCTGCTATGTACTCTGACTGCTTTCCCCGAATAACATAAACTGCATATTGCTCGCCATCAAATTCCGCTATCGGCAGGGCAAGCACACCAGTGGCCAGTTCTATGTTTTGGGGCACTGGCTTGCCTGCTAAGCTAAGCTCGCGGACTGCTACCGCTAATGCATAATGGTCAAAGAAAAAAGGAGCACTTAGCTCTGCATGCGGAAGTGTGGTTGGATATTGCTTTTCCGCTTTATCTAAATAAATATAAACAATATTTTCCTGAAACGGCATTCGCTTAATTACGATTTGCATCTGCGCCTGAAGCCCGTCTTCGAATTCTGCTTGCCACGGAACACGCGCAGTTAATTTTGGGCCAAGCTTAACTTCAAAAACCTCCGGGAGAAAAATATCATACTGATGCCGCAGATCGTGGGCATGGCCAGAAAGCTTGTCAACCCTGGCTAGCAAGCTGGCGTCAGATATTAAATTTTTCAGCATAAAATGCATAATAATCGAAAGCTTAAAAAAACTATCTGACTAAGCCGCGTGACTTTTTCGCTGCGCCAGTTAATCCCCTGGCAACACGGCCACGATTTGCAGGGCTTGCAATAAATTTATAGTTTGGATATTTAGCCGCGAGCTCGCGGTCAATCAAAATTACTTCGAACCACTTATGCTTGCCATCTGAAGCAACCCAGTAGCTGTTTAGGACCTCGCAGTTTGGATATTTTCGCGATGCGTGTTCTTCGGAAATCCACTGATCTGACTTGTAAGCTGTTATAAACCGCCCGTATTTCGATGGCTTTCTTCCATGGCCAAATTTTGGGCGTTTTCTTCCGCCCTTTGTAACACGCGATCGGACTACAAAAATCCCCTGCTTTGCCTTGTAGCCAAGGTTGCGGGCGCGGTCCGGCCTTGTCGGGTGCTCGAGCTTAACCAGCGTTGGCGATGCCCTTAAACCGATTAGAAAATTCTTCCAGGCCTGCGTGCCAATGTTCTGCTTTGGCTTCTTCCACAGTTGTTTTACGTACTTTAGATATCCCATTTTTATATTATCACCAATACTTTGCAAAAGCGGAACAGCCAAAACGCGCAGCGTTTTAGGCACTGCCCATTTTACCGTCCTTCCTCACAAAGAGACATTGGACTAAACAAACTCGAAAGAATGGTTTAAAAAGATATCGCCTGCGATAGAGTTAAAACTCTTTTGGCATTAAAAACTGGTATGGAAATGCACGGATATGGCGGGATAGAAGCGCACTTGAGAGGCCATGGTTCTGTTAGAGCGATACAAACTCACTGGGGCGCCATCGTAGCAATACTAGAGCATGCCCACAATGCAGAGCAGTGCAGGGGCGAGGCAGATACTATTTTAGATGCATTAGCCGCAGCCAACGATGCGTGTTTGCGTGGGCTTGATTGCGTTGCTATGGATCCCAAAGCACAAGTATTTTCTAATGCCATAGACAATGCGCTTCGGAGTGGTGCAGAGTTAATGATAGAACGCACAGCAGACAGCACTGGTTTTGATTGGATAGGGCTGCGCTGGAGTGAGGGGAGATATTCTGCTATGGCAGTAGCACAAACGTTTCAAGATGCATATTCCCAAATGGAAGCACAACTTGGCGGTAAATCTGGACCACTACCGCAGGTAAGCTAATATAAATCCATATATTTCTGAATATATTCCGCACCGTAGAAACCCTTTTATTACTTTCTGTTCTAAAATTGACAGCTTTGGACGGCGATACAAATGGTTAAAAAGGCTGGAACTAAGACAATTGCAAAAACTGAAAAAGGTGAAACCATGAGTGAATCTCAAACTATACAATCTGTGGCACAGCCAGCCAGCCCAGTTATGTCTTCTGAAGGCAGGGGCGCTGGCGCAGCTGTAAGAAAAGCACTTAAAATTATTCTTGGCGTTGTTGTTGTCCTGCTCGGCCTTGGCCTGCTCTGGTGGTGGTTCGGCGAGTTCGCACTTGTTTTCAAGGGCCTAATTGGGGTTGTCGTTGGCCTGCTCGGATTAGTAATAATTGCAATTGGCTGGACTGACTAAAATGGGCGCAGGTAGTGGAGAGGCCGCCGGAAGCGGCGGAGTTAAACCCGAAACTGAAAAATTTCCGCTTGAGAAAATATTAACTATTTCTGCTGGGGATTTCGCACAAACAGGGTCAAGCGCTTTTTTAAATCATTACGTACCAAAAGGCGTGCATCTTGACAAACTTTATATTTTTGGTGAAATAGACTTAAACTCAGAAGCGGCAACAATTAAGTCTGACTTTGTGGCTAAAATACCGAAAGGAACAGAAGTTATTGTTGATTACAGAATAACTATGGTACCAGTGGGCAGCGATGTATTTATATCGCAGTCCGGCACTGCTTTAGTAATAAAATCTTTAGCGTAACTGCTTAGTCTAACTATTTAAATCCAAAATCGGGGCGCTCTTTGTTTTTTATTTCTTCTTCTATCTCCTTCTTCCGCTCTGCTGGCTCGGTAAACAGCCAGTGAAGCAGCCTTTGCGCGGCGCCAGGTCCGCTGTCCACCCGTGGATTTTTCTTTGCTGGCTTGGCCTGCTTTTTTGCAGCTTCTACTTCCTTTGCGTATTTTTTGTAGTACGCTTTCCTTTGATCCTCAACCTGATTTTTTGGCTTTTGTTTGTATTTCCTAACAAAATTTGCGGACAAAAGTACTGCTACTATGGCTATGGCAAAAGCGTACGTTGGCACGCCGAATTTTTTTGCGGTTAGCGCTGATTTTATCTTCGGCCCGATATTTTTTATAGCACTAAAGTCTGGTAGTTTTAATCCTGCAAGACCTGTCAGCGGGCTGGCAGAAGCTGCTGTCGCGTTTGCGGTTTCATTAGCTACAGATGACTCTGTGGCAATTTCTGCCTCTGATTTCTTCTTGCCGGCAATCGCGAAGTACGACAGGCTGGGCGAGCGGGCTTCAAATATTGCATAGTCCTGCGTTTGCGATATTAAGTCTGTTGGCAATTCCTGCCACGAAGATGTGTAGTGGTAAAGTTTTATTGAATTTTTGTTTATTAGGTTCAGCTTTATCCACGGCTGCGGAACCTTAAATTTTATTTTTGCGCCGGATATTTTTGATGATTCGAGGCTTTCAGCGCTCAGCGCCGAAAATACATATGTGAATCCGGGCGGGTTTGAACTCACTGGATTTGTGTCAAGCTTTTCTATTATTAGCTTAACATTCTCGGCAGAACTGCTTGCTGTGACTGAAAATTCCGTTACTGCGAAGCCTGCTTTTGATGTTGTGACTGAAATAGTATCGCCAGCCGCTACTTTTGGGAAAACGCTTTTTGCAGAGTTATCGCTAAGGCCGCCTGCGCCCGAAGAAGCATCTGCTGTGCCTGAAGACGTTCCGGAGCTGCTGCTTGAGCTGCTGCTGGAACTGCTGCCGCCATTGCTTATTTTAAAATCACTTGCCGATGAAGCCGCGCCTACAAGCTCGCCATCTGACGCGTTAACTCTTAAGCGATATGTATCGCCGTTATTAACACCTTTTGTATTCCAGTCATACCGCCCGTCGTTTGCCTCGCCGGCGGACAGCTGCGTCCATGTACTGCCAGAATTATTTGAGTAGTAAATTGTTACAGTAAGCGTATCGTCTTCTGGGTCTGTCGCGTTCCACGTTATTGACTTGTCGCCGTTCCACGTCTCGCCGCCAACCGGAGCAGTTAGGTTAACTGCGGGATTTTCGTTTTTGTTATTTATTATAAATGACGTATCTGACGTGTCGTTGACAACGCTTGTTCCGTCTGTTGCATTTACAAATATATTATAATTTCTTCCGTCTGTGACCGCCGAAGTATTAAATGTAATGTTATATGCGCTGCCAACCGCTGCTGTCGAATTGCCTATTAATGTGTAGTTCGTGCCGTTGGTATACCAGAAGTATACTGCCAGTATATCGCCTTGGCCATCCAAATCTGTTACTGACGCGTTTATTGTTGTGGAATTTGCCAGTTTGATTGCTGACGCGTTCGGATATAAAACTGCGGCTACTGGCGCCGAATTTGGTATTGTTACGTTCGTTGAATTTACCTCTGCGCCAAAGCCGATGCCATCGTTAGGATTTACAGAGCACATCCACACCTGATTTTTTATTACCAACGAAGCGTTGATTGACGTAATGTTTTCAAATGTCGCGTTTGCTGTGCCATTTGCATACCACTTTATCCGCGTATTGTTATTCGCATCACTGTCTGCGTCAGAAAATGTGTAGTTGCAGTTTAATGTTGTGTTTGCCACCGGGCTTGCCGGCTGGATTGTAACATTTGTTGCAGATGGGAGCGTGTTGTTGATTGTCAAAACAAACGTTGTTGCATTGAAATTGTCAAACGGATCTGCGGCATAGATTGTGAGGTTTGCCTGGCCTGCTGGCCAGCCAGTAGTATTTACGGCGTAAATGCCATTCTGAGCGGTAAGCGTCGCATTTGTGCGATTATTGAGCGAGTATGTTGCCCAGTAAACTGCGGTGTCGTCTGCTATTGTTACATTTATCTGTAATCCGCGCCCTACGACTGAATTGTTGCTGGGCGTTATTGTTATGTTCGGGTATTTTGAATCAAAAGTGGCCAGCACTCCAAGAATATTTACTCTGGAAAAATTCAAGCCCGAAGAAGCATCACTTATGTTTGCGCCGTTATTTTTAAATAATTGTTCGGATGCGGTTGAATTTGTTGATTCCACAAACCTTGATTTGTAAAATTGATAAAATAATACAAACGCAGCAGCTGCGTGCGGTGTTGACATTGACGTGCCAGACTCAACTGCATAGTTGCCTGACCTTGCCGTTGAATTTATCGCAACTCCTGGGGCAAGCAAGTCAGTTATGTTATTCCTGTTATAAGTTGCTGAGTCGCCCTTTGTTACCGCGCCTACCGCTGTCGCGTTTGTTATGCAGGCCGGCGATGAGATTGCAGTCGTGTTTCCATCATTGCCTGTTGCGGCCAGCACGGTCATATTCGCCGCCGTCGCGTTGTTTATCGCTTCCGCAAACGTTGTAAAATCAGAATCGCATGCGCTCATATACAAAGCATCAGTTCCTAGGCTCATTGTAATAACTGATATGTTGTATGCAGATGCATTTCCAACGCACCACTTTATTCCGGCAATTGCATTTGCGGTTGAGCCGGTGCCAGCCGAATTCAAAACTTTTACTGCGGCAATTTTTGAGCCAGGCGCAATTCCTGTTATGTTTCCGGAAGCCGCTACTATGCCAGCCACATGTGTGCCGTGGTCGTTATCGTCCATTGGGTCTGCATCATTATTTACAAAATCAAAGCCAGCAACAACCTTGCAGCCAGAACCAAGGCATCCGCCCAAATCCGCGTGCGTGTAATTAACGCCGGAATCAAGTACGCAGATTGTCTGGCCTGCGCCCGTCAGGTTCAAGCCGTTAAGCCGTGTTGCGTGAACTCTGGTAGCGTTAACCTGCTTCCTTGTGTCGTTGAGCATTGCTCTAATTGGATAATTATATTCTACTCGCTCGACTATGCCTGAATCTTGCAGTTGATTTAATTCTGTTTCAGAAATTTCTGTTGCAAACGAGCGTTCGATTATTCGGTTCGGCTCAAGATTTAAGGATTTTATACTACCCAAATTTAGTGTTTCAGACTCTGCGGCTAATTCTGGCTTTTTTAATGTTATAATAACCGGGATTTTTTCTTCGGAGCTGATTGCAAGCTGGCCAGCATGAATATTTTTTATTTTGCCTGCCTGCTCTGCAATGTTATTTTCTGCATATGCCGCGCTTGTCATAAAAATTGCCAAAATAAATACTGCGATTATTAGCCGTTTAGCCATTTAGCACCACCCTGCATTCCTGCCTTACGCATTTTATCTTGCCTTGGCCGCAATCTGTGGTTTTTGGCTGGCAAACCGCAGTGCAAAGAACATCTTTGCAGTCCGGCGCGAAACCCCTGCTGACCGCTGAAGATGAGTGGCAGCACTCTGCCCGCGCGCAATCAGAATCAGATGAGCAGAAACTTTTGCTGTCCTTAGCTGCCTTGGCTGGCTGGCTTGACAGATATAACAAAATTATAACCGCAGCTACTACAAGTGCTATTGCTAAGGTGGCCAGCTTACGCATAATTATTATATAAAAAAAGAGTATTTAAAGTTTAATGTTGTACAGCAGCAAGTTTTAAATAACTTATGATTAGTTGTGCGTGTTAAGGTGTGAGATGGAACGTATTAAACGCTTGATGATGGGCATTAAAACAAGAATACAGCGGGCAAATACATGGCTCTCTCTTTTCAATTCCGCAATGATATTTTTTCTTTTTCTTTCCAAACTTAAGGACTTCGGGTACAATATAGATATTGGCCAGTGGTTCCTGCTGCTTTTAATTGCTGGCGCGCTGATGCTTGTTCTTATCGGCTGGGTAGAAGACAAGCTTGGCTTCTGGCGGCTTGAACTGAAAATGATTGGCGAGCGGAGCCCCTACTTCAAGGACATCATGCGCAAGCTCTCCAGGATTGAAGAAAAGCTTGGAATAGAAAGTGAAAACAATACGTCGGCCGTTGGCCATAAGCCGCTAGTTGTTGCGCCAGACGACAAACAGGCATAATATGACCTCATATAAAAATATTCTTGGCACTGTAAACACTGCGCGAAACCTTGAATTTGAAAACAAAAGCAATAGCCAGCAGGCCTGTGCGGAGATACTGAACCGCAGGCAGGCAAGCTCTGTTTTGGATTATGGGGCAGGCCCGATGGACATTAAAAAGAAGGGCTGGCTTAATAACAGCATAACATACGTGCCATACGATCCAGACACAAAGAGAGAGGGCGCAGTTCGCAGGCTGCCAGACGGGCAATTCGACTGGGTAATTTGCAATCAGGTTGTTGAGCATCTCACTTTAAAGGAAATTGAAGAATTTATGGACTACTGTGCAAAGCATACAAATAACATAGTGATATCTACCCCAAACATAAATCACCTGAATTGGTATGACTTTCACACGCAAATAACACATATCACGCCGCTATACTGGAGGCATTTCGCTTCTTTTGTTGAAAGCCATGGGTTTTCTGTTGATAAAATAATATTTGCGATGCCTTTCAGGAACCCGCTAAAAAAACTTTTGTGCAGGCTTTTCGGGAGCTTCCCCTATAATGAGTATTTGATTGTTGCAAGAAAACTCTAACACTATAGAAAGATTTTTAAATTAACCTGTTTGCTTGGGTAAATGGTTGATATTATATTTGTAAACCTGCACGGGACTGTCCTGCCAGTTAGCGGTGAGCTTGTTGTCCGGCGCGGATTCTCTGGGTTTGTTGAGCGGCATGGGGCCAAGCGCATTGTTCTGACATCTCACTTACCAGAAGAAAAGGCTTGTGAGGATGTTAAAGTTGCCGGCCTAGTTGACAAATTCTATAAGCTAATAACAGTGGAGAGCTACCCATACCACCCACAAAATAACGCTAACATGCCAGATTATCGTATGTGGGCAATGGATTTTAAAACGTGGCCAGCCAGAACAGTGGTTGTAACAAGTTTAAGGGAAGATTTAGAGCAAGCTATTTGGTATGCGGTGCCTGCTATAGCCGTACCTGCGTTCACAACACCCAAAGACTCTTTTTCATTTGATCGTGTCTATGCTAATTCTATAGCAACAAAATTAAAATTCTTCGGCTTAAGTATCTCTGGAAAAGAGCAAATAATAATTAAAAAATAAAGATTATACAACATAACAAACAAAGGATGGTGTTTCGAACCTTCTCTACTTTCAGCCGCGAACTCGGCTGGCGCCTTAGTTGCAATTGACTTCGTCAAACGCAACAGCTACAAGGTGTATGCTAAAGCTTTTGCTCCTAGTACCTTCTCTTCTTTTTCATTGCTGCGGCTATTGCAACAACTACTACAATCACAACTAACAGTAACGCCAACATTGTCGTTTTTGATGTTGGTGTTGTCGGGCCTACTGCTTGTTGTCCGCCACCGCTTGTTGAAGGTGTTGTAGTGCCTGTTGCTCCAGCTGCTGTTCCGCCACTAGTAGCTGCTGCGGCTGTTGCTGATTTTTCGCCGCTAATTGCAAATGTACTGAACCCCGGTGTTGTTGCCTGGTATGTTACCTGCGTATCAGTCTCACTTACAAATGCTGTTGGCAGTGCATCCCATGTGCCAGTAAACCTTAGCAGTTTCACCGAGCCTTTTACAACGTTGTTCTCTGTCAGCCAGCTCTTATCAACGTTAAACGTTACCTTTGCATCACTTGCCAACTGGCTGTTTGTCAATCCGCTCGCTTTGATTTCAAGCAGCTTGTAAACTTCACCAGACGGCGAGCTCGTGCCTGCTGGTACTTCACCAATCTTTTCAACGGTTAATTTAACGTTGTTCAGGTTTGCGTCTGGCGTAAAGGTTATTTCTGATATGGCCACTGCTGGTGCGGTGAACTCTGTCTTTGCCTCAGTATTCGCAGTTATCGATGACAAGATTGCGGATTGCGATGTCTGGCCTTCCCCTGTTGACAGGCCTGCTCCGCCTCCGCCACCCGATGAGCCGCTGCCAGCTGTGGAAGTTGTTCCGCCACCAGCTACGTTAGCGCCTCTCAGGCCAAGTCCGCCACCTGTGAAGTGTGGCAGTCTTATCCAGACCATCTTTTCAGTTGTGTTAAGCAGGCAAGCAGTTCCACCTGCTCCGGTGTCGTTAGCACAGATTACTCCGCCAGCTCCATCGGTGCCGTTGCTAATCATGCTTATGTTCCAATCGCTAAAGCCTGTTGTGTTAAATGCTGCTGAATTTTGCAGCGGCGTGCCGTTTACAGATACATTCCAAACAACATTCCAGTTCTGGTCATAGAGCACTGGTATTGACAAGTTAACTGACTCTCTGTCATCTATGCTGTTATCTTGGCCAGATGTTGTTGAGTAAGGTATGCCTACAAAGACCTCTTGGTAGTTCTTTGGCGACGCACTACCTAATCTAAACACCCTGTTTGCATTGGCTGTCGAAGACAGTTCTTGTGGCAGTATGTCTGCCTGTGCGTCAGGTATGCCGCTGTTAAGTAAATCAACAGACTTATAGTGTATGTTAATTCCATTAGACGTTCTGAGTCTTATGCTTGCATGGTCGCCGTACAGCAAGGCTGTGAATGGGTTTATGTCGCGGATTGTTGAGCCTGACGCCAAAACGCAACCGTCTGTTGCTAAGGTAGTTATCACATCGCAAGTCGCGTTTGCACTCATTATTTGGAATCTGACATCTTCAATGCCTGCCCCTGCTATTGTGCCTCTGTGTTCAGAGCTTGCCGGCCCTGGCCTGCTTGGCCTGAACTCGGTCATTGTCAGGTTGATTGATGCGTTTGCTGCTACATTATCTGCTGCTATTAGGAACTCTCTTGGCGCATAGCCTGGTGTGTAAACCCGTATCTTCGCGCTTTCGTTCGCAAAGAATGGGAACGCGGCAAAGCCTGCTGCATCAGTCTCTAGCATAAATCTTACCTTAATCAACCTTGGTTGAACGCCCGTTTGCGTGTTGTTTGTGTTCAGTTCAATGTCAAGGAAGCTTGATCCAGTTATTGTGGCATTGCTTGTTCCGCTCACAACCTGCAGGAGTGTCGAGGACGCATTTATCGGCACACCGCCGTCTGAACCGTTACTCAAGAAGCTCCATTGTGATGTTAACGCATTAGTCGGCGTAGCCAAACCCCTTAACGTAAAGTTGATACCAAATACATTTGCAGTACCTACGGTAACATTTGTTATTCCTAGCATCCTGTCTCCGCCAGTTCTGGTAGCGTTTCCACCGGTTTTATTGCCGCCGGATGCTAATAATATCCAGCTTGAGCTTTGCGGCAGTGAGATGTTGTAAGCAATTGCGGAATAGTTTATTCCACCGATTACCTTTGTCACACCTGGTGCGGTTGCAAGCCTCGCGAGCGGCACAGCGTTGCTGTCAATCTGCCTCTGGTATGCCCTTACAAGCGCGAACTCATTGCTTATGTATGGTATTGCTGTTAAGTTAGTCACGTTGTAGCCTGGGCTGCCAGATGCAAGCGAGTTGCCTGTTGCGTTTGTCGGCACAAAGATGTAGCCCGATACATTCACGTAGTTTGTGGTGAAGTTCATTGTTATGCCCACAACATAAGTTGGCGAGGCCAATGACCTTGCGGTCAGGTTTATAGAGCTGTTTGACGCAGGGTTAATTATATCTACTGCCCTTGGCGGTGATTCGCCAGTCATGCTGTAAAACACAACCGTGTAGTTCCTGTCCAGCGGGAGTACCTCTCCAGCTATCTGGCCAGCAACCATTCCTATTGAAGCACCACCAACAACACCTGCAGTTTTATTGTGTGTTGACTGTGGCGAGCTGAATACAGTAGTCACATTAGTTGCATTGTTTGTTGTTTTCAGGTAGTTAATTGGTATGCCTTTTGTCTTATCAAATATTACATATGCAAAGGCTGTGCCTGAAGTTCCATTTTTTCCTGTTGTCGCGCCACCTTCACCTAATTGCGTTTGATTTCCAGTAAAATTGAAACGGACGTTGTTTGTAAATCCTGTTCCATTGTTTGTGCTAAAGATATCCCATATGCCTGAACTTCCGTTTGCATTCGCTTTGAAATTCTGGCCAGTTCCGGCGTGAGTACCATTAAGCGCTCCAATTGACCCGTTTGGCCAAACATAAACAGTGGTAGAGTTTGTCGCCGTGTCGTTGAACGCTATTAAGTATATATTTAGTGCTGGCACGAGCCTTAGTGTCTTGCCTTCGAGGAAGTTCAGCCACTGGGCTTTTGTCATTGCCGGCAAGAATGGGTTAACATAGTTTGCAAAACCGCCCTGCCTGTTAGTTCCATCGCCAACAACTATTAAACTATAAAGTGCAGTTGCACTGTCTGTTGCAATTGTAATGTTTGCTAAAGAAGAATTTGTCTGGTTGATTCCATCTTGGAATGTTCCAAATGACCCATTAAGACTAGCAGCATTTGGTGGAGCTTCGAGGTATATTGTTGCATTCGCAAAATTAATATTCGTGCCGTTTGGATATGCTACTGTGAAATTCAAATTCCAAACTGCGGCCGCTGGCACAATTGCCAACGCGAACAAAACAAACACTGCGGTTGCTATTACTGATGTCTTTGTAAAATTAACCATTGCTTACCTCCAAGCTTATCTCCAAGCTCTCACTCCAATTTTGATAATTATGAAATAGCCCATATAAATAACTTTGTAACTTTATGTGTGGGATAAAAATCGGCTTACATATTTACAGTTACGGTTACGTTTTGAAAGTTAGAAAATTTATAGAAAATTTATATTTTATTTTCTTTTCTCGACTTCAAACTCGATCCCGCCAAGCCAGCCAGCAATCAGGTTGAAAACGAATGCAGTTATGACACCCATCAAAAAGCCAAACAGCAGGCCTGCCAGCGGCAAAATTATAATCCACAAAAGACCAAGGTTAGCAAGATTTAGCGCGGCATAAATAAATCCAACAAAAAAATAAATTAAGCCCATAAAAATTGCGTAAAAATTTGCCAGCGAAATTATTCCAATACTTTTCAGCGCGTATTTTTTAGTTGCCATTTTATTCTTCCTCGTTTGAAGGCCGTACTAACTGCATATTTGTTTCGTTCCAAGGGTATGAATTTTTTATCCCGCTTTCCCCAAAATAAACTTCTAGTATAGCTGCTTCTGTTTGCGTAACTTTTTCGGCTAGCTTATCATTCGGAACATGTGCAAACAATATGTGCGCCTGAATAACATCAGAAGCGACCTTCCACGTTTTATCTAGCGAAAACTCGCTTCTGTCAAGTATTTGCGCGGCGCGCGCTACAAGCGCGATTAAGCTGGCCTGCGGGGGAACAATTTTCTGGCCGGCTGTGTTATATTTAGTAATTACGCCTGGCAGGCGCTTTGCGGCATTTTCGCGTATTGGTACACATGAACCGCTGCCAGCATACCAATTCGGCGGGCTATGAAATCCAATCTCGCCCATAATCGCAGATTCAAGTTCTAGTGCCATTTTATTCTTTCTCCACAGTAAATGTTTTTTTGTCACCTGGAAGCATGTGCCAGCCTTCCAATCTGACCCTATGCGCCAAACCAACATCAACATGCAAAAGCGAGTTAGCAACTTGCTCTACACTCGCTGAAAAAAACGCTAGCGTTTGTTCGCCCCAAAATATTTTTCCGGCTGGCTTGCTCTTTTTGTAAAGCTCATACATTCTGCCAGAAGCGCCAGGTATTGCTGGCTTTTGTGCCCTGCATTGTAATTCGTATTCTGTAATTGTTGCTGCCATTTTTGATATTATGGTCAGTATTGCATTTATAAAACTATCGGGCTGTGGGGCTAGCCTTTTATCGCCCACTTCTTGAAAGTCTCGTAATCAACAGCTCCGCAGATGAACTCGCCTGTTGCTGTGTTAAAAAAGAATGGCACGCCGCCGCATCGCCCCTTGTCGTATTCTTCAAGCATGTTTGCGTTTTGCATGTTGTTCCAGACTTCGTACTTCTCGAACTTTACGCCAAGCTCTTTCTCGAGCTGGCCAACCAGCGGCGCCATCTCCTCGCAGTGCACGCAGCCATCGCCGTAAAACTCTATCAGCTTTTTTTCTTTTCCCGAACTTTTTACTTTTGCCATTTTACTTGTTTTTTACTTGTTATATATTATATATTTAGTATGCGTGACTTTTTATATCTTTTTTGCGGCCACTGACTGTGACCTGAACCCGTGCAAATAGCTGTCCGCGTCCATCGCAGCCATGCATCCGAAGCCTGCCGCGGTGATTGCCTGCTGGTACCTGAAGTCACGGACATCGCCGGCAACAAAAACGCCTGGCGCGGAGGTTTCAGTGTAGCCGCCCTTTACAACAACATAACCCTTACTATCTGTCTCCAGCTGGCCCTTCAAAAAACCAGTTGAAGGCTCGTGGCCGATCGCGACAAACGCACCATCAATTTTCAAAGTTGAAGTCTGATGGGTTTTGGTGTTTTTTATTTTAACCCCAGATAATTTCTTATCGCCTAAAAATTCCTGCACGTCAGAATTCCAAATCCATTTTATATTTTTAGTCGCTTTTGCGCGTTCCTGCAAAACAGCCTGCGCGCGCAGCACGTTGCGGCGATGAATCACGCTAACAGTTTTGCAAATCTTTGACAGAAACAACGCCTCGCGCATCGCGGTGTCGCCGCCCCCAATCACAGCAACATCTTTGTTTTTGAAAAAATATCCATCACAGACCGCGCACGTTGAGATGCCGTTGCCCTTGAACTTTAATTCCGATGGAATACCGAGCCACTTGTACGCGGAGCCGACCGCGATAATTACTGACTTCGCGGAGAACTTTTTCTTCTCGTCGGTCTCGATTGTGAACGGTGATTTTTTAAAATAAACTGTTGTAACATTATCATCGAGGAACTCTGCGCCCAAACGCGAGGCCTGCCCGCGCATCTTCTGCACAAGCTCTGGCCCCTGCACCGCGTCAACAAAGCCAGGGTAGTCCTCAACATCAGTTGTCAGCATTAACTGCCCGCCAGGAGTTTTTCCGCCAACCACTAAAACACTTCTCCCCGCACGGACGCCATAGATTGCTGCTGTCAGGCCGGCAGGGCCTGCGCCAATAATTATAATATCATAAACCTTGGCCATGGAGTTGCTAAGAACTTTTTATTTAAAAGCCTGCTGGTTAGACTGGCATGCCAATCATTCTTTTAACATCTTCCGGCAGGGCAGCCAGATTTTTTGCTGTAGAATCGTCCATTATTTGGCTTATTTTACTAAATTGCGAATTGTTTAATCCGTGTGTTTCGGAGTAATCATACAAATGGAGAAAATGTTTTTTCAAATGTTGCCATGGCTTGTTTGTTGGCGGAGCACCCATGAGCAGGCCATAAAGCCTCAGCGCAACAAGGTGGCTGGCCAGCTTGTTTCTGCCATCCCGTCTAACTAAAAGCGTTTTGGAATTATCATCCACTGGATTGTAGCTGCAATGCCCGAGCAAATAATTCTCAACGGCCTGCTCGACCACTGAAAGTTTTTTACTTTTTGGCAACGGAAGCTCGTAGTGAATATTAATTGAATTCAACTTGCCATAGAATGTATCCGTTTCAGCAAGTATCCCTAAATCATCATGGACCCAGACTGCAAAGGTTTCATTTATTTTACTATCACTTGGATTTTTAAAGTTGTAAGAATACGCTTGCCTAAAACCATTTTCCTGCAAAAATTCAACAAATTTTGGCAACGAGTATAAATCATAGTATGTTCTGTCGTTCACGGTATGTTCTATGGCACTTTCGACGGCAATCACATCATGGCCAAGGTTTCCGTCGCACCGCGGCGTTATTACTTTAAGCAGGCCTTCCAAATCAGCATCTTGCGATGTTGTTTTAACCATTTCAGCTCAACCAGATTTTAATTATTTATAAAGCTTTCTATAATGCTAAACGCCCGCGATAAAAACCTTTTAAAACCAAGTTTAATCTGTTTGCTTATGTATACGAATGAATTTACTGGACAGCAAAGGCGGCCCAGCCCGACAGCAGTAGGCGTGCTTAATGCCTTGGGCAGAGACACATCGCTCGATATTCTTGCTTTTGTGCAGGAAGAATCGCTTACGCTGTCCGAGCTTGCCAGGGCGATAAAAACCCAAAAATCATTGATACGTAAGTACGTTGTCAGGCTTATGTCTGCTGGCTTCTTATCGGATGGCAATGGCAGGCCACTGCCAATGCAAACAGTCGCAAGAATACATACTGGCCATGCACATCAGCCATACATCGCCGAAGTAACTGGCATGGGATTTACATACGCGCCAGCAGACGGGCTTAGTTTTTACGTGGACTATCATGATGGCGAAAAAGCAATAGGAAAAATTTTTCCGCGGGCCAGAAAATCAGACACGCAATTAAGGCAATTACACTTAAACAGTAAAAATGTTGTCCACGTATTTCATGACCCACTTTATCTTGGCTCATTTTGGCAGGGCCACCAAATTAAAATTGAGGGCGAAAGATTTTCCCTTGAAAATGTAACAAGCACATTTGACTCGCGAACTGCGCGGCTGGACGTTCGCCTTGCCGGCCGAGAAGAACCAATAATTGCGGTCAGAGAATTTTCTCCTAAACTTTATGTCCCTTCGAGTGAACTGGGCACTGTTTATCCGAGTACGAGCAGATAATACAGCACGAATCTTTCTTGGCAAGAATCCTTTTCCCGCAGGCGTTGCAGACTTTGAATGCAACACAAACGCCAACAGGAACTTCTATCTTTTCTTTTCCGCCGCACTCTGGGCAGATGAAGGTTGCTTTCATCTTACTCAAATAACAATCGCCTTCTTCAGCTGGTCCGCCCGGAAGCCGATAATTATTTTCGGATTTTTGTCACCGACTGCGATGACTGGCACGCCCATCTGGCCAGACAGCTCAATCATCTCCTGCTGCTTTTTTTCATCTGAAGTAACATCAATCTGCTCGTAAGCAATTTTATTTTGTTTGAACCACTCCATCGCCATGTGGCAGTACGGGCAGCTGATTGTTGTGTAAATCCTGACGCGGGATTGCTTTGCCATAATATTAAAAGCTGCGCAGCGTTTATAAATATTTGCTGAACAAATATATAAACAAACCTTATGAAAAAATCCGCAAAAGCATGAGATGCGCGGATTTTTCCATTCTGTTAACTCGCCCTTTGAGGCGAGTTAACGTTATAAATCCGCAGGGGCATTTTAATCTATGCCACTGAAGACGCTAGCAAAATTCGAAGTGCCCTATCTGCAGATTCTTAACGAGCATGGCAAGGTAGATGGAAGGCTGATGCCGAAACTTTCTGACAAGGACGTCCTGTATCTTTACGAAACAATGGTTTACGGCCGGCTTCTTGACAAGACCTGCCTGAGCCTGCAGCGCGAAGGCAGGATGTACACATACCCAAGCTCTGAGGGGCAGGAGGCGGCGCAGGCTGGCTCCGCGTTCGCGCTCAAACCAGAAGACTGGATGTTCCCCTACTTCCGCGAAATCTGCTCGCACATAGTCCGCGGCCTTCCGCCGGAAAAATACCTGCTCTACTGGATGGGCGATGAACGTGGCCAGCAGATTCCTGAAAACATAAACAACTTTATGATTTGCGTGCCTGTCGCAACGCAGCTGCCGCACGCGGTTGGGATGGCATACGCGCTAAAATACCAGAAAAAAAAATCTGCTGTCCTTGTTTATCTTGGCGATGGCGCAACCTCAAAAGGCGACTTCCACGAAGCGATGAACCTTGCTGGCGTATGGAATCTGCCTGTTGTTTTTTTGTGCAACAACAACCAGTATGCAATTTCCACAACGCTGGACAAGCAGACCGCGTCCAAAACGCTGGCACAAAAAGCAATCGCGTACGGCCTTTCGGGAATTCAGGTTGACGGCAACGATGCATTCGCGGTTTACAAGGCAACGCTGGACGCAGTAAACTCTGCGCGCTCCGGCGGAGGGCCGACATTCATAGAAGCGTTTACCTATCGGCTTGGCGACCACACAACTGCGGATGATGCATCAAAGTACAGAAGCGCAAAAGAAGTTGAAGAGTGGCGAAAAAAAGATCCGATAACCCGCCTGCAAAAATATTTGGAAGAAAAAAAATTATGGACGCAGGCCTACCAGAAAAAACTCGAGGAGGGCATCCAGAAAAAAATAAACGACATAGTTAAAGCGGCAGAAGGAATTGAGCCGCAGCCTGTTGAATCAATCTTTAATTTTACATATTCAGAAATGGATTGGAATCTAAAAGAACAATTAAATAGTATTAAATAATATTAAATATGGCAACTCTAACACTAGTTCAGGCAATCAATCTCGCGCTTAGGCTGGAGATGAAGCGCGACAAAAAAGTTATCGTTCTCGGAGAAGATGTTGGGGTAGATGGCGGTGTTTTCAGGGTGACTGAAGGCCTGCTGAAATTATACGGACCTGAACGTGTAATTGACACGCCGCTTGCAGAAACCGGAATCATCGGCTCCGCGATTGGCATGGCGGTCGGCGGCATAAAGCCAGTAGCAGAGGCGCAGTTTGACGGCTTCTCGATTCCGATGATTGACCAGCTTTACAGCCACGCGGCCAGAATCCGCAACCGCTCCCGCGGCAGATTTACGTGCCCGCTTGTCCTGCGCATACCATGCGGCGGCGGGATTCGCGCGCTCGAGCACCACTCTGAATCGCCGGAAACTTTTTTCTGCCACATTCCTGGCCTGAAGGTTGTTGTGCCAAGCACGCCATATGATGCAAAGGGCCTGCTGTCCGCGGCGATCCGCGACTCAGATCCAGTAATTTATCTAGAACCAAAAAAACTCTACCGCGCAATAAAGGAAGAGGTGCCAGAAAATGATTTTACAGTGCCAATCGGAAAGGCGATTGTCCGGCGCGAGGGAACAGATGTAACACTTATTGCCTGGGGTGCGATGGTGCAGGAATGCCTGAAAGCGGCTGAAGGTGCAAAGGCCAGCTGCGAGGTTATCGACTTGAGAAGCCTGAAACCGCTGGACATAGAAACAATCACCGCATCAGTGCAAAAGACCGGCCGTGTGATCGTGGTTCACGAAGCCCCAAAGACCTGCGGATTTGGCGCGGAACTTTCTGCGTTAATTCAGGAAAAATCCTTTCTTAGCCTAAAGGCGCCAGTCACAAGAGTTACTGGCCTTGACATAATTATTCCGCTGCCGAAACTTGAGCATTATTATTTCCCAAGTGCAGATAAAATTGCTAAGGCAATAGAAAATACAATAAATTATTAGTATATTACTAGTATACTAGCGGTATACTGCATAAAATGGCAAAAGAATTCAAATTCCCTGACGTTGGGGAAGGCATAGCAGAAGGCGACATAGTAAAATGGCTCGTAAAAGAAGGCGATAATGTTTCTGAACACCAAGCAATCGTGAAAATAGAAACTTCAAAAGCGATTGTTGACATTCCCTCGCCAACTTCCGGCACAGTCCTCAAAATCAATTTCAAGGAAGGTGAGAATGTAAAGGTAGGCCAGGTTCTTGCAGTCATCGGCGACAGGGGAGAAAAAACAGCAAGCCATCCAAGCACAACACCAGCAACAGAAACGGGTGGGCAGCAAAGCAGGGTTGTACAGCAGCAAACAAAGGCCCAGCCAGTTATTGTACCTAGGGGCGTTGCGGTCGTCGGCGAATTAGAAGAAGCCAAGACTTCCGGCGCGGTCTGTGATGTTTGCAGGCTTGCCTTCCCGAACCAGCAGAAATTATCCGAACATGTTGCGCAGGAACACAAAACGCAGGCAGCAGCGCAGGCTCTTGCAACGCCGGCAGTCCGTGCGCTCGCAAGGCAGTACAATCTTGATTTAGCAAAAGTAAGCGGCACAGGGCCAGCCAGCCGGATTACAGAAGCAGATGTTAAGAAAGCAGTTGAGTTCCAGCAGCAGGTGAAACCAGAAACGCCGCGCGTTGTAAAAAAATATGATTTTTTCGGCTATGTTGACCGCGTGCCACTGAAGGGCATGAGAAAATCCATCGCAGACAACATGGTTAAATCTCTTTTTACCGCGCCCCACGTTACACACATGGATGAAATTGACGTGACTGATTTGTGGGCGCACCGCGAGAAGGAAAAAAAATCCGCGGAGCAAAATGGAGTAAAACTCACATTTATGCCGTATGTTATTAAAGCAGTTTCAGCCGCGCTCAAGAATCATCCATATCTAAATGCAGCCATGGATTCGGAAAATCAGGAAATTATTTTGAAAAAATATTATAACATCGGCTTCGCGGTTGCAACAGAAGATGGCCTGCTCGTGCCAGTCGTCAAGGCCGCAGAACGCAAGGGCCTGCGGGACATCGCGAAGGAAGTTGAAGGGCTGGCCCAGAAGGCGCGCGACAGGACAATCGATTTGATGCAGATGCGCGGCGGGACATTTACAATTACAAACATTGGCTCGGTTGGCGGGCTTTTCGCGACGCCGATTATAAATTATCCCGAGTCAGCAATTCTCGCGCTGGGAAAAATCCATGATAAAGTAGCAGTTGTGGACGGAAAAATCCAGATACGAAAGGCCCTGCCTGTCTCGCTGGCATTCGACCATCGCATACTGGACGGGGCAGAGGCAGCAGCATTTGTAAACGAAGTTAAAAAATATCTGGAAGATGTTGCGCTGCTGATTTCGTAAAGGTTTAAATATGCTGCAACCCTAATCAAACCATGGCTACACAAACAATTTACGGAAAGACATGCAAGGTTAAGGTGCACCTGCCAAAATCAATAGACATAAATACAAAGCGCGTGCTTACAGAAATTGCTAGGACATGCCTTGAGCAGAAAAACCAAAAAGTGGCAAACACAATCATTAAGGATGTTCATGCGCGCATAGGTGTTTTAATAAATTCCCTGAAAAAATCAAAACTGCACAGCCCTGCCCTCGAGACCGCGATCCGCGAGTTTCTTGGATTTTATCTGAACCATGGCTTTCAGTTCGGCAAGGACATGGTGCCGCCGGAGGCGGCTGAGGAATCCGATGACGAGGAATTTACCGGCGTGAAACAGGACGTCACAAATATATTTGACCTTCTAAAACAACAGTACAATTACAAAAAAGCGATGGCAAAAGTCAAAGGCAGGCCACGGGAGATGGGCGCAATCCTGTTCTACTGCATGGACTTAACACGGCTGGCCTTTGAGGCTGGCCTCACGCTTGGCTTGTATCTTTCGGAAGAAAAGATAGATGAATATTACAAAGAGTTTGGCGGGAAAGAGGTTGCTTATATCGGCTGAACGCTTAGCGTTCAGCGAGACAGTTGAACAATTTCAACTGTATTGGATAGTTTAGTCAACTATTAGAATTATATTTTCGTTTTCAACCCTTACTGGGAAAGTCTTTACTGCTATGCCTGAGAAGTCTGGGCTCTGGCCGGTCTTTATGTTGAATCGCCATTCATGCAGCGGGCAGGCCACGACATCGCCCTCGCTGATCTCACCTTCCCCTACCGGGCCGGCCTGATGGGGGCAGATATTTTCTATCGCATAATATTTACTGCCTAAATTAAATAAAACTATCTCCCTGCCACCTACTTCTACAATTTTTCTCCCGCCCTGCGCAATCTCGCCGACTTTTGCCGCAACAATATCTGCCATGCCGTTCTAGCAATAGAAATCTTTTAAAATCTTTTCACTGCTTGCGCACAATTTGTTTTAGTATATTTAACACAATCGCTTAAATTGCTGCAACTCTTTCCATGATTGATTCGATTTTTCCAACATAGTTAACTGGATTTTGCCAATAATATCCGCTAATTCATCTAATTTGTTTAATTCAAACGGGAGTATTATCGTATCTGAAACCTCTGCTAGAGATGGGCGCGGGTAATAAGTAACATGCATTTCAGCAATTCCCGAAAATCCCATGGGACTAAATATTATTTGTGTACTCAGATATCGCTCAGGCGGCATATCTTCATACTCTTTAAGGCGCTTAACACAAACAATTGACGGCACGCCTCGGTGCGCTAAAACAACAAATGTATCTGCTATTTCTTTTTCTATTAATATTTGCCCAATAACATATGGCAATATCTTAACATTGTCTGTTGTTATTTGCATATTGTTTTCACTAGCTAAACCTTTAAAAACTTAACTATTGTTAATTAACAATTGTGATGTTATGATGCTCCCCCAAGAAGTAGAGGTTTGGTACATCTTGCCAGCCATCCGCAGCGCCCTTTGCAAAGAGCTGGCCAGCAAGCTAAGCCAGAAGGATATAGCCAAGCTGCTTGGAATTACCGAGCCTGCGGTTTCGCAGTACATCAAGGGCAAGCGCGGCTCCAAGATAAAGTTCAATGAGCAAACAAAAGCTGATATAAAAAAGATTGCCGAAAAACTTGCAGCAAAGGAAATCCACCCCCTTGGCGCGTTAAATTACCTTTCCAAGAAAATCCTGATGACGAACGTGATGTGCCAAGTGCACATGCAGCTGGACAAGGAGACGCCGGACAACTGCCGGGTTTGTTTTGATAAGGTGTAAAATGCAGAATTTGGAAATTAAGGATTTACATGTTGCAGTAGAAAACAAGGAAATAATCAATGGATTAAATCTTACTATCAAGCCGGGCGAGGTCCACGCGCTGATGGGCCCGAATGGCTCTGGCAAAAGCACGCTGAGCTACGCTATAATGGGCCACCCAAAATATAAAGTTACAAAAGGTGATATTTTGGTTTATGGAAAATCAATCTTGGATTTGCCCGTAAATGAAAGGGCAAAACTAGGAATTTTCCTGGGATTCCAGCACCCGCAGGAAGTTGCCGGTGTCGGGATATCGAGCTTTCTCAGGACGGTACTTGCTGGCCAGAAAAAATCTGTGGCTGAACAAAGTTCAGCAAAGGCTGCTGCACAACAAATTCCGAGTGTGCCAGAATTTTACAAACTCTTAAAACAAAAGATGCATGCCATCGGGCTGTCCGAGGATTTTTTGAAGCGCGGCTTAAATCAGGGATTTTCGGGCGGCGAGAAAAAAAGGCTGGAAGTCCTCCAGCTAGCAATAATAAAACCAAAATTCGCAATTCTCGACGAGCCAGATTCTGGAACAGATGTTGACGCGATAAAAACAATCGCCGCAGCTATCAATCGGGTGCGCGAGGCGGGCATTTTAATTATTACACACCATAATAAAATTCTTGATTACATAGTGCCGGATTTTGTTCATGTTATTGTTGGCGGCAGGATTGTAAAAAGCGGCCGCGCTGAATTGGCTGGCCAGATTGAGAAAACAGGCTATGACTCTTTCAAAGCAGCCGAGGTGACAGCATGACCGAAACAGTAACATCATTTCTAGATACCAAACAAAACAAGACGGGCGATAAAGATGAAGTAGAGTATGATGTAGAACTGCCAAAGGGCCTGTCTGAAGATGTTGTAAGAAAAATTTCTGCGCTCAAAAGCGAGCCTCAGTGGATGCTGGACAGCAGGCTGAAGTCGCTGGCGCACTTTTTCAGCAGGCCAATGCCAAAATGGGGCGCGGACTTAAGCAAGGTAAAATTTGATAATATTACCTATTACATCAGCCCAAAAGCAAAGAACTCCACAAACTGGGAAGACGTCCCGCCAAACATTAAAAAAACGTTTGACAGGCTCGGAATTCCTGCAGCAGAAAGAAAATTTTTATCCGGGGCAGGCACACAATTCGACTCTGAAACAGTTTACCATAAAATTCATGCTGATTTGGCAAAACTTGGCGTGATTTTCTGCGACATGGATACTGCCCTGCGCGAACACGGGGAAATTGTAAAAAAATATTTCGGCACAGTTGTTCCGTACGCGGATAATAAATTTGCCGCGCTAAATTCTGCTGTCTGGTCTGGCGGCTCTTTTGTTTACGTGCCAAGTGGTGTTAAGGTTCCGCTGCCATTGCAGGCTTATTTTAGAATCAACGCAAAAAATATGGGCCAGTTCGAACGAACGCTGATAATTGCAGAAGAAGATTCGGAAGTAAATTATATTGAAGGCTGCTCGGCGCCAGCCTACTCGACAAACTCTTTGCACGCGGCAGTTGTTGAAGTAATTGCGCATAAAAATTCCCGAGTCCGTTACACAACTCTGCAGAACTGGGCTGGCAACATTTTCAATCTCGTAACAAAGCGCGCGAAGGCATACGAAGATGCGTATGTAGAATGGCTGGACGCAAACATCGGGAGCTGCATTACGATGAAATACCCGTGCATAATTCTTGCGGGCCGCGGTGCGAAGGCAAACATACTGTCTGTTGCATTAGCGGGGGCAGGCCAGTGCCAAGACACAGGTGCGAAAGCATTTCATCTTGCGCCAGATACTTCGTCAACAATTTTATCAAAATCTGTAAGCAAGGACGGCGGGATTTCTGCATTCAGGGGAACTGTTAAAGTCATACGCGGCGCCAAAAACTCAAAATCGCATATGCGCTGCGATGCATTAATCCTAGATGAAAAATCAAAATCAGACACATTCCCAACGCTACAAATCGACGAACACGAGGTTTCAACGGGCCACGAGGCAACAGTAGGCAAGGTTTCTGAGGACCAGCTTTTCTATTTGATGAGCCGCGGGCTAACCGAACAACAGGCAGTTTCTATGATAGTCTCTGGCTTTCTGGAAGAATTTACAAAACAGCTGCCGATGGAATACGCAATCGAGTTCAACCGCCTTATTGAAATGGAAATGACAAACGCGATTAACTAAAATGGCAGATTTTTTTACTATTCGGGCTGACTTTCTAATACTTAAACAAAAAATCAATGGTAAGAGATTGGTTTATTTGGATTCTGCGGCAACAAGCCAGAAACCGAAGCAGGTAATTGAAGCAGAAAAAGTATTTTACGAAACAATTAATGCAAATGTTGCGCGCAGCATTCATTATCTTTCTGAAAAAGCTACCGAAGCTTATGAAAATTCAAGAAAAAAAGTGGCAGACTTTATTAATTCTGATTCTGATGAAATTATTTTTGTAAGAAATACAACTGAAGCAATTAATCTTGCTGCAAATGGCTTGGATTTTAAAAAAGACGATGAAATAATAACAACACTAATGGAACATCACAGTAATATTGTCCCATGGCAGATAATTTGCAAAAAAACTGGGGCGAAATTAAAAATTGTTGATACTTTGCCAGACGGTCAGCTTGATTTGAAACAATTTGAAAAGTTTTTGTCCAGTAAAACAAAATTAGTCGCAGTTACGCATGTTTCAAATGTTTTAGGAACAATTAATCCAGTAAAAGAAATTACAAGGCTGGCAAAAAAGTTTGGAGCTTTGGTTTTGATTGACGGCGCGCAGGGCGCGCCGCACATGAAAGTTGACGTAAACGATATTGGCTGCGATTTTTATGCATTTTCGGGGCACAAACTTTTGGCGCCGACAGGAATAGGAGTTCTTTTTGGCAAAAAAGAAATTTTAGATAAGATGCAACCATTTCTGTATGGCGGGCATATGATTAAAAAAGTTACAAAAGAAAGTTCAACTTTCATGGATGCTCCGGAGAGATTCGAAGCAGGGACTGCTAATTTTGCAGGCGCGGTTGCATTAGGCGCTGCAATCGATTACTTAGAAAAAATTGGAATGGAAAATGTGCGCGAGCATGAAAAAGAATTAACGCGGTATGCTTTGGAAAAATTATCAAAAATAAAAGATATTGAAATTTACGGGCCGAAGAACGCCGAAATTCGTGGCGGAGTAATATCATTTAACATAAAAGGCGCACACCCGCATGACGTTGCGCAGATACTTGACAGCGAAGGCATTGCCATTCGTTCAGGCCACGCGTGCGCTATGCCGCTGATGCAAAGGCTTGGTGCAGAGAGTATTTGCAGGGCATCGTTTTACATTTACAACGACAAAAAAGATGTTGATGCTCTTGTGAAAGGATTGGAAAAAGTGAAAGGGGTGCTGAAGTTATGACGCGAAACAAGTTTCGCGGACTTTACTCGCGGAGGCTCGTAAAGTGACGCTCGACATCTACGCTGAAGAGATCATCGACCGGTTCAAGAGCCCGCATAATTTCGGCAAAATAGACAAGGCAGACGCGCAGGCTATGGACTACAACCCGGCCTGCGGTGATGAAGTGGAAATTTTTCTGAAAGTAAAAGATGGAAAAATATCAGATGTTCGGTTTGCTGGCAGGGGTTGTGCCATCTCGCAGGCAGCATCGGACATATTATGCGATTGCGCGAAAACAAAAACTGTAGCAGAATTAAAAAACATGCGTGACGAGGACATGATAAATCTGCTGGGCGTAAAAATCACCGGCACAAGGCTTAAATGTGCTTTGCTCGGCTTGTGGGCATTGCGGGGCGCGCTGAAGAATGGGAATCGAAATATCTGAAATAATATCAAACGAACAAAACACGCCAAGTGTGTGGGTGATGCGAATCAAAACCCCTCCCGGCCTAAAAACTTTCAAGGCAGGCCAATTCGGGAACTTCTATCTCTGCCCGGAAGGTTCTGATGCGAGCAACGTTGCAAATTATATTTATGCGCGGCCGTTTTCGTTTGCGTCCGCGCCAGATAATGAATACATTGAGATTGGCTACAAAATTGCCGGCGCGTTTACACAAAAATTGAAAACACTAAAACCGAATGATAAAGTTGGTGTAAAAGGCCCGTACGGCGTTTTTACTTTTGACGCTGACAAGGACAAAGATGTTGTCATGCTGGCTGCCGGAATAGGAATCGCGCCATTTCTTTCAGCACTCCGCTATGCGACAGAGAAAGGACTTGCGAATTATTTCACACTTTTCTACAGCAACAAAACAAAAGACGAAATTATTTATTACAAAGACATGGAAAAGCTGAAAACCGAAAACCCGAACATAAAAATATTTTACACGCTGACGCAGGAAGACGCTGCGGGCTTAGACCATGGGCGCATAAATTTAGAATACCTGCAGGCCTCGCTTGTCCGCGGCCAGTTCGCAGATTCTATTTTTTACATTTGTGGCGGGCATGATTTTATAGGCGCGATGACAACAATGCTTTTGGCTGCGGGCGTCGATGCAAAGCGAATCAAGAAAGAGGATTTCGGGAAGCTGCCCGATAGTTAATTTTGTTTCCACAGTATTTCCTTTTTATTTTCAATTTTCGTTACATGCCTTGCTATCACAAACAAAAGCGAGCTTAGCCTATTTGCAAACCGAAGTGCGGCCTCGTTCACATCTTCTGTCTTGGCCAGCCGGACAATCTTCCGCTCTGCCCGCCTTGAAACTGCGCGGCAAACATTAAGCATTGCTGCAAGTTCAGAATTTCCAAAAACAATAAAATTCTTAATCTCAGGTAACTTTTCATTTAACTCATTCGTAAAATTTTCAATGGCTTTGACATCTGCGTCAGAAATTCTTTTTATGTTAATTTTAATTTTATCTTCAATTGGCGCTGCAACGTCGGAACACAGCTGAAATAACTTATCCTGAACAAAATTCAATATGTTTTCGATTTCATCGTTTTTATTCTTCGCACGCGCTTGCCCGACAAAAGAATTTAGCTCATCAACATCGCCATAAGCAGCTGCCCTTGGCTCGTCTTTAGTTATTTCCCTGCCAGTTATGAGCC
>JACQKZ010000005.1 GCA_016204275.1 Nanobdellati archaeon | reverse complement strand
GGGTTATTAAAATTTGATGTATATATTTTTATATGCTACATATATAAATCCATATATATGAAGTTTTAAGAATTTTTTGATTAGTTTAGTGTTATGAACCGCCTGCTCCGCTATGCCAGCTATGCGATTGTGTTTCTGTTTGGGCTGAGCCTGGGGTATTTTGTGTTTGGCACGCTAAACTAATGTTAGCTTTTAATCCCTGACAGAAGCCTTTTAAATACAATATAGCGCATACTACTCTATGCTAGCCGACCCGCTAAAAGAGCCGCAGGCAGTTGATACTAAGGCTTTAGCGCGAGCTAGGCAAGAATTTATTGATTTTGCAACCTCGCCAGCTGAATGTTTTGACGAGGTAGCGCCGGAAGTTATAACTGCATTTGAGGACTGCTTTAAATTGCCATTTCCTTACGATGGAAGAATACGCTTTGTTGATCGAGAAACAATGGACAGCTACAACAAAGCGTCTGATTCTAATAATTATGCCGGCAGGTATTTTTCTTCTGGCAGGATTTGGGCTTTGCGCAACTGCGAAGCGTATGACACTATTACGAATATATTTCACGAAATTGGCCATGACGTTCATGCTGCGCTTTCCAAAGAAAACAAAGATATGCCCAAAATATTAGGTGAAACATTTGCAGAATATGTGCAATTAGCACTAGGTGCGTACCTGCCTTTTTTTCCAATATTTGATAGAAAATTCTCTGATGAAATTTACATTAAAGCGCAAGAAAATGCGCAACAGCTTTACCAGCGGATCAATTTTGCAGATACGCTGACAGGCCTGGCCATGTGCCAGACAGAATCAGATCTTGAAAGATTGCTTGCCGGATTTAATCCAACGCGCGAGGAAAAGTTGGCTCATTTGAAACAAGTAATAAAAGAAAAGAAACAAGATTTGAGCAATAATAACGGGGCTATTTATTTAATTGCTAGTGCAATGGGTTTTGCTATATCTGTTGCCCCAACGCCAATTACGGCCGCAATAGTCGCTGGCGTTACTGGAAGAAGTGTACAGATGTATGTCCGTCACAAAAAACTATACAAAAATCATATCGCGATGGCAAGGCATGTTAGAGATTCTTTATCGCATGGCCTGCGGGGCATATAGCCACGCATAGTAAATTAGTTCTTTAGCAATTCAATAATCTTCTCGGCTCTGCCCTGCCTCTCAGCTTGCCAATTATAACACCAGCCAGCTTTTCTAGCATTACACCTTTAATTTCAGCTATTATTTTTTTGGCCCATCTCGAATATTTTTTCTGCTGGCACTCTGGTAAGCTTAACTGTTGTCAGGCCAGTGTTTGCCTTTGCCTGCTTGACAATGTACGCTCCAACTTTGTAGCCGAGCCAGCGCGGGAGCTTGCCTGCCCCATGAAACCACTCATAGTAATCATATTTCTTAACGTGCAAATTTTTATTTAATATCTTAAGATATTTTTCTACTTCTTTCTTTGTGTATTTGCCGTACGGCGGGATATTATTAAAAAATTCTTCTTCAACTGCAATGGCAAGACCTTCTGCTATTATAGCTTGCAAGAGCGTTGACTTTGAATGTAAGGCGTTGTGCCCGCGTGCAGCATGGTTTAATTCGTGGTAAATTGTTTGAGGCAAGCGCGCTCGTAGCTGTTTAATTCTTCTCACATCTACGTAAATACCTATCTGATCTTCTGTCAGCGTTATAGCACTTTCGCCAGTCTCAGGTATTACCAATTTTTTGTCTTGCCGTACTATGAAGCTTACCAAAGGCACGCCAAAAATTTTGCAAGCCTTCTTTGCATTTTGTAGTATTATTTTTCTTAATTCTGATTTTTGTGTTTTTGTTAGTTTTTCTTTTAATGATTCTATAAAATAGATTCTTATTTTTGCCATTTCAATGCCTCAATAATCTTACTTGGCTCTGCCCGCCCTCGCAACTTGCCAATAATTATTCCCTGCAGTTTGTCTGGCGGAACATTTTTTAGTTCGGCTTTTATTTTTTCGATTTCTTTTTTCAAATCAGTGTCAGATAATTTTTCAAATGATTTTGCCGCGTCATCCGCGGAAATTCCTTCGGCAACCTTTACAAAAACATCAAGCAAGGACTCTTTTGTTAGTTTATTCTTGTTGAGCAAATGAAAAACACCTTCAAACTGTTTATCAGTAAGTATTATTTCTTTTCCGAGCTTTCTTTTCACTTCGTTTTCAACTGACAAAAGCGTTGATGCAATTACGTTTGCATTTGTGTTTGCAAACTGTTTTGCAAACGTTTCAAACAAAATTACTTTTTCGTCCCGCGTGATTTGTTTTGCCAAGTCTGCGCTCAACCCAAGCTTCAAAAATCTTTTTTCTTTGTCTTCAAATGATTCCGGCAGTTTTAATCCAGCAATATGTTTTTCATCCAGTACAATCAGTGGGTGATCTGTCTCAGGGTACATTCTTGCCGCGCCCGGCATCGGGCGCAAGAATTTTGTTGACAAGTCCTCTTTCACGTTGCGGACGTGCGGCAAAAGTTTCTCGCCGGAACTTATTGCGACTTGCTGCCGTTCGATTTCTTTTTCCACAATCTGCGGCATGTTGCGTAAATCCTGCACGCCTTTGATTTCTACGCGGGGATGGCCGGCAATCGAAACATTCAAATCCTGCCTGATTGTACCAATTCCGCGCATAACTTTTCCTGTTGAACGCAGGAGCATGCCAAGTTTCTCCGCACACTCACGGGCCTGCTCGGGCGTGTGAATGTCCGGGGCAGTTGCAATTTCAATCAGCGGAATTCCCAGCCTGTCAAGCCTGTATGTAACTGAATCTTGATCTTCTGTTATTCTTCGCCCAGAGTCTTCCTCAAGGCAAACAGTCTGAATGCCAACCCTTCCAAAGCTAGTTTCGATAAAACCATCGAACGCAATAAGCGCTGTCCTCTGAAACGCAGAGGTGTTTGAGCCGTCCACAACAGTTTTGCGCATTACTTGGACTGTATCTGGGAATTTGCAGTGCAGAATCCTTGCGACTGTCAAAGTAATTTCCAAGGCGTCCTGATTGATTTGATGCGGCGGCTCCTCATCTAATTCTACTAAGCAGGTTGTGTCTTTGTAGCCCTCGTAAATGTAAAACTTTCTTTTCTTTTTTTCAAATACTGCGGCAATGTCAATCTGGCCGGTCTCGCCGGCCATCGGGCGCAGCTCGCGCGTGATTGTGAAGTCCGGCTTGTCATTTCTCAAGGCAGAAGGATCGTCGCAAAATAATTTCTTTGTGGCCAGCTGCTGATGTATCTCAAGGCCACATTTCAATCCTATTTGTTTATAATCCAAAGCCATAAGATTTTTAATCTGCCTGAGTTTTAAAATCTAACTATTGCGTGTCAACGCCAAGCCTGCGCCGCATTGCATTCATTTCTTTCTGCGCCGCATCCTGCGCGTCTGGCCTCGGCATTTTTTCAAAGAGTTCGCACGGGTTCACATCTATGCGGCCATAATAACAAAGAGTTTTCCCGTTTCCAATATCTCTTATGACAAGCACTGGAAATGAAAACATGTCACTTTTACTTGCGGATTGTTTCGCTTTTTCCACTGCTTCGGCGTATTCTTTACTGTCTGATATTTCGCACTGTGAAACTTTCAGGCCGTAATATTTTCCGCGCAAAGTGCCCCACGGATCCGCTGAGACCAAGTTGTTTAAAACTTTTTGTATCGCCTGCTTTGCGCCGGCAAGCTTTCGCTCAAGTGCGCTTATGTCCATCGCGGTGTTTTCATCGATAAATGTCCCATAGCCGCGTTCCCGGGCGTGCTGCAGAAAGTCTTCACGCATGCGCTGCGGCATGCCCTGCCTCTTTGAAGTATATTCTAAAAGTGTTAATAACGATGTCCCGAATGTGCGCAAGTATTCGCGCTCAAGGCGTGCCGTGTCTATGATATTCGGTTGGTCTGCCATGAATTTGACACAAACAGTATTTTTTTAAAGTTTACGGTTAGTTAATTTCAGTTTAGGGTGCTAGTTAGATGCGTTTATGGCACACTATTGGCCCTAGTACAAAAACGCTTCTTCCGGTATCCTCGGATTCAGCTCGCCAACTAAATTGGCCAGCATCAATTGCTTAGCTTCGACTGGCTTCTTCGCATGGGCCAGCACCCAGCCGAGCTTCACCAATGCTGTCTCTGGCAGCATATCGCCCAAGTAAAGTACACCCGCATCGTGCAGCTGTCTGGCCGGCGCATACACGAACTGGTTCAGCCCGCCATACAAAGTCTGCGGCGCAAAACAAACTAGCATACCAGAATCGATCGCCTTTTTTATTTTTGGGAGCCAGCCTAATTTTTTGTCCTTTGTATCAATTGGAACGTGCCCAAGGCCTGACGCTTCTATCACCAAGCCTTTGTATTTTTTGGAAATGTAATAATCAATTATGTCTGGACTCTGGCCTGGGAAAAATTTAACTAGTGCTACCCGCGGCTCGAATTTTGTGTCTGCAACAACTTTTTCATTCGTTCTTTTTTTGTAATTTGAATTTAATAATTCAAAATTATTCTTCCAGATTTTCGCAAACGGCATCTCATTGACCGGCCTGAACGCGTCCCTTCGCGAGGTGTGTAGCTTCCGGACTTTTGTTCCGCGCATCGCAAGGCAATATGTATCTGCATCCTCACCGTGCATAATTAACGAAACCTCTGCGATCTCTGATTTGCAGTAATTCGCGGCGCAGATTAAATTTAGCGCGCCGTCAAAACTTCCACGGTCAGAAGAACGCTGGCCACCGACTAATGCAACCGGCTTTGACAAATTTTTCAGCATAAAACTCAGCGCGGCTGCGGTATAGTGCAGCATGTCTGTCCCGTGCGTTACAATCACACCCTCCGCGCCCGCGTTTAATTCCTTCGCAACTTCCTGCGCAATCTTCTGCCACTCAACGTGCGACATATTTTCAGACCAGACTGCGAATGGCCTTGATATTTTTTTCAGATTTACGATTTGCGCGAGTTCCGGCACATTTGCGATGAACTCTTGCGGCTTCATTAATGTCTGGACTGCGCCGGTTTTGTAATCAACCCGCGAGCCAATCGTGCCGCCAGTCGCGATTAAAGAAATGCTTGGCAGTGACTTGTTTTCTTTTTGTATGATTGTTGGAAGCGGTTCTGCTTTTGTTCCGGTGCCAAGAACTTTTATTTTTACAGATTTATCTAATTTTATTCCAATGTTATAGCCAGAATTTAATTTTAGCATAAGAAGATTCTTCTGATTCTCTGGCGATGGCAGGACAGTGCCTTCGTGCACGCCATCTTTTGACTCCACTCGAACGCGGTCGCCAACCTTGGCCATGAATTTCATAAGCTAGCAGAGTTTATAAAAGTTAGGCTGTGCCAGATTGCCTGCCTTGCAAATACTGGGCTAGCCTTTCCCCAAGTACAGTCAGCCAGACATTTGTTTGCGGCTTGCCGGACTGTTCGAATTTTTCCTGAGCGACTACCCCCTGCTGTTCCAGCTTGCCCAAGTAATATCTTGTAATGCTAAAGTCGCCGAATCCTGCCTCGCGCGCGATCCATGTCAGTATAATTTTTTTATACCCGCTTGTTTTACACAGTTCATAAAGCTTGCTAACAATCTGCGGCATAATTTCGCGCTCAGGCATAAATAATTCATAGCCAGAACTCTTTAGATAAAGTGAACTGCCGGCGATTACAGCAAGTTGTTTATTGCAGAGCTGCCGTATGATTGGCTTTGCTTCTTCGGTCCGCATGCCTGTTTTGTACCGAACCATGTCGAGTGGCATGCCACCCGCCTTGATTTGCTTGTTCCGCTCGTAAACAATTGCCAAAATACGCAATTGTATGTCTGTTAAAGTAGCTTCATTTTTTCTTGGGTTCCAGCTGTCAATGATTGCCTGCAAATCCTGATGGCCTTCCATTAATAACTTAAAAACAAATAGTTTTAAAAATTAATGCATTTGTGCGGTATTATTTATTCATACAGAAACTTAACATCTTGAACATAGTCCCGGAGTTTGCAAATTAATTTTTAGCATAACTATTATTTAGAATCCCGCAGTCAATAAGTTCTTTGGCAGTTTCAAAATCATCTGGCTTGTGCTGCAAAAATAAATTTTTAAGCGCATCTGGTGAAGTAACTTTGCCGCCGAATCTTTCGTTGTCTCTGGTAGTTGTGGCGTCGTAAAAATCAACAACTGACAATAATCTTGCGTACATTTCTATCTGCGCGATTGTTCCTTCTGAAAATTTTGCTTTTGGCTGCGGCAAATTGTCTGGGTATGGCTTGGCTTGGTATCTGTGGTGTCGTACAATAATCGCGGCTGTAAAATCGTGAATGCCTGCCAGCAAGTCATGCCCGATTGTTGGATGGGCTTTAATTTTTTCTAAATCGCCTTCGCCAAATCCCTGCCTTTTTCGCAAAACATCACCATCTACTGCGGCCTTTCCCAAGTCGTGCAGCAGGCCAGCGTACAAGAGCGCCTTTGCGTCAAGGCCATAATAATCTGCTGCGTCCCTGCTCAGCAGGCCAACACGAAGGCAGTGATTATATGTTGCTTCATCGCGCTTTCTTATAATTGCGAGATAAGTTTGCAAAGATTCGCGCTGGTCTGGCTTAATACCTAACGCATCAAATGCCTGCTGCAGTTTATTTTCGAGTTCTGACATTAGTAATCCTCGCCATATTTTTCTGCATCGCCTTCTGGCAACTGCACTTCCAGTTTAAACTGTTTACTGGATTTTTCTATGCTGTCTGCAGATTTTAGATTTTTATAAGACTGCCGCCCAGCCTCAACAATGTTTTTTGGCTTTATTCTTTTTGCCAGCAAGGCATTCATTTTAATATCATAAGTCCGCAGGCATTCAGACAGCGAACTTCGGTTTATCATTTCATCAGCAGATTTTTTAAGTTCGGGTGAAAGAGAATCCAGATAGTAGATTATAACGTCGCAGGCTGTCACAAAGCTATCTGCTTCTGCCATATCTGATGGTGATATTCCGGACTTCCTGCTAGTGCCAGATATTCCAAACATCCTTGCTCCGCGCACAGTCACACCTGTTATGTCTGCGTGGAAGTTTCGTGAAAGATTCGCAAGACGCAGGTAGCCTGCCTTTGCATCTGCATAGTATTTAAGAAACTCCAGGCGAAGCTCAATCGTATTGTTAATCTGGCCGCGCAGGCGCGCCGCTTCCCGCTTCGATTCATCTGTTTGCTGAATTTCTTTTCTAAGAAGATTTTCAAGATTGCTGAGATGCGAATCATCGAATAAACACGAGCCTGCGATATTAACCGCATATTTATCTATAAATCCTACTGCTGTGTAAATTGCTTCTTTTGTTTTTGTTATCGCTGCCTGAAACTGTTCTTCCTGTATTTCCTGCATCGTCTGCGCCTCGAAGCAAAGCTCGCGCGCAATTCGTTTAAGCCTCGAATTAATTTCAACCATGCATTCCCCCCGTATCGCTTTTAAGCAGATTTTGCAGGCTTTCGATTTGCGAAGAAAGTGACGGTCTTGCCGCGATGTCATCCGGACTGCCATCCATAAATGTTGTGGATTCCGCAACTGCAGCATTGTACTGCGATGAAACAATTCTGCCTGCCAGCTGATAGGCCTGCCTTACGCCTTCTATTTTATTATTTTTATATGCATCGAGCTCTTTTTCCAGAACGCGTAAAGTCCTGCGCGAGTAGCCGTCCCGCGGATTTTTTGGCGCGGCAGCAATCATCGCTGCCTTGAACGGCCCTTCTACAAAATTAATATCCATCTCAGCCATCGCCAAATAATATGCCGAAGCCAAAAAGTAAAACTCCGGAAGTAATTCGTCAAATACTTTTTTATTTGCTTTTTTTCGGGTGCGCAGTATGCTCCTGAGGGCTGTTACATTTTTGTTTGACTTTGCCAGCTCATCGAGTTTCGCTTGAAGGCCATCAATCATTGTGCCAACCTTGCCTTCCTTCGCAAGACGCAGGTAATCTTTTTCTGCCTCGCTTACTATTTCTGGGGCCAGCTCGCAAAGATTTTCCAGCTTGACATTGTAAAACATAAACTGTATGATACTAGGCTCGTCTCCGTGCTGCCCCGTTTTTGTAAATGCCAAAACCTCCGGCGTAGCTGAAAGCGCGTCTATCTGCTGCCTAAAAAGTGCATGGGCGCGAATTACGCCAAATCTGCGAAACAATTTCGCATCCTCGCCACCATCCGCAAGTGCGGTTTCAATTTGTTTGTCAAGGCATTGAATTTCGTTTTCGCAATTTGATGCCGTTGTGCCAATATTAGTCAGAAGTTCGCGCGCGATTCCTATAATTCTCTGTAGCGATCCCTTTGATTCTTCGAAATGCTCTACCCATACCTGCGAATTTATGCCGCGCATTTTAAGAACACTACAAAATGCAGTTTATAAATTTAACCATATTGATTTATATATTACTTGGCATTATGAATCACGTTGATTTGACTACCCGCTGGCCCACGTATCTAGCAGTGCAAAATCAATTTCCTCGTTTTCGCGGTGGCAGTCCTGCAAGTACCTTGCCAAATCTATGGCTGGCACGTGAAACTGCGGGTTTTGTGTATAGTATGTGAAGACTGAAAAATATTCGAACCTCTGGCTGAGGGGCATGTCCATTATTCCGATTAGGTTTGCGATCTGCTGGCCTGGCCCGTCAGGGTGCATCATAACATTTTCTATGAATTCCTGCCAAACTTCGGGCAGGTGTTCAAACCGGTTCATGTTCCAGCCGCACTTTTTTATGTGCTCAAATAAATTATTCGGCGGGCAGCCTGCATCCAGCAAATATTCGAGAAATATTCCTGCATTCATCAATGGGGCTACGCTTTCCATTGCCCTAAGATCGCGCATGGCTTTATGTGATTGATTTTTTCTTTCATTGTTGTCCATTGCACGGATAACTTTATGCGCAAGGTTTGCTTCCGGCGCGTCAGTATAAACTTCAATCTCGCGGCCAGCGTATTCAATTGTGCAGCGTACTGGATTTCCAAAACCAATAATTGCCTTGCCTTCATCGATAAACGCGGCAGGCCTTGCAAACGCGGCGTCTAATCCACTGACATCAACAACATCAATAGTTTTTTTCGAGTCCCTGTATCTGATTATGTCAAAATCCTTTATCTTTCTTCTTGGCAGAATTTCCTCCCAGAATATTTCTGATTTTAGGTAGATTTGTTCCGGTAGAATTGCCGGCAATTTTTCTCTGGCTAGCCGCTCGATTGCAGACGCGCAAACGACTGAGCACCATGACGCTGAGCCTGCCAGCGCCCACGCCAGCCTGCCATTTTCCACCTGCGGCATAGCTACCAGCAAACGCTCGAGGCCTGCCAGAAAACTGTTGCGGTATTTGCTGTCCTGCATTTCGGTTTTGCTGTGCCGGCAACACTTAAATGCCTTTTTTATTGCCATATTGATGTTCGCTATTACAAAGATTTTTAAATAAACAATATCGAACCCATTAAGTGAAACAATGGCAATTGAAGACTCTCTAAAAGAAGTTGCGGACAGCTTGACTTACTGCCCGGTTTCTTTAATTCAGCATGCTCTGGACTGCGCGCCAGCTTTGTATGACCGAGACAGCGGGCGATTAAGCCCGATTATTGATTTAGATTCAAAAGATTTTGCAATGACTCGTGGCGAGGCACGCACACTCGTTGATATGTGTGGGGAGTTTGCGATTGCCGGCTTCGCAAGCGATGGATCTGGCAACGGCGTTCCTGTTCCTATGGCAGTTTATGAAGAAAGGCCAAGCTTCAAAGAAAAGCATCCGCGGCTTTACAAGGCGCTTAGAATTGGCGGCGTCATTCTTGCCGTTGGCTCGCTTGTCGGGCTGGCAGGCTGCATAGGATCTAGCCCGGATAGAGAAGGCGAGATTCATGAAAAAATTTATCACGAAGGCGAGGATAAGAACAGTACCCTTGATGACAAAATTGTTTTTACACTTGCCTACGGCGGCAACTGGTACTGGATTAGCACAACAAGCAGCAAATCTGATATCGGCGTTAACGTGACAAAAGTAAATGAAAGCATGGAGACTGGCAGCGGTATTGCATTTGATTATGATCAGTATACTGGTGACCCAAATTCAGAAAAAGTTCCGTACAGGGTAACAAAAGTTTACTGGATTAACAACGAAAGCACTTACCGGCCCATACTTGACAAACGGGAACACGATAAACAAATAGATGATGAAAAAAATAATAAAATTTGGATAGCTGTAGGTTTGGGGACACTTACTGTTCTCTCTGGAGTTATTACTCTTGCGCTTTCCACTGGCATTCCAGAATATATGTCAGAACAGAGGCGAAAAAGGAGGATTAAAAACAGGTAATGGGAATCGAAGACGCGCTATTAGAAGTTTCAAAGAACATGCTTTATGCGCCAGCCTCGGTGTTCCACGGTGTGATGGACAGCGCGCCGCTTTTGCACGACCTGGACAGCGGACAGTTAGATGAAATTGCTGACGAGGAATCCGCCGGCGTGGTAATTTTAACAAGGCGGGAGGCCGCGACGATGCTGGACTTCCTGCAGGACTTCCAGATGGGCTATGCCAGCGATGGACACGGAAACACCGTGCCTGTGCCAATAGCCCCATATCAGCACATCCCAAGCTTCAAAGAGAAACATCCCACATTTTACAAGGTAGGAAAGATTGCCCTACTCACTGCAGGCGTATTACTAGCTGGTGTTGCGGTGGCCGGCTGTGCTGACGAAACTGGCTATGATGGCCACAAAATCACGGAAAAAAGATATGATTTTGGGTTTGATCATACATATGGAACAGCTGACGACCAGGTGCTAATTAAAATAGAAAGCGATAACAATTGGTACAGCTTCAGCCGCGAAGGTGGATTTAATGCAAGCGGCATCAATAATAAAATTGGTATTGGTGATAAAATAAATTTTAATAATATGGACGATGGCAGCAAGGCTGGCTCGCTTGAATTCCCCCGCAGGGTATCAGAACTAATAAACTACCAAACGCAGGAGCAAGCCAAGATAATAATGAAGCAGAAGGCAGAAAAAGATGCTGCCGATGAAAAAGAACGCGCGGCTAGATGGGAAAACGATAAATATTGGGTTTTGGGTGGAGTATCCGTTGCAGCAGGTCTGATTGGATTTCTTGCCAGTTTGAATAGAATAGACAAATATTTGCAAAAAAAGCGGCAGGCAAGGCGGATTAAAAACAAATAGTTGAATAATTGCGTTACTTTCTTGCACAATTACACAGGTTTACAACTGTTAAGTTCTTTGAAATAAGTCAGTTTAAGTTTTGTGAGGGATTTTTGAGGAAATTTCCAAGAGAAATTTTTTGTTTTGCTAATTTTTACTACTATTTGGACAAACAAAAAACCGAACTACTGCGACGCTTCTTTTGCACTTCATTTGCATTTCATTTGAAACATCCCTTCGTTTCACGTGAAAAAATCGGACAGCATCGTATTATATGTTTAAGTATACATAAGTATTTATATAACCTGTTTCACTAATAAAACAGCGTTCAACTGAAAGCTTCGGTCCACTGTTTTATCAACAATTGCTTGTGGAAACGCAAAAAATCCATCGTGATTTTCTGCGCCCAGAAAATGCAAAGCATTTTCTTGAGGAGCATCACAGGACTGAGCGAATTGGAGGTAAACAGAAATTCGTTTCTGCGAATCCTCTATTGGAGGAAAGATTGGCCATGGAATTTATTGTGGCGGATGCCTTAAAGAGTTCTGCAAATAAGCAGGAAGAAGAGTTTGTTGTCGGACACGCGAATATTAAAGTCATTGGTGTCGGCGGAGCCGGAATCAATGCGACTGACTGGCTTTACAAAAAAGGAGTAAAGGGTGCTGAAGTTATCTCACTTAACACGGATAAACTCCACCTAGACCACAGGGAAGCAGACAAGAAAATCCTGATCGGAAAGGATTTGACCCGTGGACTGGGATGCGGTGGTTACCCTGAGAAGGGACACGAAGCTGCAAAGGAGACAATTTCTGAAATTAAAGAATCCCTGCGCGGGGCAGACATGGTTTTTGTCACAGCAGGCATGGGCGGCGGTACAGGCACTGGCGCTGCACCAGTTGTTGCGCAGGTAGCAAAGGACAACGGCGCAATTGTAATTGGTGTTGTAACAATGCCGTTCAACATTGAAAAAGCAAGAATTGACAAAGCAGAGTATGGCCTGAAGCAACTAAGACAGGTTTCGGACACGGTAATTGTAATTGACAATAACAGGCTGGCAGACATTGCGGGCAACTTGCCAATCCAGCAGGCGTTTGCGGTCGCAAATGAAATTATCGCAACAATGATTAAGGGCATAGTTGAAGTGATTGCAGTTCCGTCTTTGATAAACCTGGACTTTGCAGATGTCAAGGCAATAATGAGTGCGGGCGGCCTTTCTGTAATAGGAATTGGCGAGTCTGACACAGAAAACAAGGTACAGGAAGCGGTCAACAGGGCATTGTCAAACCCATTGCTTGATGTCAAATACGAAGGCGCAACCGGTGCCTTGATACACATTACCGGCGGGCCAGACATGACACTTGACGAAGCCGCGCAGGTTGGCGAGCTGACAACTGCTAGCATGGACGAGACTGCAAATGTCATCTGGGGCGCAAGAATCGACCCGAAATTCCAGTGCAAATTGCGCGTGATGACAATAATTACGGGCGTAAAATCCCCGTATGTGCTTGGCAAGCAGGATTATGCAAAGCCGAGCCAGAAAGCAGTCGCGCTCAACCGCGAGCTTGGAATAGCAATGCTGCATTAGTATGCAGCATTTATTTTATTTATTTTTTAAAAAGTAGAAATAGTAATACAAAATCAAAAATAGATTGGCTCAAAGAAAATCACATAATGCTCCCACAAGCACCTCAGCGAAGCGAACCCTTTTGGACGCGCGCCAAGGCGCGCTAAAAGCGTTCGAGCGGAAAACCCTGCCCATGGGCAGAACGAATGAACTAAATAAACAAAAGTAAAAACAAGTCACATAATGCTCCCACAAGCACCTCCAAAGTTGCCTCGTTGGGAGGCTCGGCCACCCAACCCACCTATCGCCAAACCAACTGGCTTGGCGGAACCGACTAGCGTCGGAGTTCTTAACCGGAGCTGGTTGGGCTGGCCTTTTTATTAAAAATTAATCGCACTTACTTGCCGCGTTTTGGCCTGCTTGAAAATGCCTTTGCGTACTCTTGCTCCAAAAATTTCTGCGCAGCATTTGATGCCAGAATCACCGCGCCAAACTTATTTCGAGCCGCAACAACTTGATTTTTCGCCTGTGTACTTAAAAAAGACTCCATGATTTTCGCTATATATTGACCCGCAAACAAAAGCTCTTCTATTTGTCTGGAAACATTATTTACTAACCGCAAATATGTGAGTACTTCGTCTTTGGATGAAAATGTTCTTCGAATAACTTCGTACGTATCGTACGCGGCCTCTGTCGAAGAGATACGCCGTTCTTTGGCAATCGCTTTTATTGCAGTCAGGCGATTGTAAAGCACCTGCTCTTCTATGTTATAAAACCGGTTTACCTGCTCAAAAATTGCGTCTGTGTGGGCAAACACATCCCTTGCTTTTTTCAACTCATTCAAATCTAAACCAAGAGCGGCAATTTGTTTCAAATCTTCTTCTGTTAGCGTTTCTGCTAACAACTCTTCTAAGCCCACTGCAAATGTGTTATAAGCACTTTTAATCTGCGCTTTTTGAAGTGATTTTGCTTTAAGATCATCCATTGTTTTTAATGTATCTCTTACGGCCCTTAAATCTGGATTATACTTCTCAACTTCCGGGTGCTGTTTTACGAGTGGGTCGTAAACATTTTTACATAATTTTCCTGTAATTGCTACATCATATGCAAACAAAATAGCCCTTGCTTCGGGTGTCCTTATTTCTGCGCTTCTGCTTAACTCTTCCAAACCATCAATTGACATTATAATCGACCTCAATAACAAATTCTCAATATGATAGATTTATAAAGCTTTTTTGTTAGCCATTACAAACAAATCCACAACAAATCTTTTGCACTAAAACTTTATAAACAACCGCGCATAAATAAAATTATGGCCACAAGATTATCGAAGTACCAGCAATCCCAGCGCACATGGATTATTCTTGCGGCGGTTGTTCTGATTGGCTTTCTTGTCGCGCTCTCGCAGCATTACGGCCTGACTGGCAGGGCAGTTTCTGTTCCGCCTGGCATGCCTGACCTGAGATTTATCAACACGCACGACATTGAGACCGATCTTGATGTAGCCACACGCGTCTCTGCACAGATATACAACGATGGCGCAGATTTCGACACGCCGTATGTTGTGCGGTTTGAGGAGCAGACTGGCCGGAACAATTTCACAGGGCTTGGCGAGTACACAGTATTAGACTCACAAGCCGGCGGGACTGCTGTTACAGCTTACACATTCTTTTCAAAATCCGAGCCTGGCACTTACACAATCAGGGAAACAATAGATTCCGGCAAGAACGTAACTGAATACAACGAGGCAAACAATGAAGTTACGATTAAGGTTTACGTGCTGAAGTTCAGGGGCTAAATTACTGCTGAGTAAACCAAAACCTTTAATAATAGCTAAGTAAATAAATTAACGAGGTAATAAAATGGCTAATACTAGTGTTTATCTAACTGCAACTGTACTCGGAATTCTCGTGCTCGTCGGCGCGGTCGGTTTCGGCATTTCGGATTCTTCCGGACTCGCATCAATAAAAGTTGAAAAGAGCGCGATCGGCACATCTGTCTGCGGAGCAGGCGGAACATGGTGCCCGCTTAACTACGAGTGCAAGCAAAGGCCATACTATAGATCTTACTGCGCACCGGCATCACAGCCAACAAAAACATATAGTAATCTTGGCCAGAAATGCGGAGCAGGTGGAACAGTCTGCCAGCAGGGATACGAATGTATTGACAGCCTAACTGCAGGCGCTTATTGCAAACCAGTCGGCAGCAAGGCAACCGGACTAAGATAAGTAAAACAAAGCTGAACTTGTTCGGCTAATTTCAATTTAAATTATTGGAGAATGAAATGGCAAATGAAAACTATTTGGGTTTTGGAATTGTATTTATTGTTGTTCTTCTTGCGCTTGCATTAGGCGCAGCATCCGGTGGCTTTAACCCTGACGGGTTTGCGTCTATCATAGTCCAAAAAACAGCAATAGGCCAGAAGGTGTGCGGGACTGGCGGAAACTGGTGCCCATCTGGCTACACGTGCGTTGAGCGAACTCCGCAGGCAAGCTATGGGTTAAAGACTGCAAGATACCCAATGTATTGCAAGCCAACACCGCAAAATAAAGCTATTTAATTTATTTTTTAACTTTTGGTTTTAATTTAGTTCTTAATTCCTTCAGCCTTTCGTGCAGGGCGGTTAGTGTTTCGCGCAGCGGCACGGTTGCATACCTGCCGCGCTCATCCCACTTGCCAATGTATGTATAATCGTGAACTTCTAATCTGTGTTTCGGCTTTGGCTTTTCTGCTGCATAGCCTAACGGAACAACCGCATCGATTTCTGTGCTATCTGGAATTGAAAATGCCTTTCTAATTTTTGTCTCGACAAAATCCCCAACCCAGCAGGAAGAAACGCCGAGCGAGTGGGCGGCCAGCATTAAACTCTGGACTGCGGCCGAAACGCTTTGTGTTCTGTAAAGGTCTGCCCGTTTTCCGTAATCCTTTTCCATGTTGCCGAGGCTGCTGCAAATAATCAAAACTACCGGCGCCGCAGAAATCCAGTACTGTTCGAACGCGGCCTTGGCTATGATTTCTTTTTTGTCTTTGTCTGTTACGACAATAATTCTCCACGGCTGGAAATTGCCTGCTGATGGCGCATCGCCGGCGGCATCTAAAATCTGCGTAAGCACATCCTGCGGAATCCTGTGCGGCCTAAAACTACGGATGCTTCTCCTTGTCTTAATTGATTCTAATGCATCTGCCATATAAATATAAGCAAATGTTTGGATTATATAAATCTTTGCGAAAGCAAAAAGTATTTAAACTGACAACAATAAAATAACATGAGGTAAAAATGGCCGTAGATAAAAATTTTGTCATAGCTGGTATAGCTGTATTTGTTGTTCTTGCAAGTTTCTTTGCATCAAACACTGGCGCATACACTTATGTAACTCCGTGCATCGATGGGGACCATGATGGTTGGGGCGCGCTTCAAAGAATAAGCTGCATACACCCAGAAGGCGCGGACTGCAACGACAACAACCCTGACACAAACCCTGGCCAGCTTGACGTGTGCAACGGAATTGATGATAATTGCAATGGTTTGGTAGATGAGGACTTTGACTGTTCTCTTCCGGCCGCACAAAAGACACCAATGGCAAAACCATTTGTATATGGGAAGGACTAAATGGCAAGTTCACTTATTGACTGGAAGGCTGGCATCGCAATAATTGCACTCTTCGCAATCAGCTTTGCAATTTTCAGCGGCAGTGGTGTCACCGGCAGCACTCATCTTGGAACTTTATACGGCAAGCCACTAAGCGCAAGCTGCACAGACTCAGACTTTGGGTGGGTTGGCTCGACAAAGGGAACGTGCACCGACGGAACAGGCACATACACTGACGGATGCAAAGACGCGATAAGGGTTGCAGAGTACTACTGCACACCAAGCCATGTCTGCCAGAAGTGGGCCTATGCATGCAAGCTCGGCGAGAGTTGCGTTGAAGGGGCCTGCGTGGCAAAGTGATTTTTTAAAATTATATTTTTAGTTTACTATTTTCCTGAAAATCGAGCTGAATAGAAAAGTTTATATATGTGGTTTTGTTAACACTGTTATGGCTGGAGGTAAGTACATATTATTTTTAATTAGTATGATTCTGCTTGCGTCCATTGGCGTTGTGCTTGG
>JACQKZ010000030.1 GCA_016204275.1 Nanobdellati archaeon | reverse complement strand
TATATATAGGTTTCGGTTTACAAAATCTTAAATATGTTTCTGTTTTGTTGCTGGCATGGAAAAACAGACGTACTTAATCACTGGCGGCTCTGGCTTTCTCGGAAACCACCTGGGAATTTTCCTGCTGGCCAAGGGCGTAAATGTCCGGCTGGCTGATATTAATCCGCTGGAAAATGAAAATCTTATTGGGAAGGTTGAGTTCATGCAGGGCGATATCCGCAATTCTGATTTTATGGAGAAGGCTACTGAAGGCGTGGACGTTGTAATTCACGCCGCGGCCTCGCTGCCAATAATCGCTTCGCAAGAGCAGATAAGAAGCACAAATGTCGGCGGCACACAAACTATCCTGCAGGCCAGCCTGAACAACAAAGTAAAAAAAGTAATCCACATATCTACGACCGCGGTTTATGGCGTTCCAAAATTCCACCCAATTTTTGAAACAAGCAAGATAGAGCCGCTCGGCCCGTACGGAGAAACAAAGTGGGAGGCGGAAGGGCTCTGCCGCGAGTTCCGCAAGAAGGGCCTGTTCATCTCAATCATCCGGCCAAAAACCTTCCTTGGCCCTGAACGGCTTGGCGTGTTCCAGATTTTATTTGATTGGGTAAGGCGCGGAAAAAAAATCTATATCATTGGCAGTGGAAAGAACCGATATCAATTGTTGAATGTCGCAGATTTGATAGAAGCAATCTGGCTGGCCGCTAACTCTGACAAATCAAACACTGAGTTTAACATCGGCGCGAACGAGTTTGCAACACTTGGCGAGGATTTGCAGCAGGTGCTGGACTTCGCAAAGTCCGGCTCGCGTTTGGTGCCATTGCCAGCAAAGCCAGTGCAGCTGATTCTCAGATTTTTGGAAATAACAAAACTTTCTCCTTTGGTGCAGTGGCAGTATGAAACAATGGATAAGGACTCTTTTGTTGAGGTCTCAAAGGCGGAAAAAATTCTCGGCTGGAAACCAAAAAAATCCAACTCTGAAACGCTGATTGAAAATTATGAGTGGTATGTTAAGCACTGGCGGGATTATGAAGGCAAGGTCGGCACAACACACAAGGTTCCGTGGGACCAGAAAATACTAAAGCTTGTCAGGCTTTTTTCTTAGGCCTCAAATTGTTTTACATATTTATTGCAGTTTTCCAGCAGGCTGTTCAGATTGCTAAGCCTTAACTGCATTTCTGGCTGGCCTTCACGCAACTCCTTGATAAACCTTGTTTCGAGATTTTTCAAAACGGTGGCTGACTTGCCAGCCATAAAATAATCCAAATCTTCTTTGCCAATTTTATACTGATTCAGCATTTTTTGCATCATATTATTTCTTACAAAGTCAAGAATTCTGCCGGAATTGCCTTCACTGCATTTTTCGTAAATCAGCGCTGGCATTGCCTTCCGCAGTTCTTTAAGTGTGCCCACCTTAATGTTATTTTCGCGGTAAAGCTGTTCAACATCCAAGCCTTTTTTCTGGGCTTCGCTGCGCAGTTTTATTTCCTTAGCCGCATCTGCAAACAGCTTTTTTATTCCGCCGGCAAGCTCTACCTCATCTGGGTGGACAGACCATCTTCCATTTGTGCCCTTGTGCTTATCGCCCAAATCAAGCTCGATACATGTATCGCTGCCTTCCGCGTATATTCTTTTTATTATTCCTGTGGTTTTCACTGGCAACTTGCTACGTGTCCCGCCCCAAAAATATTTAGCGGGCGGATGATTATCGCAGTCTGGATCGCCACAACTTGCTAAAGCATCATAATATGTTTTAACAATAATAACCTCATCTCCGATTTGGAATGTTTTTTTGCTGCTTAGCAAATCGGCAAGGTCTGTGATGCCTGCCTCGCCCCTCGTAAGAGCCATTGTAAGGGTCAGCTCGAACAGCTTGCCTGCGAATTTTTTCAGGCCTTCCGGAATTTCCTCGCGCACTTCTGCTGGCTTGCCAAACAAAAATGAAATCTTGCGGCCGGTATTAGCAACCTTGCCCTTGTACTCGCCTAGCATGGCCTCTGTTTCCTTGATTGCAGTGTCATGTTCTGATTTAATTACAGAAGCGTATGACTGTATGTATGACTCGAGCTGTTTTAATACAGCCATAGTATTTGTAACTGGCGCGCCCTTGATTCCTGCCCAGGCCTGCTCTAGGCTTTCTGGCCTGCCGAAGCCGTCAATCACAGCAATAACTTCCTTCACAACCCTCTGGTTCAAATCTTTTTCTACATCTGCTATTTTCTCCTCGAGCTGTTTCCCTTCCTGCTCGAGTTTTGGAATTTCCTCGCGCACAACAAGGCAATTTATCACATCCTGCGGCACTGCATCAATCTGCGGGACATTGTAGCCGCGGCCGGCCATCATAACAAGCCTAATGGCATCTTCGAAATTATTTGGACTGCAAAATTTCAGGTAATGTTTTAACAATGGCCCTGCAACCGCGATATTATTCTGGAATTTCGCAAGCGTCTTTGTTGCAAATATCCACGCTCCTCTCTCGTGCGGCAGAAACTGTGTCAGGTAAAAATCGGTCGGCTCTATTTTTGCCAGCCTTGCGCGTTGTGGTACGCTGTATTTTAGCGCAGACATAATCTGGCCTTTGGCCTTCGCTATTTCTTCTGCATAGTGTCCTTCGGAAAAGGGCGAGTTGCTAAATGTTCCATCTGTAGTTTGATTTCGCTTCGCCTCTGCAAGGCCAGTAAGTAATGACAATGAATCTATATCTGGAATTGACAGCAACCTTTCCTCTTCCTGTGTTTTTTTGCTGCGCTCCGCCAGAAATTCGTTTAGCAAGCCCATGTTAATCTCCGCAGCGCTCCAGGCCAACCCAGCCGAACCTGTTTGGGCTGTCCGCACGGTACATCATGTAACCGCTGGCCGGCTCGCCAAACCTGCTTGGGTGGAATACGTGCCTCGCCATGTTAATCATCATCGCAGCCATTACCTGATTGCTCATTATTACTGACGGGTTTGGCTGCATCAGGCATCCGCCTTCGCGAACCATTCTGGCCTGCTGTTCAGCTTCCTGTTCTGCCTGCGAGCCATACCCTAATGCGTGGTCCGCACATCTTGTTTTGCCCGGAATGTAAACTGTTGCCTGCCCTGAATTATGGCTTGTGCCCGCGCTGACCAGCGGAATCTTCGACTCGACACACTTTTTGGAAATCAGCGCGCGCGTTGCAAAATTATCAACACAATCTATTACCAAATCATACTCTTTAATGCCAAACCCTTCGCCAAATTTTTCATTTATGCCTTCATACCTTGCGTCTTTGCCGCGTATTGCTGCGCACCGGTCTGCCAGAACTTTTGCTTTCTGCTGGCCAACTGACTCGTAGAAAAGCAGCTGCCTGTTCAGGTTTGTTGTTTCAATTGTGTCAAAGTCCAAAATGTCAACTAAATTAAAACCTAATGCGGCAAGCCCCTGCCCGACAAAATTTCCCAGCGCGCCCGCGCCAATCAGCAGGACTTTGTACGGCGCATAATCCTCATCACTTTTTTTAGCGTTTGGGAGTTCATAAACTACTGTCTCTTTCTTTTCACATTTTTGAAAAACAAACGACTTGGCAATTTCAGACAGCGCAACGCCTGCCGCGAGCATTGCGTTGATTATGTCTGGCTGGACAGCCAGCTTGCCATAAAGCGGATTCGGATTGTCACGATGGCTCAGCATCAAAAAACCGCCTTCGTAAAAGTGCACTAACTCTGTGTGGTTTTTCTTTCCTTCGTTTCCAGCATCCAATGCCAGTGCGCGTGACTCGTGCCTGCCTGTTGTGTCAACAACAACATCTGAGCCAGCCAAGAAATATTTTTCCGGCTTTGAAGCCATGCTGGCAACCAGATACTCGAGGTCTGCATTGCCAACCTTTTTTATCATCTCTTCAAGCCTGCCCCTTCTCTCCTGTTTGTTGGACAGCCGCAACATCGGCGCCTGCTGGCCTGGCAAATCCTGTGGCGTGGCGATTATACATATTTTTCTTACTCCAAGGGCGGACGCTGAAAGCGCCAAATATTCGGAAAATGTGTTGTAACCGATGATTGTCAAAACCATTTCTTCTATTTTTTTCTGGTTCCATCCAGCGATTCTTGCCTGCCGGTCATATCTTTCTGCAACAATTTCAGTTGTAAGATCGCCTGTGCTTGCTGGCTGTGGCGGGCTTGCCTGTGCCTGGGCTGGCCGAGGGGCAGATTGTGTATGCTGTAGTGGGAGACTATAAGAAGGTAAGTTCTGCAATCCGCTCATTATCGCGCTAGCATAACGAGTCAAAGGTCGCTCTCTGGTTAAATCACCGAACGTTATATCGCCCCGATTTGATAAATGTCCTTGCTGTTGGGCTGATGGTGCGGACTGCCTACTGCTTTGTTCTTCACGCACTTCTTCAAATATTACTTCCCCGTTTTCATCTTCTTCGTCGTCATCATTATCTTCGAATTCTGCGCCGCAATGGGGGCAAACATTATCCTCATCGTCAACATTTTCACCGCAGTCAGGGCACTCCTGTATTTGATTTTGCGATACATTTTGATTATCTTCCTGTTGTGGCTGCTGTGATTCTGCCGGCTCGAATTCTGCGGTACAGGAAGGGCACACAACATCACTTATGGCAACATGATTATGGCACTCAGAACATATAGTTCGCTCGCAGCTGCTAGACGGGCAAGGTATTTTTGTTGCTATGCTATCCACCCCCCCATTCCTGGCTTTGCATTGTTGTCACCATTGCCCTTACCATCTTTACTATCTTTATCATTTGTTTCTGGCGCAGTGTTTTTGTTAGGCGCCGGCTTCTGGTGCCTGTTTATCGCGGCTGTTTTGTTCCATGTGTTGCCACGGAATGTTTTAACAAGCTCCGCAAATCTCTGGTCAGTTTCTGTGTAAGCCAAAAGCGCTTTAACAAGGGAGTCGCTCAAAATAATTCTATAGATATTATCATCCCAGCGGCCCAAGATTGGCGCGTTTATCCGTTCTAAAAGTTCTGCCTGCGGGCTTTTTTCCAAACTCATTGAGCCTTCAGTTGCTGCATGCTTGAGTATGTCATGAATACTCTGCATTCTATCATCATTAAACTGCTGCCTTTGCACATATTCTATGAGGCTCACTAAAAATTCTTTAACATCTAATGTAGTTGGATTTACATGCACTGGCCTGCCAACTACGTGTGGCTTGCCTTCCCCAAGCACAGTCATATTTGGTGTCTCGAAAATATCTGCCGGCAGGCCTAGCCAATCCCACACGCCATCTTCTGACTCTGCTGTCTGCAGGCTTCCCTCGCCTTTTTTCCACGGCTTTGCCGGGCCCTTACCCCAGCTAAACAATGTTTTGTATGGCGGCTTGATTTTCTTTTTAAGCTCTTCAAGAAGCGCGGCCTCGTCTATTACGAGCTTGTAATTATCGCCGCAAACAACTTCGATTTCAACTTCTTTTCCGTCCCCGATTCTTTCTAGGTTTTGAATTGTATTATACGCTTTCCAATCTATCCTTGCCCTGTATTCTTTTGGATCCGTGGCAAAGCGGTTAGTGACAACTACAGAAGAATAGAAGCCGACATTTACCATTTCGTGGGTGCGCGGGTTGAGAAGTTTCTGTATTCTTTCAGGGCTAAGCCCTTGAACATCTGCTTCTGAAATAAAAATGACTGGGTCCGATGACATCGATCCGGCAAGCTTCCACCCATCTACAACCTTTTCGAGTTTCTGCTCCCCGCGAATCAGCTTGAACTCATAGGGAAGCTGGTATGGCCTTTTTGTGTTGTGAAATCCGGAGTGCAGGCCTTTTTTCGCATTTGTCATATCAATTCCGGAAAAAAATGCGCTCATGTTATTGTGGCTGTGTTTCCACTGATTTATTATGCGCTGGCCATTGTATGTTGCTGCGACATATTGCGCAACCATTGCAACGCTGTTGCCAGGAACTTCTGTGTGAACACTTGTACAATCCTGCTCCCAAAGAATCGTGTCCAAGGTTACATCTGGCTCTGCTGGGTCAGCTATGCCATAGCCATACCACTCTATGTCGCCGCCTGTATCTGGGAATGCCTCGGGTATCAGCTTGCATATTGCCTGTACTTTTCTGAAATCTCCCTCACCAAGACGGACTTTTTGCGGTACCCACGCAAGAACTGGGTCTGTTAGCTCTGCCTCGCGCAGCCTTTTCAGCCTGCTTTCCACAACCGCGGTAAAATCATCAGTCATAATTTCACCCCGTTTGTAATTGGTATGCCTGCCTCTCGCAAATCTTCTTCAGAGCGGATGAATTTTTTGCCTAGCTGTGAGAGCTTAAAGGATGGCGTAAAGTTATCTGTCCTGCTGTACCCTGTTGTGATTATTTTATGGCCTTCAGAAATATATTTTACAATCCTTAAGTGCAGGGGCAGGTTTGCATTAAGATTGCTTCTGGCAGTGCCAAGGCAAATATTTTGCCCGCTAACAAATGGATTAGTGGTACTGCCAAGCGCGAACGGCGGCGTAACCTCCTCTCCTGTTTTTTGAAGATCCCGATAAACCTTGACTGCAACCTTGCATGCTGGCATCAAATAACAATTCTGTTCCGAACCGAGCCAATCTTTTAGTGCGTATTCCGGAACCTTCAGGTAAACTGTCATGCCATCGGTATTTAGCGTAATGCCCCAGTCATCGAAGTCCAGGGTTGTTCTGTTAATTCCTTTTTTAAGCGCGCTTATTAAAATGCCAAACTCGCGCTTGTCTACTCCGATATCAATTTCGCCGGCACGGTCTGCCGCGCGCTTAATGCCTTCAGCCTCCGCAAATTCAGAAAAATATTCCTTGAACGCGCCGTCTATGTCTGGCAGGTTAAAATTTAAATCGCTTATTATATATGCCTTGCCGCCGATGTGCAGTATCTCATCTGCACCTGCCGGTGCAGATTTTAGCTCATAGCCCATACCACCAGAAACAAAAAAACCTTCCCTGACACCAACTGCTTGGTTTATTTTTCTGCCTATTACTGCGCCAAACTGGCCAAGCGGCCTGTCGCGCATGATATCTATAAAATTCCTGACAAGGTTGCGCAATTTTTCAGGGTTAAACTCCACTGGCTCAGCCCCGAGCCTGCCTTCGAGATAGTTAAGATATCTTTCGCGCCTATGGGCTTTTGCAATGGCTGGCGATTCCCCTTCGTCAGGAATTTTTGTAAAATACATACCAGAATCAAAAAGAATTTTTTTAAGCAGCGACACATATTTTGCATCTATGTCTAATGCTGAGGACAGCTTGCTCTCCCGTACCAAGGCCAGCGGCTTTTGTATCACTTCACCTGCCGCCAGATTTATTTGTGATTCAAGCAACTGCCTGTTTTCCCTTGCATGGGCTGCCCATAAAGAATTAAAATCTACCGGCCTTAACGGCCAGCTTAAAACAACATCACCAACAATTTTTTCTAACCTATCGCCTTCGCGTTTTTGTGTTGGCGCACCGCCGTCAACAAGAAATATGCCATCTTTCAGTATGACTAGTTGTCCTTGGCCTGTTGCATACTTTATGAACGACATATTCTTGCTGACGCAGTTGCAATTGCATCACCCACTATTGCAGGAGGGCTTCTACTCCGCCCTGGTCTGACTTTGCAAATCTTGCGACAAAGTGGTAATACTGCGCGCCGCCTGCTGTGGTTCTTTCCTGTGCCAGATCTAAATTATTTTTTAAACTTGCATCTAGGTGCACAGATAATCCAGAAACACCAGTTTCGTTTATCAAACCAGCACGGCCGATCACTACTCTATCAGCTACTTTGTTGTCGTTCCGTGTTGGGTTTTCTGCATTTAATAGCGAAACCATTTCAACTTGTTCTCGTTCGCCCGGTTCGCTTTCACGGCCTGCCGGCGTTCGGTAATTCATTGCACGGCCCAGTAAAGTTCTATAAGTAATACTGCGATCAAATAATTCCGCCGCAGATACTTCTACCACAAAACCGTTTCTTGCCGCTGTACCTGGTAAAAGTTCTACCAATGCGTCTTTTCTTTGCCTGCCTGTTGCTTTTGATTCAACATATGTTGAGCTTCTGTCCGGTGGACTTCCCATACTATCACCTTACGGTAATCATCGACATACTGTTTATAAATCTTTCCGTAATATAGTAATAATTATTTTAAAATTTTTGCTATTGCAGCCATAAAACAAAAACTTTATAAATAGCATTATTACAATTTACTAAGAAGTGATAAATATGTTTGGTGCTAGGGCAAGACAAACTGGACAAAATCTACAATTGGCGCGAAGACGGCCTCAATCTGTTTATGATAGCATTGCACAAAGAAGATTCCGAAGGCCTGACTCATTCTTTGATGATTTTTATGCCAGCCATACAAGAAGGCCTGACAGTTTCTACGATACGAAGATGGAACGCTACCTAATATCGCTGACTCCGGAAGCAAAGGCTGCTGGCGCGGTTTCGAGAATAGAAGACATGCTACAAGATATACCATTCCAGCTAAGCAATCAGGCAAAGGCATTTACTATGGTGCCTCAGGTTAACAGTATGTTGGAAAGAGATGGTATGGTCATCGGAACAATTACGGGCACAAAGGGAAACGGTGAAGCCTACATGCTTGGCCTGATTTTCGCTGGCCCAGACATAATTGCATTTGATGCGGTTTCGGAAAATGGCATTGTTAAAACGTACAAAGCCAAAACACCGACTGAATTGCGCGCGGAATTAACACGGGCAATGGGTGGTGAGTGGTATAGCTGCGCACCAAACGCTCCGCGACTCTCATTTAGCCCGCTCGGCAGGGAAATACCTGTGCGGGGTTTAAGGGAACAAGTTTTGATGGAAAGAACGGGATTGGCCAGGCCCGCCAGTTTAAGAGAACAATTCTTAGCAGATCGATCTGGAAGTATGAGTGCGCCAGGATTAACGGGGCGGCAATTATCATTACTAGAACAATACTTAGCAGGACGGGCAGCAGAAAGCAGAGGACCTGCGCCAACACACCCAAAAAGCCTAAGAGATAATTTCTTGGAAGAGAGGCGTGCGCGCAGGGCGACACAGATGGCAGACTGGCCAGCTAACGATACAGATCTTACTGGACTGCCTGCATTACTTGGGCTTGATACGCTTGACAATGTTCAGCCAGCTGTTCCCGAAACAAAAGTGCAGGATAGATTTGTTACAGTTAGGCCGCTAGAAAATTCGCCAGAGCCAAAGAATGTTACAGTTGAACCAATTGATTTTGACATAACTAAAGACGGTGCTGTGCTAAGAAGGCCTGACCCTGAACCGCTTTATCCAGTGATCGTGCCAGGATTTCCAGTCCATCCAGACAGCAAACACGCGCGGCCAGCACCAGCGACAGTGATGAGCCCGGAAGAGTTTGTAAACCGACAGGCGCTGCCTAAAACACCGCTGCCAGCAGTACAAGAAAAAGCCAAAGAAGACAAGCAAGTGCGGGTAGATGGTTCTGTTATAACCAAAAGTGAGATTGACAGTGATATGGTAGAAAGATTTATTTCCGCACAGACAGTCCACATTGACAATTTAACCATACATATTCACAAGGGCAGAGTGTCAAAGAATGACGAAGAAGAGTAAATCAGTTAAAATTTTCCTTCTCTTTTAATTTCTGACCAGTCAAACGGCCTTGCCTGCCAGTGATGCGTGCAGATAACGCCTGTGTCAAGGTAAGGTTGAATTCCTGATTTGTGGCAGTCATAAAAAAACCAGCGGTCATCCGCGGCATCCATGCTTAAATCATAATGGAATTTAATTTTTTCCAGAATTTTTTTTGATATTAGCACGCAGCCGGTGCCAGCCATGCCAAGCTCAATCAATTTTCCGGATGAAAATTCATCAGGCATTAAGTAGCGGAGCCTTCCCCAAAAGCCGTCCTTTGATTTGAAAACCCACGCAAACGGGACCTGCATTAGCTGTCCCTGAATTTCATGCTGGCCAAAGTACAAACCGGAAACAACATCTTTTTTGTGGCTGAGTAGTTTTGTTACTATGTCTGGTGGCGGGATTGTATCCATGTCCAAGGTCAGCAAATAATCAAAATTATTTTCCAAAACAATTTCGCGCATTTTGTTGTGGCTTTCGCAAATCCTATCGCGCGCCTTTTCAAACCACGGGATAAAAACAATTTTGAAGCCTTCTTTTTTAAGCCTGTCCAGCATTAAATCCGCATTTTGCTTTACTGAGCTGCTGGCCGGCACTTCATCCGCGATTAAAATAATTTCAAAATTATCATAATTAACTGATTTAAGGCCTTTTACAAAATCATCAAAACAATACATATATTTCTCTGAAACCGGGGCTGAGATGAGTATTTTTGGCTGAGGCATATGTAAACAGCAGTAACTAAAATTATTAAAGCCTATCTATTGACTGATTTCCAAGCCTAACAAGTTCGGATGGGCCAGAAAAACGCCTTGCGTTTTTCTTTGGTTAAACAAATGGCTAAAAAAGTTGGAGGATTGAAGGAAGAAGAAAAGCAAGAGCCAGCCATAGGCATTAATGTTTCTCAGCCTTCTGATGTTGCAGAAATTACTACAATAACTGAAAAAGAACATCCTGCTGCCGCCGTTCCTTCAAATCCGGACGGCCAGACATCAATCACAGCACAGGAATTGCTGGATAAATCAGAATCCGAGCTGGAAAAACTCGGGGTTGGCAAGCGCGAAGCAAATAATATCGCGCAGACATTCAGGATTATCACTGCAATCCTCCTTGGAAAAAATCGCAATAAGGAGCTGGCCCAGACTTTACAGACAGACAAGAGTTTTGTTGCAAAACAGGTAAAAGAGCTTGAAGAACGCGGACTGGTAAAAAAAGAGGAGGACGGCCGCGAGGTACGCTATGTTGCCGACCAGTTCAACATTCTAAAATTCCTGCAGTCAAAGGTTGTAATTACATCTAAAAAAGAAGCGGAGGTTAAGGAAGGTGGAAAAAATGTCTGATGAAAAAGAAGTAAGGTTTGAGCTGATGGTGTGGCAGCTTGTAATCGCTGTAGTTGTAGTAATGTTTGTCGCGCTCATTTTTGGTTTTTGGGCAGGCAAGACAGTCGGCTTTTCGGGCGGCGTAGATGCTGTAAAAACAATAATTCCTGATTACTGCTCGATAAACAAGCAGGGTTCGGACATAACAATCAAGTGCAATGAAGTCGGCCTAAGCCTTGATGAAGTGTGCAAGATAACATCCGAAGGATTCAGAAGCAAGGTAAAGGTTGTTAGCCTTAGCGGCAGGTAATATACTGCCAGTATACTCTGAGTATACTACTGGTATATTGTGAGCGCATCATAAATGTTATGCTCATAGGCCAAGCTGGCTAGAAATATTTTTTATAAACTCGCTGGCCTCTTTCTCCGCATCTTCCCTTGGCTTGCCTGCCGCGATGTTTTTTTCTGTTATATATTTTTGCATTTCCTCGAGCAAAAACCGCTTTTGCAGCGTTAACGTTTTTGCCATTGCATCGTAATCGTGCAGCCTTGCGGCAAAATCGTTGAACATCTCAGTCATATGCTCCCTGTGAATAAAAATCTGGTCGGGCTCATAAATCTCAACAGAACTTGGCAGGTAATCCTTGCAAATTACAAAAAGAACTGCAATGTCCGGCACCTCAACTTCGAACTCGCAAAAACCTGAGAATACATGCTCGGCCTGCGGCATTTTTTCTGACTGCGTGACTTTTTTGCTAAGAATTTTTACTTCTGGCATATCTTTACAAAACTGTTCTGACATTAAATTCAGGGCGTAGTTAATGTGCTCCTGCGGACTGCCCGCAATTTCGACAATCATGCTGGCCTTAATTTTCGGCTTTAGATTTTGATTTTCCATGCTAAACTCAAAAGCAAAAAGTTATTAAGTGTTGCTGTCCGGCGCTACCTGCTTTTAATCAGCGCAAAAATAACAACCATCAAAACCAGAATAAGAATTATTATTGCGGCATTCATATTGCCGCCCTTGCTCGTACGCCAGACCGCTGCCGCGGTGATTGGAATTTTTTCCTGGCTCTGGCTTTGCACATTAAGGCCTGCTTCTGCCTCTTGCGCCTGGCTTGCAATTATTTCAACCTCGCTATCTGCATCCTCTGTTAATTTTCCGAATTTTGCCCTGATACGCAGGGTGTGCTGGCCAAGCACTGCATCATCCTTAACTGCGTTATCAAGTTTAATGACCTTGCTCTCTTTTGGCGCTAATTTTATTATTTGTGAATTGCCTGTCCAGCCGCCTTCAGTCATAATTTCGCGGCCTTCAAACACGTAGCTGTAAACATCAAAGGATTCTGTTGTGTTCAAGCTATTTGCTACTCTAATTTCAGCTGTAAAAAGCTCACCCTGGCCTGTAGAGTCCGGAACACGGATAACTTCAAGTATGTTATTTTTTTCTTTTGGCTTTTTAGTTAATACTATATTTCTCCCCGAGTTGCCTCCGGAAGATTTTTTTGCTTCAAATATACATGATACGCCTTTCCCCGAAATCGGAACATTAATATCGGATGTTGTTATTTCTGACCAGCCATTTTGCGAAGGCTGGTACGCGCGCACTCTTACTCTGTAAGTTTTATCCATATAATCTGCGCCGCAATTTTGCTGTGTGAATGCCGGCAACGCAATATAAATCTCCTGCCCGCGTTTCACACTATTTATTTCGAATGCTACAGACGCATTTTGCGCGTCAGAAGTTGTCAGGCCTTCCTGATTTAAGTCATAAAGGACTTGGCTTGGCGAGCCATACGCAAGCAGCCTGATTTTATCATAACCATAATTTCCGGCATAAAATTTTACGAAAATTGCGCCAAATGAGCCAAACTGCAAGGCGCTCGGATATTTTATGAACGTTATGTTTGCCTGCCCAATATCCTTCAAGCCATTAAGCCAGAACTGGCCGGAATCGCGTGAGTCAAAATAACTGCGGCCGTACTGAAATTTCGCGCGGACTTTATAAATTCCCTCAATCCAGTCTTCGGGAATTGTGAAATTGCCTGATAAAATTATATTTTCTGAGAGGTTGTAATTTTCAATTTTAAAAAGTTCAGTTGAATCACGCGAATTTCTTTTTTGCATATTTATTGTCAGGTTGCCAACTGTACCCGAGGAAAGCGGAAACACCTGCGCAGACCAGAATAAAGTTTGGTTCAAATCATATTTTTCATAATCAACAAACGTCTTTGCCCGCAGCCTTGTCTGGCTAGCCGGCGGGACAATCGTGAAATTCGCGCACACAAAATTATTTTCCAGATTTGTATCGTTGTAGTTATTTATATCCGAAACTTCTGCACATAAATCATACGAACCGAAATCAATTTCTTCGGCAACCAAATCAGAAACATCCAATTCTTTGTCAAACTCTTCGCCAAACATAAACATTCCAAAAATTATATCGCTCCCGTTGAAATTGTACGGAAAAACAGACACGCCGATATAAGTCGACGCGTTTTCTGGAAAAGAACGTACTATGTACTCATTTGATGTTTGATTTATTGTTATAGTCACATAAACATCTGCGTTCGGCAATATATTTGAAAAATTCTGCTCTGCCGAAACAAAGTTGCCTGAAAAAGTTGCATTAACTGTTGCAATGTGATTGCCAGCAGTCAGATTTTCCACAGTAAAAGTTACATCGCTAGAGTCAAAGCTGGCCAGCTCCAGCGCATCTGAGCCGGAAAGATTTCCATCAACAAAAAATTCCAGAGTGATATTTTCATCACTTAACCCATTGTTCGCAAGGTGTGCGGTGATTTCATTTGTGTCAGTTTGTTCCAAATTTAAATCTACTTTATTAGCGGGAAAGTTCTGCTGGCATGGGGTTCCATCCACTTGTGAAGACTCGCGCCAAAGATTGTTTGCTAAACTTAATGTTTTATCGTTTCCGCTGCCGCCATTAGCGGGCGCGTATGTTACAAAATCAATAATATTTTTATCAGAATCACTCAAGTAAATAGTCGCGTTCCCATTAGGCAAGCTTATTGTTGTCTGGACAACCGCGCATGAAGAATTATAATTTGTTAAAAAAGAATTTTTATTCCTAGCAACTATTAGATACGCACTCGCTGGCATGCTCGCGACAGATATGTTTTTGCCATCCACATAATAATAAGTTATATTAACTTCATCTGCTGTTGGATTGTAAAGTTCAACCCATTCGCAGTTTGCATCAGAACATTTATCTGGGTCGTACATAATCTCATTTATTACAATCGCACTTGCAGCAGGAACTGCCAGTAGGATTAAAGCTAACAGTGGCCAGCGCATTTTCGCCCTAACATATAGCAATTATAAAATACTTAGTTATCCGTATCCAGAAGTAAATAAGTTATTTAAGTATGTTTGCCCAATCTTATTTGAAATGGCGTTTTTCTTCAAGAAAAAGAAAGAGGATGAGCTGTTAGACTTGCCGCCACTGCCGCCCTTGCCAGAAGATGAGGGCATGGAACAGCAGGGCTTTCCAATGGATGAAGAAGAATCTCAAGGCATGCCACCATTGCCGCCGATGCAGGCCCCTCCAGCAATGCCTCCCCCACAGATGCCACGATTCCAGAAACCAATGGGCATTCCAGAAACAGCTACTGTTTTTGTGAAAATCGACAAATACAAAGAGATTATGCAGATGGTGGACAGCATGAACACAAAGCTCGAGGATTTGCGGCACAATCTTGACAAAATTTCAGCGATAAAACAGCGCGAGTCAGAGATAATTCAGGGCTGGAATGCTATGTTATCTGAGTCCAAAACAAAGATTGACGAACTAAACCGCAAGCTGTTAAGGCCTGGCGAGGCTTAATTTTATTTTTTACTTGTTACAGCTCTTTAAAATTTACTTTGTTCTTTTTAAAATTACAATTTTGAGTGCAGTATCATTTTGCGCAATCGCCGCTTTTTGGCTTTTTTGGCTTCGTGCGCTACAACCGCGGCCGCACCGCCAGCAACAGCTACATCTCCCAAACTACCATAAACCCAAACAGGACTGCTGTCGTCCAAGGATACTGAATTTGTAATTGTAGGCGCTGGCGGATCGGTATTTATTACTACGGGATTTGCCGCCGAAGTTCCTTGAAGTTGCGTTACATCAATAACATGTGACCCCTTATAACCCGGGCCGTCAACATATACCAAAACGCTATCACAATGCTGGTGCGGAACTGTTGGGTGGTGCGTTTCTATCTGCCAGTGCGCTGGGTTGGCAAGGTCATGCGTTATGTGAGAAGGCATCTGCTCGCCGATCGTATCGGTAGGTGTTCCATTAATTATTTCATTTGGGCATGTTGCACTGACGTGAATATCTTCCGGCCTTAAGTGTGCAAGATTATTTCCAAAAAAATCTACAACGCCATCCAGCGTCATGTTGCCTGCATGGGCTGCAGCATTTTCAACCGCGCCAAAAAGAAACCGCGCTATGCCAATACTTGCGAACGCAATCATTTCCGCGCGTATAATGTTACGCCTGGTTTCTGGCAAGGAAATATAATTAGCTGCGCGGGCATATGCCTGCCGCAAGTGTTCGGCTATTTGAGTAAGGTATGTTCTTGATGCCATATAAATTACCATATTGTATCATTTATAAAGCTTTGTATCTTATGTTTAAAAATTAGTGGGCCGGGCAGGGATCGAACCTGCGGCCTTTCCCCTTCTGATATCTGGAAACTATTTGTTTGTGGGATTGAAAATCCCACCTTTTTCTTTTGGGGTTTCACAGAGACCTTTTCTTTTGGCAAAAGAAAAGGGATGTGTTGTCAAGGGAACGTCATTTCGTGCGCAGCATGAAACCAGCGAAACTCGTGAGTTTCAGCGCGTACCACTAGACCACCGGCCCTTAAATTATTTCCCAGAAATTGATTTATAAATATGTTGACTACTTCGGCCGTATCCAATCCGCAATCTTGATGCGATGGCTGTTTATTTTCTGCCGGATTTTGTCGCGGATGTATGAACCGCCTAATATTGATGCCAGAACAACTAATGCCGCGGCTGTGCCTTTTATTATTATCAATGAATAATAGAAACTCTTGCTTGCGGGAATGCTGTAATGGCCTGACAAAAGTGTTGCCAGCCCGCTGATTTCTATCACATCTTCGGGTGTCGGCAGTAGCATAAACGTTCCAATTGATAACAAAACAATTGCCGCAAAACCCTTTATTCCTGCTGCCCTATTCTGATGCCAGCGCACTTTTCGATATGTTACTGCGTCTTTCGATCTCGAATACAGTACTTTGTAAATGCGTCCCATGGCCAGATTTTTGGAAATTTTTCACGAAGAATAAAATACAAAGATGTATATAAAGGTTGTGATAATTTTACTGTTTACTTTTTCCCAAAAATATCCTTCTCAGATTCAATTATACTCTCTAGCCAGTCGACCTTATTTTTTTGGCCAGCCAGCTTCACATTCGCCCGATGGGGCCGGCTTCCTACCGCATATGTTATACAATACTCGATTCTAACACCATCAATTTCAAACGCTGTAATTGAGCCTTCCCTATCTCTGACTTGTGCGTTCATAAGTTTCATCACAGATGTAAAATTATCTTTATCAAAGAATCCATTTGCCGGTCCTGCGTAAATTTCTCTTTCGATGTCGCCCATTTGACTACATCAAAAACCAAACCATATTTAAATCTTTTGAAGTGCGCCCGCCGGGATTTTCTTACTCCTTCGTTTGTGGGTTTGTAGAACCCACCGCCCTCTTTCTTTAGGGGGCACGGGTCCTTTCTTTCTGGCAGAGAAAGAAAGGGAGTGACTTGAACCCGGGTCTCAAGCTTGGGAAGCTCGTATCCGACCATTGTCTGGCACGGGCATTTTGCGGGTTCATAGAACCCGCCGTTCTTTCTTTTGGTGCCCGGGAGCTTTTCTTTCTTTC
>JACQKZ010000029.1 GCA_016204275.1 Nanobdellati archaeon | reverse complement strand
TGATTTTCATAGTTAGTTATAATTATACAATCTTAAGCCAGATTATTTTTTCTTGGCCGGCTTTGCTGCCTGCGGCGCCTGTTGCTGCACTTGTATGTTAACGCCGAGCTTTTGCAGCGCATCCAAATGCGCCTTGAGCAACGAGTCAACTATTGTTACTATCTTAACCATTTCCTCACGCTCTTTCAGCAACGTTGTTATCGAACCCTTGTGGAAACCGATTTGTTCTTCTCTGGATACAGAAACCTGCGGTGTTTGTTCTTTTGCCATTTTATATCAGTTTAGCTTCTATCTTTTCCTTTAAAAGCCTTGCTAGCAATCAATTTTTATATAAGTAAATTACTGATTAAAACAGTTTGGTTCTCTGAAAAGTCCAAGCGACATGGGTAAATAATATGGTATTTCAATTAACGCCGAAATATATATTTTTGTTGTTAATAGCCGCCGGCGTCGTATTAGAAGTTATTGGCGACATATTCATAAAAAAGTGGACAATCGAAAGCAAAAGCATTCTGCTGTTTATTGGGATTGCAATTTACCTTGCAGGCAGTGCCTTTTGGGTTGTTTCGCTTAAATATGGGTTTTTGTCAAAAGCAATTTCGGTTTTTACAATTTTAAATTTGGTTTTGATTGTTTTGGCTGGCGTATTTATGTTTAAGGAAGATTTGTCGCTGATAAACAAAATAGGCATTGGATTTGGCATAATAAGTATTTTATTAATCGAGGCGTAGATTTTTAAACCGCCCCATGTTATAAAAATCATGGCCACAGATTTTAGGCTGAAGCTTTTGTTTTCAGAACTTTTGCTCTTTTTGTCAGTCCAGATCCTTGCGCTTTTTGTAGGTTTCAAGCTAATAAAATTTGAAATAGCGCAGTTCGGCGCTGTCCAGTTCCAGCCGGTCGGCGAGTCAATTATTTCATTTTTGGTTGCGTTTGCGATTGCAACCGCGCTGATTTTGATTTTTATAAAATTTATCAAGCTGAAGTTTGCGTATTCTGCTTTGTTTGCGTTTATGATTTTTATTGGCGCAGGGGTAGTGTTTTCCGTGTTTATGCCTGACTTGCTGGCCGTTGGTTTGGCTGTGGCGCTTGTGGCATTTAGGTTTTTACTGCCGAATGTTTTTACCCATAACTTAGCTTTCTTTCTGGCGATTGCGGGTGTTTCTGCCCAGCTTGGCACGCTGATTCCAGTCATGGCGGTTATCGTGCTGCTCGTAGTCTTGTCTGTTTATGATTACATTGCAGTATTTAAGACAACACACATGGTTACGATGTTTAAAGAGATGAGCGCGAAGGGTGCGCTGATGGGCATAATAATTCCTGAGAACTTGTCTGGCTTGTCTGTGCCAGCGCATGAAGTTGTAAAATCAAAGCTCGAAAAAAGAAAGTCCGCCAAAACTTCGCAGTATGTGGTGCTCGGCGGCGGCGATCTGGCCTTCCCCGCAGTCTTCGCAATTTCAGCGCTTGCCCAGTATGGTATTGTTCAGGCGTTGGGCGTTTTGTTTGGCTCGCTAGCCGGCATTTTGATTATCCACTATTTGTTTTTGAGAAAAGCAAGGGCATTGCCAGCACTGCCGCCGATTGCAGCATGCAGTATAATTGGTTTTTTTATAAGTTTGCTCTTGTAGCGCAAGATTTAAAAGAATTTGCACGTATTTTTTATTATGAAATCTACGCTTTATCGGGCCTTACAGTCAGGCGGCAATGAGTTGAGATATTGGTTTGACAAAATACCAAACGTTTCTGTCAAGCAGAACCAGAGCAATGTCGTAAGCCAGGCTGACCTGAAATCTGAGGAAAAAATAATAGCCGAAATTAAAAAAACACGCCCGCACGACAGAATTTTGACAGAGGAGTCAGGCATTTTGGAAGGAGAATCAGAATTTACCTGGGTTGTTGACCCGCTGGACGGCTCTTCGAATTTCGTTTCGCGGCTGCCGTGGTTCGGCATTTCAATCGCAGTTTTAAAGGACTACGAGCCGATTATGGCTGGCATATCATTGCCGTTTTATAACGCGGTTTATTTTGCTGCCAAAGGCAGGGGAGCATATTTAAATGTCAGCCCGATTCACATTTCTCAGGAGCAGTCCCTGAAGAATGTTCTCGTGGCATACTCGCTCGATTATTCCGAAGACAAAAAAGAAACCGAGGCAGAAGCCAGGCTGATGGTAGAAATTGTGAGAAACTGCAGGAATTTGCGGGCAACAAACAGCGTTGTGGATTTAGTTTACGCCGCAGAGGGCAGGCTTGGCGGCATGATTAACAAAACAAACAAAATCTGGGACGTGGCCGCAGCGGATTTAATAATAAGAGAAGCCGGCGGTGTTGTTACAGATTTGGCAGGCCAGCCGCTTGATTTCAAATTTAACAAAACGGATTATCTAAGAAATTATTCAATCGTGGCCGGAAATCCAAGCCTGCACAAAACGCTTTTAGATATTATCGGGAAATGCAAGGCAGATAGATAATTTATTCAGTCATGCAGCGCCGAATTATTCAGCCATGAAATCTTCAACCGGCGCGTCAATTAGTTTATCCTTTGGCAGTATCCCGCGTTCCTGCAGATATCTGCTGGCCAGAATGTAGAATATCAAACCGATTGATTTTGAGCCTTTGTTGTTGCATGGAACTACAAAATCAACATTTTCAGTCGTGTTGTTAGAATCGCACAGCGCAATTATGGGAATGCCAGAGATGAGCGCGTCATGGACTGCGTTTTTGTCTGGGAATGGGTCAACAACAACCATAATTTTCGGCTCAAAAAATGTGTCCAAATTAGTATTTGTTATGATACCCGCAGGATATCTGCCTGCAAAATATTTGCAGTTTGTTGCCTTGCCGAATGCGCGGACAGCCTTCCATGCGTTTTCACGCCGGCCAACCACGAGTATATCTTCCGGTGCATATTTGCCGAGGATCCGGCCAGCCTGCATTATTCGCTTGTCTATCTCCTGAATATTTAAGACGCAAAGCCCGTTAGGGTTTACTTTGTAGATGTAAGGCATCATGTGTTTCGTTCTAAATTTTGTTCCGATGTGCATACCGCTGGCTAGGTATGTGTCCAGCGGAACTAGGAAGGTTTCTTCTGCCATCTGATAGGCTGCTAGAATTCGTTTTTAAAGGTTTTGTTCGGCTTTAGCCAGCTCATTCAGTCCAGCCATGCTCGCCTTGGCAACAGGGGCCTGCCAGCCAAGCGCCAAGTTAGCAGTTGTATTGCTCGTAATATTTACCACGGGTGTCAGGCTGCTGGCCCTGCAAAAATCAAAAATCCGTTTCGCATTTAAAATCGAGCCAGCCTTTTCTAAATCTACAAGTATTGCGTTCACAGAGCCATGCCGTTGTGCAACCTTCGCCCGCGATAAATCCCCTCTTATTAAGTGGTCGCCGCACACATGCCGATGGCCGTAGCGCATGAGTTTTTTGTGCAGGCCAGCGAATTCGCGGAAGGCGTCTTTATGCAGCGGATCCTCAATATATTTTATATCAAAATGATGCACGAGTTCTGAAACCATCTCTGCGTGTTTTTTTGCGTCTGCGGCAACACTTGTGCCATTAAAGTTTTTCCAAATATATCTGTCTGATTTTAGCATTTTGTGAGCTTCCAAGTCCACTCCAAGCGAATGGCCTGAAGTCTTGTTCAAAGACCGTTCAACCCTTCTGATTGCCTCAAAGGCAGACAAACCCGATAGGTTTAATGCAGATGCTCTGGAAAATACCGAAGTTGTTTCTGTATCTTTATTCATGCGCAGCAATATTTCGGCAACGTCACTCGTCCTGCCAACATTTACAAATAATTCACTTATTTTTTGGGAATTAGGATTCAGTAATTTCCACAGGGGCCGGCCGCGTTCGCCAGACCACAAATTCAAAGCCGCAGCCTGGACAGCGATTAGGGCAGGCCCGTGCGGCAAAATATTAAATTTTTTCAGGTCTTCGAATCTTAGAAATTCCACGCCCGAGAATTTTTTGGCTTTAGAATTTATCAGGACAGCTTGTTCCACCGGTTTCGCGGCAGGCAATTCCGCCCAAGCCTCAGACTTCGCAGTTTGCATTTGCACTGCAATGGCTGGCCTGCCATCATGCGCGACAGTACTGATTGCCTTTACGTCAGTGAGCCTCATAACATTAAGTGTAAATTGCTGTTTAAAAAACTTTTATTCTACTTCAATCTTCTGCGGCATTGGCCTTTTGACTGTCATTGGGAGAACACCGCTATCTAATTCTTGCTTTGCGATTTCAGTCGGATCAAAAACATGTTCAGGCCGCTTTATCAGCATCGGCGCACCCATTGCTAGCTGTAGTGCCCTTGCACCTATGATGCGCGCAATCTCAAAATTAGTCCGTTCCATGTTAATAACAATTTTTTTCGGTTTTTAAGCTTTACTGGTGGCCTGCTTCAAAAGTTTTCTCAGCTCTTTGCCTTTCTCGACCGCAAGGTCGAACATCTGCAAGACATCGTCTTTTGTGAATGTGCCAAAGCCGCCCTTCTGCATCGAGCTGGCCTTCTCGCTCTCTAAGGTAGTAATGGACAGCCTTGTATCCATCACATCGCCCTCGCGCTTTGTTGGGTCCACAAATATCGTGCCGGACAGCTTGCCAAAGGTAGTCATTATCGGAATTTCAGTCATTGGCAGTTTTTCTTTTGTTAGTTCAGTATATTTAACTCGCCCGGCTTTCTCATCATATTTCGGGAATCGCGCATTCATTAGGGCAATAATGGCGCCTAAAGCGCCGGCATCCAGAAGGTTTCCGTCGTGGTTTATCGGGTAAACATCAAAATTTACCATCCAGACTTTTTCACCTTCCTTAATCACCATTTTTTGCATGTCAATCGCGTGCGACTCACGGATTCCGCGGTCTATAACTCTAGCAATTTCGATTGATTCTGGTTTTGGCGGGCCTGGCTCAAAGTCCGGGCTTGCCATCGGAACAAGTTCAGCGTTTCCGATCAGTACGCCTTCGTTTGGTGTGTCTGGGAATGGCTCGCCAACATCTAGCTTTACTCCGACTAAAACTTCAGTGCTGCCGATCTTCACGCGAGCTGAGCCAGCAGAGCTTGCCAGCGGATTTATTTCTACTTCAATCTTTCTGTAATCATTCAGGCCGCGGCCCTCTTCCCTAAGTTTTTTCTGCAAAAGTGCGGCTAAATATGGTTTGATTTGTGCAGCCATTTTATTTGCCTCCCTGGGCAGCAGGCTCGGATTCTTCAATGCCTACCTTTTCCGTTTCGTACTTTTCTTTTAGCGCCAGCTTTTGTATGCCGTAGATTTTCTGGCAGGCTTTTATTGACATTTCTACAAGTTTTTTGATTTCATCCCTGTTAAGATCGCCATCCATCTGCAGTAAAGTAATTTCATTTGTGCGCGGCATTATCGCGAGTGGCATGTCGGCCTCACCGAAGTTATCCTCTGGCTGGAATAAATCCAAGACGAGCTCGCCATCGGCCTTGCCAGATGCAACTGATGTTACTAAATCACGCATCTCGATGCCTGCATCTGCTATCGCAACCGAGGCGGCGCATATCGCCGCAGCCCGCGTGCCAGCATTTGCGTTTGTGACTTCAATGTAAACATCAATCGCGGTCTTTGGGTATTTCTCCAAAAATATTGCGGGAGCCAGAGAGTCTGCAATAACTTTTGAAATTTCTGTTGAGCGTCGAGATGGCCCTGGCCTTGCTCTTTCTGGTGTTGAGAACGCAGCCATGTCGTAAATCACATTCAGGTGCGCGCGGTCTGCCTTTGCCATGTGCCTCGGGAAAACTTCCCGTGGGCCGTAGACGCCAACAGTAATTTTTGTCTCGCCCTGCTCAATGCTGGCTGAGCCATCCGCATTCGGGACTGCGCCCACTTTTATCTTGATCGGCCGCAGCTCATCAAACTTCCTGCCATCCAGCCGCTTGCCATTCACAATTAAATGTTCCGGTGCTCCAATGCCTCCCATTTTATTTGCCCTCCCTAATCTTTAGTGTCAAACCACCATCTTCTGTATCTTCTGTAATTTGTTGCCTGCGGAGTAATTCTTGAATTGCGGTGCCTATGTCTTGCGGACTAGCATTTGCTAGTTCGGGTCGCTCTAGCATTTCGCTCCTAGTCACCTCTTGCTTCACAACCACGTGTGCATACACTTGCAGGTAAACGTCTTGTGCTAAGCTGGGATTAGTATAATTATCTCTGGTAAACTCATCACCTAAACCACTTACTTGGGCCATTAGTGCTTTTGTTCTTATTTCAGTTTCTGGCGAAACATCTAATATCGGTGGGCGCCTAAGTCCGCCGTGGTGCGGATGCATTATTTCCCCTCCATCATATTCTTCACTCTGTCTGTCAGGCCCTGCTTATGCGCTTCCTTCTCAATCATCTTTATCACTCTTGCTACACGGGCCTGCTGTTCTGGCTCGCCTGAAATCCAGATCCAGCCGTTCTGGCCGACAGAGATCTCGCACTTTGAGTAATCCTTAATTGTGTTTATCATCGAGCCCTGCTTGCCAATGATTCGCGGAATTTTTGTCGGCGAAACTTCGATTATGTTTCCCGGGCTTAGCCGCCTGTACGGACGGAACTTCGCGGTCAGCTTGACAAACTTTGCGTCTGAGATTGTAATCACTTCACACAAAACATAATCGTCGATGTCGAAATATTCTGACATCTCATGCCGGTTTGTGTCTATGTATTCCGATGAGGCTTCGCCGATGTTCAGGTCTGCCATGTATGGCGAGTTGATGTCCAATGTCCAGCCGGAGTGGCCGATGCCCGTGACTTTTGCAATCACAACATCGCCGCGGCGCGGCATATACTTGCCGGCCAGCGGAATCACCTTTAGCACATGGCCCTTCACCGAAACAAGCCCGATTGTAGCTGCAAATATTTTTTCGCCGTCGCGGAACGCCTTGCCTGCTGGCAAGTAGTCCAGTCCTTCGGCTAGCTCTTCGCCAGGCACAACAACATCGTGGTCTTTTACAAATAATTTATCTGCCATAATATAACCGCCCCTTTTCATTGGTTTTTAAATGTAACGCCTGCACCATTTACTTCTTTACGTCCTCTATGCTGGCTTCTCCCTGAGTCAGCTTTTGAATAAGATTGATTACTTCGCCCTTCACGCCGGCCGGCACCTCTAACTCAAAGCTGACCGAGCCGTCGTCCTTCCAATCCTCTTTTTGCAACTCAAATTTGTTTTTGATTGCTGAGTACACAGAACTTGAGAAAGCAGCAGGTATCAAAACCCGTATTTTGGCCCTCTCGAAAGTAATTGGTATAATCGGCCGCAGCAGCTGTATTATTTTTTCTATCTGTGCCTCGGCTGGCTGGTAAGGGTCAACCTGCACGCGGGCCTGTTCCATTGCCAACTCAAGCCTCTGCATTGGATGTGGCAGGCCAGTCTTAGGGTCTGCCGCGTTTGCGTGAATATATTCCATAATTTTCTTTCGTTTCGCCTCAAAGAATTTCTTGCGCATCTCTTGTGTTAGTGCGATTTCGCCTTCGCGCAGTATTAATTTTGAAGATTCGATTACAAGATCGTGGTCTGACATCTTGGCAAGCTTGGCCTCGTCAGTTTTACCCTTTAGCAGTTCCCGAAGCTTGCCAGAGCCATGTATTTCTGCTTTTTGTACATCTTCAAAAACTTTTGGCGTGTCAAGCACGTCGCGCAAGTCTATATTTTTGCCGTGCCTGAACTCCAAGGCTGCTTCCGGATTTTTCAGAACTACTTCAAAGGTTGTGCCAAACTTTTTCAGCTTAGCAAGATTGAAATCTGCGCGTTTATCCTTTGCCCGATCCGGTAAAAGCTGGCCAACCATTTAATTCTCCAAGTTTAACTTCTGGATGCCATCTTTTGTTACAATGGCGGCTTCGAGCCTTTCGATGGAAAATTCTTTGTCCAGAACTTCGCGGAAGACATCAACCGCGAGTTTCTTTGCGTCTTCGAGTTTCATTCCTTCCTTCCAGCGCTTTTCCAGTGTTTTTGTTGCTTCTGTTGCGCCCGTGCCGATTGCCTTTGCGTAATACTGCATGTAGATTCCGGATGGTTCGGTCATTATCAATTGGCTTCCCTTCTTGTCTATGCCAGCCAGCAGGAACGAGATTCCGAATGGCCTGATGCCTGAGTACTGTGTGTATGCCTGCGCCAGGTCAGATATGTTTTTTATCACACCTTCTACATCTGTTTCTTCGCCATACGTGAGCTTATGCTGCTGCGCGAAAACACGCATTCGTTTGACTAAAATTCTGGCGTCCATGGTGTAGCCTGCGAATGTCGAGATGATGTGGTCGTCTAGCTGCGCGATTTTTTTTACCGATTCTGCTATCAGGAGTTTTTCTGTTATTCTTCGGTCTGACATGAGCAGCACGCCATCCTTGTAAATTATTCCGAGGGCCATCGCACCCGCGGAGACAGCTTTTTTAGCGTACTCAATCTGCAAAATTCGCCCATCCGGGCTGAATACAGTTATAGCGCGGTCGTAACCCATTGCCTGACTTGGTAGTACTTGCATTTTATTTTCCTCCAGTTGATTTTAATCTTATGACTTGCGGATCTTCGGTTTTCTCTGCGATGCCGCGCGAAACCAGTTGTTCAACTGTTTCTTCGATTGATTTTACTGAACGGCCTATCACCATCTGGACTGCTGTGTCTATTTCTCCAGTTTTTGGATTTGCCGTAACTAACATTGAACGCGCTGTCTCTGGATGTGCGTATTGCTGTTCTAGTGCCTGCTGTGCTAAAGTTGTGTATGTCATTTTATTTCAACCTCTCCCTTATATCTCGAATGTCTTTTATCATTTTAATGCAATTATTATTAATAATACTAATGCGATTATTGATGCTATTACGTACGGTATGTCTTCCTTGTGCATTGTGATTTTCATTTTAACTTATTTATTTCCTTCCGGTTCTCCAACCACGTCCCAAACCGGCGATTTGCTCGTGTCCATTGGTATCATCGGAATTTCATCAATTGAATTTCTGGACGTTCGCGGGAAAGCTAGGTATTTTGCAGCATCGCCCACAAAAATTCCATTGGCAACCAAGATGCTAAGCTCTCTTACGTTCAGCGGCCTGATACCGCCACGCTCATAAACGCAATAATCAATCACACGCTGCATGGTATCTGGTGGTATTTTGTGTGCTGTCGCGTAAGCTATCGGATCAATATGTGCCACGCCGCCGACTTTTGTTACTTCGTTTTCCATGCCCTTTATTATTGCTTCTAGTTCCGGCCGATACTGCCAAACGAGGCCAGTTGTGTTTTCGGCTGCTTTTTTAATTCCAATCATTTTTCACTTTAATTTATTTATTTCCCCACTTACTTTTATCGAATGTATCTGCACTTTCTTTCCCTCGAATTCCTTCACGAGCGCGAGCGCGGATTTTACTTCGTCAACATACTTGTGGCTAACCCGTATAATCCCTGTGCTGTTTTTTTCGTTCCATGTGTCTTCAAGGAACTGAATGCCTGCGCGAGCCATTCCTAACTCGCCGAGAAATTGCATGCCAGCCTGGATGACCAGCCGCCCAACTAATGTTTTCTCAGCTTCAGGAGAATCGATTTTTATGAGTATATAACGTTTTCGCTCTCTTGCGCTGGATGGTATATTAGTCATATCACACTCCGATAACGTTTTCGCTCTCCAGAGCCAGGCACAGCCTGGCGAGGTGCAGCGAACCGCTGTTCGCTTGCACTTGCGCTGGATGGTATTAATGCCATGGGATTGCTTGGCCAGTTATGTTTAAAAAGTTATTCGATGGAAAGATTTATTAACCACGTCAGAGAAATATAAAAATGGCACTCGGGGGAATTTTTAGACGCAAGCCAGCATTGCGGCTGGCATCGCCCGCAAGGGGAATGATTCGCGTGCTAATAGGCAGAGAATTTTTAAAGATTGAAAAAGAGTCACATAGCGAGCTGGCAATTCTGTGGGGTGCGTATGCCACACGTTACAATATAATATCTGGCGTGTTTGCTCCAAATATTTTTGGAGAGCTTAAAATAATCGAGGAGGACATCCGCAGGCTGGAGAAAAATCTTAGGCAACCAAACTTAAAAGCAAATGTTGAATATATAATATCTAAATTAGATAGAGTTGAAGGATTTTTAACAAAACACAGCAATTTGCCGGCAGTTAAAAAAATTGCTGCGCACATTATAACGCAAAGCCGTTATTTGCGCGAACAGATAAGAAATATTTAATTACGCCTTTTGATAATAGAGTAATCATTTAATCGCAGCCAGATATTTATTTATTATTTTGTTAATAAAACAAGGCTGCTGTCTGCCCGCTTGCAGTTGTAAGCCAGCAGTCCTGCGCCAAAGGAATATGCAACTAAATTATTAACACTGATCCAATTGTCGTGCGTTATAATGCCTGCTAAAAAACCAAACGGTGCCATAACGCCGGCTGACACTGCCAATGCAGATGCCAATAGATTTGGCTTTGTGCGGTATTTTACGGCAGCCTGTTTGATGACATAATAAATTAGTGTTGGCGCGGCGATAGTTGGAAAATAATATATTGCGCCAGATATTGCCCTGAGCATTATTTCCGCGCCCACAATAAAGCCCTCACTGCCAACTGCCACATTCGCAATCGTTTCAAAGTCCATGCATTGGAATTGTTAGTTAAACTTAAAAAGTTATTTGGCAGAAATTACCAGAACACAAACCTAATATCTCTGGGCAGCAGCTTTAATTCTCCAGATATTAATACTTTTACTTCTTCTCTCTGGTTTAATGGAACAGGCCCGCACATAAGCACTCTGTCCTCAAGGCCAGTGCGTTTCATAATTATTCCTGGCACAACAACAAAGTGCTTTGAAACTTTTCTGTTATCGAAGTGTTCCGGAATTCTGCTTCCGTTTGGGTAAATGCCAAAATAATAATCGTAGACAAGCTCGCCACCAGTTCCATGCAGCAGGCCCACCTTGTGCGGCACAGAGCTCTCGCCAAGCACGTAAGGCTTTGCATTGCCAGCCATGCGCACATACTAAGGCAAGTATTTAAAAAAATTTGTTAATTGCGGAGAACTCTTATAATATGCCTTTTGATACGGCTTGCTATCCTATCACTTTTTGTAACAGCAACTCTTATAAATTCTGATGGTGCGATAAACGCATCACAGTGATAATATGAGTACCTACACAATTAATGCGTTTCAGGAAAAAGCATATGAGTTATATTTGCAAAGAGTTTATACGAGCCTTAAGGCGCCAGGCTTCAAGCTGTCTTTTGAGAAACTAAGAGAGCTTGTCGGCGGCAATGTTGAAGTTCACGGCAAAGAGATGTTTATGCCCGCGCCATGGCATGATGTTTATGCATGCATCGCCCTTTTACAGCAGGCCGGCCTTGTAAGCGTCTCGAAGGAACCGCAGTTTGTGGTAATTAAAGCTTCAGTTACTGGCGGCCAGAAGAAATTCAAGGGCCTGCTTAGCAGGATTGGCAAGGCAGGTAACAGTGGCAGCAATAATAGCAGATTGCCGGCGAGTTCGATAGAAACAGTGGTAGAAGCTTCTTAATTTTTTTAATCGTTTGCTCAAAACTACAAATCCTTTTTAACAAGAATGTGATTGAAAATATAAAAAGGAGGTATGAGGGCCCGTTAATAGCAGAACCCCAGCCTCCTTTATTCTTAAATCGATATGCAGAGGCTTTTTAAG
>JACQKZ010000027.1 GCA_016204275.1 Nanobdellati archaeon | reverse complement strand
ATATATAAAAATATATAAAATTATATACTTACCTTTTCGCCTTTTTCTCCATGCTGGCCAGCACGCCATCCACATTTTTCAGGCCAGCCCTTGCCTGCGCAATCGCCTTCTTCAGCTGCCTTGATGTCTGCTTGCCTGCCATTGCGTACAAATCCTTTTGCAGCCTGCCCACAAATGACATCGTGCTTCTCACGACCTTTTTCCCTTCACTCGCAGTTATTCTGTGCTTCTTAGCCAGATGCTGTATGGTTTTTTTGGCCAGCTCGTTCGCTATCGCAGCCGCGCCTACGCCAAGCAGCAAGCCCTTTCTCAATGTATTTCTTGCCATTTTATTTTTCTCCTAGACCCTTGCCCTCAAGATAGATATTATCATCCAAAACCCGAAGAATGTTGCCACTAAAAATAATATTCGCGAAATTGGCCAGCCGAAAAAAATAGGCAGTGTTTCAACCCTCGCAAAAAGCGCAATCCCGACAGACATTGTTCCAATCAAAAATGCGAGCGCAATTTTTTCTGATGATGATTCAAGCTCCCTTGCCAAGTGTTCTATTTCTTTCAATTCCTTTGGCTCGACCTCAATTTTTATCTTGCCCTTCTCAAGCCTGTGCAAAAAACGTGAGAACTGCATTGGCGCCTTGTCAACAGCGCGAAGTGATTCCTTCAGCCTTTTCTCAAGCCTCTGCTTTATGTACTCAAGCGACCGATGTGATTCCGCAAACTGCTTTACGTACGGCGTAATCGTATCGATGTAGCTATAATTGCTGACCAGCATTTTGCTCACGCCGTCCAGTGTTAGAATCTGTTTTGTAAGCAGGATAAAATCAATTGGCAGGCGCATGCCATTGTCGTGTGCAATCTTTGTCAAATCCGCCAGGTCCTGCGCGGCATATTCATTCGCGCTTCTGACATAAAACAAATTTAACTGCTGCCGAATCTCTTGGCGCAGTTTTTTCACATTTACATCTTCCTCAGAAATATTCATGTCAAGAATGGCGTTTACAACGCCATCTATATCGCGCTCAACCAAAGAAACCAAAAGCGCCGCAATCTGTTCTTTTAATTCATCATCAAGGCTGCCGACGATTCCATAGTCAATCAGCCCGACCTTATCATCGGTAATAATTATATTTCCGGGGTGCGGATCTGCGTGGAAATAACCATCTTCCATTACTTGTTTGAGAAACGCACTGGCCAGCTCCTGCATTATTTTCTTGTTTCGCTTTATGTCGCCATGGAATTTTCTTAATGGCACGCCGTCAATTTTTTCCAGCGTCAAAACCCTTTTCGCAGTATATTTCATATAAACCTTGGGCACTTTAATCGTAGCAGAATCTTTGAACGTGTTGTAAAACCGCTCTGTATTTCTTGCCTCTATCTGGAAATCGAGCTCCTGATGTATCCATTTCGAAAATTCGTCAACTATTTCTGTTGGGTTGTATTTTTTTGAGTCCTCAATATGTTTCTCTATGAGTTTTGCGAAAAAGAAAAGTATGTGCAAATCGTGCTCGATTGTATCTTTTATCCTGGGCCTCTGGACTTTTACTACAACCCGCTGGCCATTCTTCAGCTGGGCCTCATAGACTTGGGCGATTGACGCGGCGGAAAGCGGTGTTTTGCTGAACGCCCTGAAAAATCTGCTTATCGGGCCGCCAAGCTCCAACTCGATTATTAATTTCGCGTCTTCGAAATCAAACTCCTTAACACTGTCCTGCAGTTTTGAAAACTCCATGACATATTCGCGCGGTATTAAATCCGGCCTGACACTCAACAGCTGGCCAAACTTTATGAACGTCGGCCCGAGCTTTTCAAACGCGTGCCGCAACTTCTCGGCAGAAGACATCTCCAGCTGCGGCTTGAAGCCCCAATTAAATAATTTCCTTCCCTTTAATTTTACTCTCGTAAGAAAATTATGCAGGCCAGCCTCCGCAAGTACAGCCATGATATAATTAAATCTGGCTATGTCTCTTATTTCATGTGTGATTGTGGCCATGATTAGATTATAGACTTTGGGTTAATAAATGTTATTAACTAAATCTTAGTCATGGCTATTTATGGAACAAACCATCCGCGAGATTGCACACCGGATAAATGAGATTGACAGCAAGCGAAAAGTCCTTGCCAGCTCCTTGGGGGCGTGCAGTGATTCCGGAATAGTAAATCTAAAAGAAAAAATAAAAGAGATAAAATTAGATAGCAATTTGGTTGTGGTTGGTGTTGATGGTGGCTTTCTGAAGAAGGAGTACCACGGCGCTGGCCTGATTCTCCGCCGCGCGGTTGCGGTAGCTTTCAAATTCAGCAAGGAGCTAAAACTTTTGGAGACAAATTATTTCCCGAACCGCAGGCCACTGCCCGAGCCAGTCGTGACTGGGCCAGAGCTTTCTGAACAAGAATTTAATTTACTTGCGGGATTAAAACGCGAGGAATGCGAACTACAAACTGCGCTTGCCGCAATCGAAAAATTCTCGCCAGATGTGCTGGTGCGGGACGGCTCGATTATTTTATATCCTGGGAATGCAGTTGGAACAGAGTCAAAGGTTTATGGCGAGTATCAAAAAGTAATTGGCCTGTTCCAACAATTATACAAAACCTGCAAGGAGAAAAATATTTTGCTTGTTGGCGCGGTCGAGGACTCGCGCGGGAAAAGATATTGCGGGATTTTGAAGAAAGAGGTGTTGCCGGAAATTGCCGGCTACGAGAACATATCGAAAGACATAAAAACAAAAATAGAAAATGCAAAAGACGTTCTTGACATCACGACTGACACTTTATTTTTGTATTATTTGCTGGGTGTCGGCGAGAGGACAGCGGCACTGGACTACTCCACAACATCTGACCTGCCGATTATCACAGACCTTGCAGATTTCAGAAAAAACATTTATGTTAGCTACATCAAGGCCGCGGAGTTTGACCGGCCACTGCGTTTGGATTTCTTTGCCGAGCCAGAGCGGCTGCAGGAAACCGCGGACAAAATTGTTTCGGTTATTTTTGCGCTGTCAAACCAGAATCGCCTGTACTCTTACCCTTCTGTGCTAATAGAGGCAGACGCCCGGGCAAAGCTGTCCGAGGATGAGATAGATTATTTTAAAGCAGCCATATCCGAGAAATTAGGTCGAAATCCGGCACTATTCGAGTTAAGAAGAGAATTAAGACCATTTTAATTTTTTAAAACTAATCCAAATCTAAAATCCTAATCTTCGGCCACCTTTTCTGCCAATTTTTTTCTTTCATTCTTTTTGCATACGTGCCGAGCCTGTGTTTCGCCAGCGGGCCTGGCCGAACCAACAAATTGACTAAGTCTTTTATGCCGTGCGGTGCGGCAAGGGCAAGAAGCCTGCCATCTTTGCCAAGCCTCACGCCAATGCACGTCGGCGTTTCTGTCCACCTGGCCAGCCCATCTTCTGCGTTTTTGTATGGCTTGTCGCCATTCAGCTTGTGCATCCGTGCCTGATTTGTAACAGACCATTTCACGCGCGGCATTTTTTTCTTCAGTTTGTTCTGGTAATAAATTTCGCGCATCTCGCTTAAATTTTTCTTGTCGAAATAGATAACATCCACGTCATTCAACGGCGTTCTTCTTTTATAGCCATGCAGAAAATCAAAAACTTTATTTCTTACGAAGCCAGCCCCGATCCACCAGTCAGGCAAACCCAAATCGCGCACCAATCTTAAAATACGCATTCGCCATTTATCTTCGCGTATTACTTTTAAAATATCTTTTCTAGTTTTAAGGCGGCGCATAATAATATAAAACAAACAAGTATTATAAATTTACCTAGGGCTTAAACTTCAGCCGAATCTAAATCAATAACATAAACCTGCACGCCGAGATTTTTCCAGAGTTCTGCCGGATTCTGATTAATATTAGAAATCATGGCTGCTGCCCCTGCGCGCGGCACAGATATTTTTGTTGCATGGTCGAGTTTTTCTGTGCTGGCCTGCAAGCCAAGCTCCTGCGCTGCGCCCATAATACTATCGCGTAAAGAACTTGAGAACTCGCCCTTGTTCGAGCCGCGCGGCACAAAGTAATGGACTGCCTGCCCATCACCAACAGAAAAAATTGGAATTTTTATTCCTGCTTCCCTGAAAGCACAAAGCAGCGTATAAGTAGCAACATAACTTGAGTAGTTATTCATTGCTTCAAATACTTCCTTCGAAGCCCTGCGGAATGCGGTAAACGATCTTAACCATCCCTTCTCATATCTCTGCGTGAGTTTTTCTATAAAATCTGCCGGGCTTTCGCCCTTTAGTTTAAATCGTTCCTCAAAATATTTATTTGGTCGTGGCGGCTCTGGCATGCCATCAGCAAAATTAAGGCCGACTTGCGCATAGTGTTCTATCTGCTGGTCAGCCATTCTAGCAAGGGAAGCTGCTGCTAAAAGAATATCAACCAAATTCGCGTGCTGGATTTTTGGTATTCGCTTTACGTACTCAACGCTGCCTAAAGCTTGTCCTGATGTGCGCGGCGTTTCAAGCCTGCCTTTTAATGACCTAATCTCAGATCTTGCCGCTTCGGCTTGGCTAGTTACCTCTCCGCACTTTTTTTCCAAATCTGCGTTTACAGTTTCAAGGCTGGAAATTCTACCGTCCCTTTCGGCTAACTGTCTCTCTAAGCTAAAAATATATGGATATGTCAAATCAAGAATCTCGCCCGAAGAAAGCTGTTTCGGAGTTACTACATACTGAAACGACCAGCCATGAATAGCTGAAGCAGAACTATTTATTCTGCTTAATGTTACCTCCAAATCTGCCCGCGGCACGCCATAAATAACAAATTTTTCGCCTTTCATCAGGATTTTGGCGTTTGGGAATGTGGAAGGGCTGCGCAGCTTGCTTCTTATTATGTTGCTTAAATTTTTTAACATGCTTTTGCGGTCAAAACGCGATCCAAAAAGAGTAATATCTATTTCAAATGCATCAAGCAGATTTTCAGACGGAGTTGCCATGTTATTTCAGTTTCCAATTAATATGGCAATAATGCAACATTTAAAAGCATTTTGGTGTGAGTTTGGCTGGCTTAGCCCTGTTTTGCGGCTAACTTTACATCTTCCGCCTTTACTGTTTTGCGACCAGCATGCTTAGCCAGCTCAGTGGCCTGCTTACTGATTTTTTGCGCAAAATCCTCTAGTACTTCCGCGAGGGCTAGCTTGGCATCTTCTCCTACGCGCGGGGCGCCAGCCTTCTTGAGCAGGCGTTCCATCGGGGCTAATGGTAAAATCGACATAGTTATCGCTTATTTAAGCAAAACAAAGATTATAAAGCTTTTTTTGTATATATAAATCTATATATAATCTTAACAAAGTTTAGATGTACGTTCAAATCAGCAGATTTGAATTGTATCCCCTTTAATACAAATTCCTTTAAATCAATTTCTTCTTTAACCTACAAAATGACCGAGCCAACCATCTATGGCACTGTGATAACAACAGAGGATTCTCCCTCGGTCAGCGGGTTTGCTTTTGTGATACACTCCGAAAACTCTGGTGTGAAGCGGGGCCAGTTTGTCTCCGTGAAAACGGTGGAGGGGACTGCGATCGCCACGATCTCAAATATTTTCAAGACAAACAAATACTTCGAGTCCGCCGGCTCGGTGCGCGAGTACAGCAAAACGACAGAGATGTACACCGCGTTCCCGATAAAAGAGTGGGAGTACACAGTCGCGGAAACCAAGTTGTTGGGCGTTTACACAAAAGACGGGATGCTGAACAGGCCGAGCTTTCCCCCAAGCCCGGGCATCGAAGTCACAGAAGTTGATTTGCAGATGCTGAATAGGTTTTTGGGTTTAGACCAAGAACGCGGCATCGACCTCGGAGAAATTCAGCAACACAGCCTTCGCGCAAAGTTCAACCTGACCAAAATGATTCAAAAGCACATGGCTATCCTAGCAATCTCTGGCGCTGGAAAAAGCTACGCAACTGCGGTTTTTATCGAAGAACTTTTGTCACGAGATCCAAAGCAGGGACGCGTAGCACTTTTTGTTGTGGATAACCACGGCGAGTACGTGAGCTTTGCAGACGACCCGGATTTCAAAGAGCGCATAAACATAATTGATGGCGAGGACGTGCGGCTTGCGGTGAAAAACACTGGTGAGCGGATGTTCGCCGCCCTCCTGCCAGAGATGTCGCCAGTGCAGATCCGCGAGCTCGGAAAAGTTTTGCACCACTTAAAAAATGAGAAACACACTTTCGAATTAAAAGATGTTGTTGACGCGGTGAAAGATTCCGAAGATATAAAAAAAGCTTCCAAAGACGCACTGGTTGGCTGGCTCTCAGAATTAGAAGACCTAAAGATTTTCGCGCAGGACGACTACCCTGGCTACGAAAATCTTTTGGAGCAGGGCAAGATGGTCATTCTAAATCTAAGAAATGTTTTGGATTTACGGCGAAAGCAACTAATCGTGCGGCAATTCTCCACCAAATTTTTTAATTTGCGGCGCGAGGGCAAAGTCCCGCCATACCTAGAAATTATCGAAGAGGCGCACAACTTCTGTCCCGAAGGAACTCGAAGCTCCGAGGCGCTGAGCCGGCACATCATAGAACTGCTGGCCAGAGAGGGGCGAAAGTTCTACGCCAACCTCTGCTTAATTTCCCAGAGGCCAGTGCAACTCAGCACAACCGCGCTCTCGCAGTGCAACACACAAATCATTTTGAAAATCACAAACCCATATGATTTGGACCACATCAAAAAAAGCTCGGAGGCGATCTCACAAAGCACGCTGGACATCGTGAACTCGCTCAAGGTCGGCGAGGGCTTGGTCATCGGTGAGGCTGTCAACTACCCAGTCTTTATCAAAGTTAGAAAGAGAAAATCGAAGGAATCGCATGGAACTAAGCTAGAAGATTACGCAATTATGTATGAAAAAAAAGAAAACAAGTTAGCAACTGGGAAAGAATTTCTTTAGCTGACTAGAAAAATTCTAGTAAACGCATACATATCAATTTATATACATATTATATATT
>JACQKZ010000026.1 GCA_016204275.1 Nanobdellati archaeon | reverse complement strand
ATTTGAAGGACGGCACGCTCTGGCCGATACCAATTGTTTTTGATTTGGCAATTGAAGCCGCCAAACTAATCAAAGAGGGTTCGCAAATAATCTTAACACAAAATAATAAACCTGTGGCGATCATGCAAGTCAAAGAAAAGTTCAGATATGATAAAATAAAATATGCGCAGCGCGTTTTTGGCACGACAGATAAAGCACACCCTGGCGTCGCGCAGGTTTTTGCAAAGGGCGATGTGCTTATTGGCGGCAAGGTTAGTGTAATTGACAATAACTACGGCGAGTTTAGTGATTTTGTTCTCACTCCGGCGGATGCGCGTAAACTTTTCTCGGAAAAGGGCTGGCGCTCTGTTGTTGCATTTCAGACAAGAAATCCGCCGCATAGGGCGCACGAGTATCTGCAGCGCTGCGCCCTGGAAATTGTTGACGGTTTGTTGATAAACCCCGTAGTCGGAAAAAAGAAGGCCGGCGATTTCAAAGATGAAATAATTCTAAACACATACAAACATATTGTTGAAAATTACTTGCCAGCCAGCCGTGCGTTTCTCGGTGTGCTGCCGCAAAACATGAGGTATGCCGGCCCCAAAGAGGCGATCCTGCACGCAATAATCAGAAAAAATCTTGGCTGCACGCATTTCATCGTAGGCCGCGACCACGCCGGAGTCGGCAATTACTATGGAACTTACGAGGCACAGCAGATTTTTGATGGAATTGAAGATGTTGGGATAAAAATATTAAAGTTTGAAAATTCATATTATTGTAAATCCTGCGGCCAGTTCGGCACAGATAAAACTTGCCGGCACCCAGATTCAGAGAAGATAATGCCAAAGGGCACCATAGTTAGAGAAATGATAAAAACAAAAACCATGCCCGAACCAGAATTTATGAGGCCAGACATCGCAAAAATAATTTTAGAACATCAAAATCCATATGTTGTATGAAATTTAGAAAGTGTTTTAAGTCTTTTGTTTCAAATATTTGCTGGGGTGTGTGATATATGACTTTAATGGTACTTGGCGCAGATGGCTATCTAGGCTGGCCCCTCGTGATGCGTTTCGCGATGAAATACGATGAACCAGTTGTCGGCATAGATAACTTTTCGCGCCGGCGGCGCGTGTGGGAGATGGGCTCAGATTCTATAACTCCTGTTCAGGATATGGCAGTCCGCACTTCAGTTTTCAAGCAAATTACCGGCCGAGAAATTAAATTTGAACATGGCGATATGCGCGATTACGAGTTTGTTGAAAATCTGATTAAAAAATACAAGCCACGTGCGGTAGTACACTTTGCAGAAATACCGTCCGCGCCATATTCTATGATAGATGCAAAACATGCGATTGAAACACATGAAAATAATGTAAATGGAACTTTAAATTTACTTTTTGCCCTGAAAAAATTTGCGCCAGACTGCCATTTAATAAAACTCGGAACGATGGGCGAATATGGCACGCCAGGCATAGACATTCCGGAAGGGTCTTTCGAAATAGATTACCGCGGCCGCAAGGCAACGCTTCCTTTCCCGAGGCAGGCTGGCTCGTTCTATCACCAGACAAAGGTCCATGACAGCAATAACATCATGCTGGCCTGCAAAATTTGGGGTATTGCATCAACAGACATAATGCAGGGCGTTGTTTACGGAACACGCACAGAAGAAACAACACTTGACCCGCGCCTTGTCACAAGATTTGATGTTGATGAATCATTCGGCACTGCAGTCAACAGATTCTGTGCGCAGTCAATTATAAACATGCCAGTCACACCGTACGGAAAAGGTGGGCAAACACGCGGTTATCTTAATATAATGGATACGATGCGCTGCATAACAACGCTGGTTGACAAGCCACCACAGAAAGGCGAGTACCGCGTTGTTAATCAGTTAACTGAAGTTTTTTCTGTTTTGCAAATTGCGCAGAAAGTAAAAGACGTTGGTGACAAGCTCGGCCTGAATGTCAAAATCGAGTCACTGCAAAACCCGCGCGTAGAGGCAGAAGAACATTATTATAACGTCGATTATAAAAAACTTAAAGATCTTGGCTTTACACCCTCGAAAACCATGGATGAATCGATAACATACATGCTCTTTGACTTACTGCCGCACAAGCAGCGAATTATAGAACACAAAGAACAGATAACGCCAAAAATAACTTGGAAGGACGGCCTGGTGAAATAATGGCTGTTGTTGCTGTGACTGGCGCGGCAGGCTACGTCGGCGGAATGGTCTGCCGCAGGCTTCTGGAAAATGGTTTTGATCTGATTCCAGTTGATAATCTTTATGCTAATAAAGTGCAGTCAATTGATGGCCAGCAGATTATTAGTGCAGATATAACAAACCCGCAGCAGATTTTTTCCGCTTTGAAGGATGCAGATGTAATAATACATTTGGCCGCAATCCCCGGAGTAGCGCCGTGCAACGAAAGGCCGGTAGAAAGTTTTACTGCAAATGTAATTGGCACGCAAAATCTCTGCGGCATATCAAAAGAAACCAAGGCTGGCATCATCTTCGCGGCGTCTATGGCAGTTTTTGGCGAGCCAAAAGTTTTCCCGATAACAGAAAAAGTGAAAATGGCGCCAGTAAATACTTATGGAAAACAAAAGTATCTTGCGATGAAATTTTTGCTAGAATGCGCAAGGCTTTATGCATTTCCGGCATTTGCATTCCTGAAAAGCAATATTTATGGGACTTATAATATGAATGGAATGACTGTAATAAAACCAACTGCAGTAAATTTATTTTTGCAGAAGGCACGGGCAGGCGAGCCGATTACAATCTTCAAGCCCGGAACACAGGTCAGGAATTTCATTCATATTTCGGATATTGCAGATGCATATGTGCTCGGCGTAAAAAAAATAAAAACATTAAAAAAACCTCGCGCGATTAACATTGCACATCAAGAGCTTTCAGTTGTAAGCATTGCCGAACAGATAAAACAAGCGTTTGCTGCAAAAGGCAAGGAAGTAAAAATTGATTTTGTAGAAAATCCGCGGAAAGATGAAGTTGTTTCTGAGGCGTTTTCAATTGATACAACGCTTGCGAAGAAATTGCTGAAGTTTGAACCAAAAATAACTGTTCAGACATTCTTAGAGAGTGAGATTTAGATGGTTTTAGAAGTGATTTTAGTCGGAGCTGCTACGCTGTTTTTGCTGTATTTCATGGGTGGCAATGCGGCTGGCCACATAACTGGCCCGCTTGTGGGCTGCCGCGTGCTTAAATTCAAAAAGGCAGTTATATTTTCAGCTGTCTCTGTTTTTATTGGCGCACTGCTGCAGGGCCACGTAATACGCGCAGTTGTTGGAAAAGGCATAGTTTCAAATCTTCAAGTTGACTCGCTCGGTGTTACTATTGTCCTGCTTTCTGCGGCAGTTTGGGTTTGCCTGGCAACAATATTCGGCTGGCCGGTTTCGATATCACAATCAACTATCGGAGCGATTATTGGCTTTGGCCTTGTTTCGCAGGCTGCGATTAACTGGCCGCGCGTCGCAACAATATTCGGCGGCGTTGTTTTAAACCCAATTTTTGCGGCAGTCTTAACTATGCTTATTTACGCTGGCCTGCATAAATTCTTTCCCTCAGACGATGCTGAAAAAAGCAGTATGTGGTCTATTCCGCTTTTGTTAAGCACGATTTACGCCAGTTACACGCTTGGTGCAAATACATTTAACAGCGTAGTCGGTGTTGCTGCCAATGTTGTACGCGCAAATTGGTTGCTCGCCGCAGGAACAATTGCCCTCGGCCTAGGAATCCTTATTTTTGGAAAAAAGGTCATAAAAACTGCGGGCTTTGAAGTAACACATCTTAACCCAATGACTGCATTTATAGTCCAGCTTTCCGGCGCGTTAGTATTGCACGGTTTCATTTATCTCGGAATACCCAGTACTGCAACACTAGCAGTAATCGGTTCAATCTTCGGTGTTGGTGTGTTTAGAAAACTAAAAGATAATGTGCAAAAACAGTCTGTTGTGCGGCTCTGGCAGGCAATGCCAAGCCAACGTAAAAGCACGATATTCAGAATACTTTTTTCGTGGTTCGTAACGCCATTATTCGTGGCCGGCTTGGCTGCGGTTTTATACATCTTAATTAAAATTATTTAAGCCGAAGCTTGGACAATATCTTCTGCTACACTTACAGTAACAAGCCCACCGAAGTTTTAGACTATGTCCTCTTCAGCTACAACAACAAAATCTGCAGAAGATATCACCGAACTGAATGGCAATAACAGCTCGCCATCCTTCGATTTTTCCAAATCCAAGCTAAGCGCATGTGCTGTTGGCTGGTTTAACACTACGTATATCAGTTCGCCAGTTCTAGTTTCAAATATTAAATCACCGATCAAGCCAAATTTTTTGCCGGATTTAGAAACGACGGTTTTTCCTATCAGCTGTTTTGAAAACTTTTTGTCTTCGTTTGCCATTATCATCACCTTTTGACTACTCCACTCAAATAAATAGTTTTGTATTTCACTCCCTTATAAGTATTTCTGTATTGTTGTGATGATATTAAATTTGCTTCATTATTGCTTGAAGCTGTTTTTTGCCATTTTCGACTGTTCCTGACGCATCCAAATAGCAATCCGCGTTTGCAATCAAGTCACCAACCCCAAGCCTAAGCTCCTCACGATCCCTGACCCTTAACTCAAGTTCTGTAATTTTTGGCGTGCGTTTTTTAAGCCAGGCCTGCCTTTTTTTCTGCGGCGAAAGGGTCGCAAGGATTGTGAAATTTTTCCCATATCTGGCGCGAAAATATCTGGCCTCTTCCATCGTCCTCAATGAGTCTATAGCCACGAGTTTTGGTTTTCTTGAAATTATTTGTTTTTGTATCCAATCAATTAACGGCATCTCGCCGTAATCTAGCCAGATATAAATAGATGCCATTACAACATTTTCGGGCTCTTCTTTAATGCCCCTGCCCTTTAGAAAATTTTTTATAAAATCGTGCGTGTGTATTTGTGTCGCACCATACTTATCCTTCAAGATTTCTGCAATAGTTGACTTGCCTGAGCCGGGCATGCCAGCCAAACCAATCACTTTTGTGGCCATGTTAGGATATATCACTTTTTGTTTAAAAATCTATCCTATTAATGACATAACTCCCTTGTAAATCAAAATAATTACAAAAATCCATTTTAGCGCGTTGAAAATAGGAAACCCGTGAAACGCAATCACTGCCGCGGCAACTAAATCTACAACACCGAACATCTTAACGATCATGGAAAAATATAAAAGGCAAAATTTATAAGTTTTTGCATGCGCTTATTTGTAGCAGTTGAATTGCCTGATGGGCTAAGAAAAAAGCTTGTTACTTTTCAAACAAAACTAAAATCAGAAAATTTAGTCTCGGCAAATTTCGTTGAATTAAAAAATTTGCATATTACTTTAAAATTTTTGGGGGAAGTCGCCGAAACAAATTTAAGCAAAATTAAGGCTGCGCTAAAACGAATTACTGGCCTTCATGGATTTAAGGTTGTACTGGCCAGCCTTGGCGGTTTTCCATCAAAAAATATGCCGAGAATCTTGTTTGTTGATGTGGCTGAGGGCAATGATGGGCTTGGCAGGCTCCGGCTTGCCATAGACGAAAATCTGGCTGGCTTGGGTTTTACGCCTGAAAAAACATACGAGAGCCATTTAACCATTGCCAGAATAAAATCCATAGTTAAAAAAGAGAGATTATCTGAATTTTTCAATAATATAATTGATTTCGGCACATTTAATGTTACAGAATTCGCTTTGATTAAAAGCATTCTAACACCAAAGGGGCCTGTTTACGAAATAGTAGAAAGGTTTGGGCTTAAAAATGCAGGATAAAACACTGATAAAAATTTCATTGGCCTGGTCGTTGCTTGGCCTGTTTATTATTATGTTAATCGCAGCCTATTCCGAGCCAAAAACAATCCAGATTTCAGAAATGGATCAGAACGTCGGCAAAACAATAGTTATTTTTGGAAATGTTGAAAAAGCAAAATACGGAAAGACTTCGTTTATTGATTTATATGATGTTACGGGAAATACTACTGCAGTAATATTTGACAATCCCGAGAACAAAACCAAGGCAGGTGATTACATCGGAGTAAAAGGCAAGGTACAATTATACAAAAGTAATTTTGAAATAATTGCTGATGAAATCCGGTGCGTGAAGTGCTGATTAAGTAAAATTGCTCGGCTTCATATTTTTGATTGCTTCCTCAATATCAAAACATACCATTAAAGTTATTGGCAAATCATAAAAACCTAATTTTTCGTAATACTTTTTTGATTTTTCTGTTGCAGTAATAGAAATTGACTTTGCGCCATCTGATTTAAATCTTAATGCAATTTCAGATATCATTTGTTTTCCAATACCTTGCTTCTGGTAATTTTTGTCCACTGCCATTTGATGTATTAACGCCCTTGAACCATCATAGCATCCTCTGATTATGCCTACAACACGGCTATCAATTTCTGCAACCAAAAAATATTTTTCCATTTGTTTGTGAATCTCTCGCATGGCTTCTTTTCCATCAATTTCCGGAGAAGTTAACATATTATTTTGCGCTAATATTTCCTCTAGCCTATCAAAATCCATTGGTTTTGCTTCTCTAATTTTAGTTACCATGCTATTAAATAAAATAATAAGATATTTAATATGTTGTATTACTTAAACTAGCAACTCTTCTTGCTTCGCTGGCTAACCACTCAATCTTTTTAGCTCTGCCAAATATTTCTCATACTCAAATTTCCATGTGCGCGTTTTCGGCTCGAACAGCTCCCAGTACGGGAACTTAACAAACTTCCGCTTTTTGTTGTAATAATCGGTAGCTTCGATGTCCCTTATTATTGTCCTGATTTTGCTGCAGCCTGCGCTGGCCAGCCCGGATATTATCTCCCCGAATCCGCGTGCACAAGTTACAAAATAAAACGACTGTTGCCTGCCGGACTTCCTAACATTCAGAAGCAGGGCTTTGCCTGCCGCGGACTCAGCCAGCGTTACAATGTCACCTTCAAAATCAAAATAAACTACTGCTGCTATCCTGTCCCGCCGGTAAATCATTGGCGCGTAACTAATTCTGACTTGGCTAAAATATTTATCGAATGAATCCTGTAAGGCGTTCATCTCTTCTCGCACTAAAAAAATTTTTGCGGCGTCAGACAAAAATGGCTTGCTAAAATATTGCTCTGCAGCGCCGCCAAGTTTCTTTTTTGCATTCAGCCACACGAGCCTTGCGCTCCAGTTTTCCCTGAACATCTCGAAAATCACCGGCACGCTCAGCGGATTGAAAGACTGTGTGCTGTTATTTCTAGCCAGCGCTTCCGAAAAAAGGCTAAAATCGTGTTCCTTGCCGAGCCGGATCGTGCCATGCTTTGTAAGAATTTCGTGGAACTGCGCGTAATATTCTATGGGTGGATCAAACTCGAATATTTTAGCGTTGGCCAGCCCTTCTTTTTTTGCCTCCTGCCAGAATTGCCTAAACTGTTTTTCAGAACCTTGCGGAATCCAAAATGAAAGTATTGTGCATGGCCTGCTATATTCAGAAAGATCGTGTCCCTTCATCACATAAATGCTGTGCGGAATAATTTTACAGATTTCTTCGTTTTTGACATCAGAAAGCAGAACTTCAAAATATTTTAGGCCAAGGCTCCTGCAGTCAGGATACAAATAATAATCGAAACACTGCTTTTTGAGAAATGCCAGCCATCGCCTTGCAGTCCTGTCCGAGATGCCAAGCAGCCTGCTTGCCTGCGATGAATTAAGCAGGCGCTTCTGCTGCGTAAGCACATAAATAAATTTCAGCAGATGCCTGTCGAATATGCTTATTGCCACTCAATTTCTTGAACGCGCCGCCTTATTAAATCTTCGGACATTTTTTACATAAATATGACCGACTTATTTTAAATACTAACTTAATTAGATATGAGGTAATATGACGCCGCTGAAGGTTACAATTGCCACAAGTTTAATTGCAGCGATCATAGTTGGCATGCTTTATTTAACTATCAGCCCAATGGATACAGATGGCGATGGCCTGTCCAACTCACTTGAGAAGAAATACGGAACTAATCCAAAATTATGGGATAGCGATGGCGATAACCACTGCGACAGCGTAGAAATAAGAGAAAAAACTAACCCGCTGGACAAAAATTCAGTGCCTGGGATTGAGTGTTGTGATGGTGGCGGGCCAAGGTATTGCGTGAAAATTAGGCGATAGATTTTTAATTTTTATTATTAACAAATTCTAATGCTTGACTTGCTGGCTGCCTTTTTTCTCGGAGTGGCTGCTGGAACAATAACTGGCCTTATGCCTGGCATACATACAAATACAGTTGCAGTGTTAGCTGTGGGCGCTCTGCCAACACTGACAAAATATTTTTCTTTAGTTGACATTGGAATATTCTTATCTGTCATGGTTGTAGTTCACAGCTTCCTCGATTTTATTCCTTCGATTTTCCTTGGAGCGCCGGAATCTGATACAGTACTCGGAGTCCTGCCAGGCCACCGCATGCTATTGCGTGGCGAAGGATATGATGCGCTAAAGCTTACTGTTGCCGGCGGGCTTGGTTCGTTTGTGCTCGGCCTTGCGTTACTTCCGGCGTTTTTCGTTTTTGTGGAAAAAGGCTACCCAATTTTGGAAAAATTTGTTGTTCCTATAATTATTTCTTTTTCCGCAATTTTCATTTTACTGGAAAAAAATTTCAAAAAAATGCTGTGGGCAGTCCTAATATTCATGATGTCCGCTGTCCTTGGCCTGCTCGTTTTGAATAATATTAGCATAAAAGACAATCTTTTTCCAATGCTATCAGGCCTGTTCGGAGTCTCAACATTAATCATCAGCTCATTCTCAACCACGAAAATAGTGGAACAAAAATTCTCTGACGAAATAAAATTGTTGTCTGTAAAAAGCATTTTATCTTATGTTAAGGCCACGCTAAGTTCCGCCCTGATGAGCCTGCTACCTGCCTTAGGTTCTGCGCAAGCCGCAGTAATTTCACAGGCGTTTGCCAAAAATGATACCGAAGGCAAGGAGTTTCTTGTAATTGTCGGCGGAATCAACACTGTATCTGCGATTTTTGTCTTAACAACCTTGTATTTAATAGGGCGGGCGAGAACCGGCGTGATAGCCGCTATGAAACAATTTCTTATGATTGATTTTAACACATATTTGATTCTGCTTGCCGCGAGCTTTGCTGCCGCCGGAATTTCAGTTATCTTAACATTAAAATTAGGAAAGCTTTTCGCAAATAAAATACAAAAACTCAATTATCGGAAGCTTTCAATCGGAATTATAATTTTTATTTCTGCCCTTGTTGCTATTTTTTCCGGCTGGCTTGGCCTGCTTGTGCTCTCGGTCTCGACTGCAATCGGCCTGCTTGCCCCGCTGGCCGGCTGCAAGAGGATTCACGCGATGGGCTGCCTTGTGATTCCGATTGTGCTCTATTTTATCTAAATAGGCTTTAATATTTTTTGTTTGAATTAGAAAATTAATTAAAACCTTGGCGGGTACTGCTGGCCAAAGCCCTGCTGTGGCGCACTAAACTGCTGATTTGGCATGCCTGCATTCATATCTCCAAACCCAGCATTAGCAGCATCCAAACTCGAAGCATCCATATTATCCACAGTGCCCTGGGTTCCTAAATCCAATCCCTTGCCACCCATGTTGCCCATGCTGTCCTCTTCATCGCCCTTTGGAGCAGGCAGCGCCCTGTCAATCGCTTCAGTCAGGAAATACCAGACTGGCAGGAAAACCAAAATTGATAAAACAACGATGCCTGTTATTTGTATCGCGCCATAATAAATCGGCGTAGCCACAATCGCAAAATAAGAAACCTCGCGGATTCGCCCTAAGTAGTGCGCAATCGGCTTGGCCTGCACAACTTCTTTCATGATAAAAAGCCCATAAGCAATAAACAAAATGCTAATTACTAATTTAACTGCGAGTGAGCCGCTTGCTTCTGAATAAGACCTAAACAGCTGTTTTGTCCAGTCAAGACCAACCCAGAGCGCAACAAACCCGTTGCTCATGGCGTTGCCAAAACTCGTGCCCTTGCGTTCCTGCCAGTAATCTGTTAAAATCCAGTTCAGATAAATCGGAATAATTATCCATAGCATCTCTGGGTTCTGCAGGGGCGAGGTCAAAATCTGCGCAAACGTGCTAAGTATTTCACCAGTTATGGCCATGAACAATTACATATATTTTATTATATAAAGTTAACTCGCTTATAGCGAGTTAACAGAATGGAAAAATCTGCTTGCCTAATACTTAAAAGAGTAGAGTCGCAGATTTTTCCATAAAGCTATGCGAGCGTTTTTTGCGCCACAATATTTTGTGCTTTTTCCGCGCCATTATTTTTTCCGCTCTCCACCTTGGCCCTTGCAAGCGCTTCCGCAAGTGCAGGCCCGCTCAATACAGCATCCCTCTTAAAACACATATCATAAAACTCGCAGTACTTGCACTGCCAGCCAACCTCGCGCTCCGGCGGAACCTTATACCGCAGGGCAAGCGTAAGCTGGGCTGCCCTTGACTCTAAAAATGGAAGTATGTCTCGTTTTGGAACATCAAATGATTTTATTTTCTGCAGGCTCAGATAAACTATTTTTATTTTAGTTATGACTTTCTTTTTCTCTTCTGGCAGCATGGAGTAGTAGCCCTGAACTTGCAGAACATGGTGCGTTTGTGGCGTTTCCGGAATCGTGCCGGTTGTCTTGAACTCATAAATCGTATCGAGATGCATCGCATCAATAAAACCAATAACATCAAACTGTTGAAACTCACTCCTGATAAAAATTTCCTTTTCTTTTTTGTCTTCCAATGTTCGGGTAATAAACTCATGGATTGCATGCCCGCGCGAGAAAATCCATAATTTTTCAAGGTCAAGAATTTCCTCTTCTGTTAGCTTATAATAAGACTGGCGCAGGCATTCAGTAACAAGCGTACCGACTCCAAAGGCTGGCTTCTCTTTCGGTGTGCGCGCCCGATCTTTGCCAAAAAGAAGTGAGTGTAATATTGGTTTTGGCACATCTGCCAAACAGCTTGGGCACTCCCTTGCATGCTCAATGTCATGCAGTTCGCCAGTCGTACATTTAATTTTCATAGTCTAACCACTGAACCAATCCCTTAATACTATTTGCTTTGTTGCCTCGCGGCCGAAGATTGATTCTATCCGCCGATTTAAAAGATCCATGGACTGCTGCATGTATTGCGGGCAGAACTTTGCGAGCTTCATTGATGCGTCTAAGTATTTTTTTATCGAGCCTTCCGCTATTGTAAACACCAGCTTGCCGCCCTTGCACTGGTTGCATGTGCCTGACAATGGTGTGCGCCTGTATTTCGCATTGCATGTTATGCATCTTATCTCCTGGCCCGTGAATTTTCTTAGATTTCCCTTAATGTCGCGAATAAAATGCTTATCGATAACCAGTCTTGCGGCATCATCAAAATCAACTGCGCGAAGCTTGCGCGCAAGCTCGAGCTGGCCCTCAAGTTTTTCTATCATGGTTGGTATTGATTTGTACGCAGAAACGCGGACACCGCAATTCATATCTGAAACTTCGTGTGAATAAGACATGCCTTCGTATTGGCCTGGCTTGCCAAGCCTGTCTTTAATTTGTTCTATCTTAAACTCAAAGGGCATTTTTCCCTGTGCGGCTGCTTCATAAAAGCCAAGCGGGTAAAAACTCGGTATGTCTAAGCCATGTACTTCTGAATCAACCTCTTCTGGCACAAGCATAGTCGTCAGAACCAAAGGCGCGTCCATCGACCTTCCGCCGCGAATGTCTGGCAGGTATTGCCTGCTAAAATTAATCAGCGCGTCAAGCGCAAGCATGACAGCCACTTCATCACCATCAAGATTACGGCGGCAGGCTGCATGCAGATAAGGGTGCGCAAAACATCCCTGTGTCCTTGAAAACCCAATCACGCGGGCAATTATGCCTGCTGATGTGTGTGGTGCAAGCGCAACTACGAGCTGGCCAACCAAATCACCCCTATTTTTTATTTTATAATACGCGGGCAGCTTGTAAAACTTCTCAAGCAGGCTGTCAATAAAATTACACGTTCTCATTAGAAAATCATCTGCAGTTTCATCACCTGCTTCTGGACAGTTTGGCAGGATAACATCCTGCGGCATTATCTCTAAAACCTGATCATCATTTTCCAGCTGCTTGCCATCCTTATCGTGCGTGTATCCAAGCTCTTTTAGTTTTGTTACTGGCGTTCCTATTTCCCTTGGCTTAAAGTGCGTGCAGCCCATTTCAGTCATATCGTAACGTATCGTGCCATCCTTATTTACCGCCAGCTTGTGTTTCGCCCTCAGCATTCCCTTTGCCAGATTTTCGAGCAAGTGGTCTTTGTTCCATGTTCCACGCACGCCCTTTACTAATGGCGGGGCCTGTCCCTCGCCAATGTGTTTCAATGCCTGCGTAAAATATTTTGTTAAGTCAATTTTTCTTCTCTCAAAAGCGACTGTTTCGGTGTGGCATTTCGCAAGTTTGGTTTTCTTTTTACACATCGGGCATATTCTCCATTTTTCAGAAACAGCGCCGCAGCTTTCGCAGACAGGGTATACTGTTGCAGTGTTACATGCCGGACAGATAAAAATTGGAAAATCTGACGTTACAGCAGAAACTTCGAGTGCCTCTTGAAAACTCCTCAGCCTGCCGCCTTCCTTGCCAACTGGAAAAAGTACGACTGGCGTGCCTTTCAGCTTCCGCAGCTTTGCCTTTTCCGGCCTGCCCATCCTTGTTCCGATAAACGTGCCTGCCTTGTCCTTAATTTTTACCGGAGAAATTGAATTAATGCACTCTAAGCCATTGTTGCCTGAGTAGGCTTCTGATGTGAAAAGGGTTTTTAGTATAAAATAATCATCATCTGAAAAAAAAATCCTTCCGTCTTTTACTGTGTGCGGGCAGGCAAGCATTTCAAGCGCGTACTTTGCGCCAGCGTCTATTGAAAAATTATTTACTGTTGAAGATTTAAACCAGCTATAAAGTTTAAGAAAATCCACATTTGAAATCTCGCGCCAATAATATGCAAACTGTGGGTGGAGCGCGACTTGCAGGTTTTGTGAAATTTCTACCGCTTGATCTGCGGAGATTTTTGCTGCCGATTTCTTTTGTAAGTGTTCTAAAAAAATTTGCTCGTACTTTTCCCTGAATTCCGGCTTGCCCTCCAATGCCTTTAGCGCTTCCTGTGCCCAGATCTCTTCGCAGTAGCCAGCAGGCACCAATCGCTGGCCTGTTTCCGAAAAATCCCCGTAACTTATTAATATATCTCCGATGTAAAGAATTTTTTCTGCCTGCTGCCTTATTTTTTTTGCGGCGGCTTCATCCTGCAGCCTTAATACAGAGCCGTCCTTTAGCTTGACAACTGGTCCTTCTACTGTATCACATGGATTAAATATTGTTGCCTTGCCTGGCCTCTCAGTTTTAATCTGTGTGCCGGTCGCGACATAATCATTGAGTATCTGCATTGTTGCTGGATGTATCGCCGTTGCCGCGAAGCCGCTTAAACGTGCCCTGCCATATCTTAAGCGAAACCCGCCAGCCCGCATGGGGTAGCTGAACACTGGCCTGCCTGCAACCAAGTCATGCAAATATGTATCCATTGGTTTTACTGTGTTGTCTGACTTTGTTTCAACTGTGTGCAATCTTTGTTTGAGTGCTATAAATTCCTTAAGCCAAAACCATGGCTCGAGCCCAAACTGCGCGCCCCATTTTGAAATCTGTTTCCATAATTTTTCTGCCTTCAGGCTGGGCCCTTCTGTAAGCACGAGCGCCATGCCGCCGCGGATTTGATTTGTCTCAACCCGCGCGAGATATTTTTGCTGCGAAACCTCGAATTTTTCGGTTGGGTCGCCAGTCACCTCGACGCCAAAACTTCTTGTCATTAGTTCTATTTCTTCATCGCCAGGAACATATTGCCTGTGCGCGACCTTTGTACAGTAATCGTCAATCTCAACCTGGTAGCGCTTAACCTCTTCATCTTTGATATCGTAATCTGCTACGCCCATCTTCCTGCGCACATAATCTGCAATTAGAATTGAAACCGCAGAAGCAGTCCCGCCAGCACCGCGGACTGGGCCGGCATAGTAAAGCGCCAGGTACTCGCGGCCATCCTGCCTTTGTTTTAGCTTTATTTCGACCAGGCCTTCAAGCGGGGCAGAAACAACGCCATTTGTGACATAAGCGAAGCCGATCCTAATTCCAACTTCAATCGCCTCTTTCTTGTCCTTGAATTTACAGAATTTCTCAAACGCAACCTCCTCTGCAATCTTCAGGGCAACGCGCCAGTCGCCAGGGCCGTGCTCTTTTTCCAGCTCTTCAATTCGTTTTGCAACGCCAGAGTTTTTGAGCTGTGGGGCTGCCGATGAAATAAGGGCTTCTACCCTTTGTGCCACGGTTGCCGCAAGCGGAATGTCAACATATGGCTCGGGGTCAAAATTTTTCTTTCTGGCCGCCTGCGCAACATCATAGAGCCTTGCTGTCTCTTTCTGCAGTGAGTCAAAATATGCTTGAATCTTTGGCGAGTATGCTGGCATGCAAGCATGAAGTTGTTGAAGCTTTTAAGAAATTGTATTACTGAATATACATTTCGCAAGTATCTATTAAATTCTGTTTAGTAATGTATTGTAACACACATCTAGTTTAATTGCTCGCGATATAATCTAATGGACTATTGCCGTTTTGTTTTAGGGCGTCAACACGCCTATAGTAAAAACTCCGTTCATCATTTAATATTTGAACCGCTTCTTTATGTCTAGCTTCATATACGCGCTTAGTCAGATACCAAAACACGCCTTCTTTTGTTTGCGCGCTTCGCACAAACCTTCCTTTTTGTAATCGTCCGAGTATTGCCTGCAAATTTTCATTTGATATGTCTGGCCCTTCTACCTTTTGGCTAATCGAGTCGGCAATATCACTAAGTCTGGATGGACGTGCAAACAAAGCATCCATAACTATTATCTCTTCACGCTGGCTTAGCGGGCGTATTTGTACGCTCACAGTTCCTGCTTCCTTGGCCTGTCTTGCCATAACCCTAAAACAGCCGAAAGGCTTAAAATACTTGCTAAATCCATATGGAACTAAACTAAAAATTTAAAATATTTGTGCTTACACACATCACAAACCGCAAAGTCATCTTATTTTTACTATCTTAAAGAGAAGCAAAAGCCTTATAAAGCCACTATATTGTAATACTCTGTGATTGATATGGGTAAGAGAGGAAGATTACCGGGTTCTCAAATAAGAGATAACCTAGTCGAAATACTAAACGTACTTGGTGAAGCGCATGGGTACGAATTATACAAACACTACAAAAAGTTGTTTGGTGTTTGCTCACTTAGATCTGTTTATTACCATCTTAAGAAAGGCTCTGAACTCGGTGTATTTGAACACAAGGGAATAGAGAAGCTGCAGGGCGATTTTTCATGGGGCTCAACAGTTGAGCGCAGGAAATTCGCATTAGGCAGCACAGCCAAGCCAAAGCAAGAAGCTAAGGTTAGGGCCGCAATGAAGGAATAACTCCAACTCGCCGCTCAGGGCTATTCCGCGGTTTTTACGCCCCTCGCCTTTAAAGGCGAGTTGGAGGAATGGAAAAATGCCAAAACATTTTGTCACATCCCACGCGCTGAAGCGCGGGATTTTCGGCATTTTTTCATAAGCCTTCAATTTTTATTTAAAATTATATACTCATTTTAACATTATTATCTTAACCTATTCTTGGCAAGCCACTCCCCGAACAAAACAGTGGCACTGGTTTTCTCCCTGATCGGCCTGTGCCAGTTTTCATACTCAATTTCAGTCATTTCGCCAAGTGTTTTGTCGCTTCCATCCGGGATAAATATTAACCAAAGGGCAGACCACGCTTGTTTTCGCAACGTTCCGCGCACTTCATAGGCAAGCCTGCCACTAACACTATTAGCGGTAAAACATTTTGGCTCTTGCAAAGAATTATCAAGATACGCAAGACACTCGCGAAATTCACACTCTCTTGGCTTGTTCTCAACTAATTTTAACAAACCTTCTAAACCAATTGTTTCTAGCGCAAAATTTACAAAAGCCCTTGGAAAACCATTCAATGAATGTATGTAAAAGCCAGAATCATTCGCAACTACGGGTTTTCTGATCTTTTTGTAAGCAAAATTTACCTTTTCTTTTGCGATTTCTACAACATCGCTTGATCGCGGCTCAGGAACATCTAATGCCAATTGCGTTATTTTTACATTATATTTACCCAAATCTCTCTGAAAAGACAGTAATTTTCCGGTATTTGTAGTTGCAAAGTATAGCTTCATAGCTTAATTATAAAATACAACATATTAAATATTTGTATAAAATTCCATACGAAGCAACAACATCACGTAAAAACACTGACTCTCTCACCCACACATTTCACTTGGAAACATCTAAACAAAATAATTCAAACAGCTTGTAAACACACCTAGTTTTCACTTGGAGTGTTCGAAAAAACCATTATTAAGCCCTAACGCTTCCAATGGAAGTCTTAAAAAAGTAAATGTTATATTATATTACTTTATTCGATTTTTTATTTTATTTATTTTATCTCTTAAACTTACCATATATAATATATATAACCCCTATATTTCATTTCGAACTTCAAATGAAACAAAACAAATTTAATAAAACACAATTAAAATCAAAAATAAAAACTCCAGTAGCAATCATGGCGTCTCTGTCAGACAAAAGCTTAAATAGTAGTTTGTTTCATCTGGAGTAATTGGAGGTTGTATGGCTGGCCAGCTTAGCGTTACAGATTTTTTCGAAGATTTCTTAAAGAAGCAGCCGCTTTTAGTAGATAAAAAAGTCCTTCAGTCGAATTATGCGCCGCAGCTGATTTTACACAGGCAAAGCCAGATACAACAAATCGCAGCCATACTTGCAGTCTCGTTGCGCAGGGAAAAACCATCTAACATCTTCGTTTATGGGAAGACTGGCACTGGCAAGACAGTAGTTACGCAATATGTGCTTATGAAATTGCTGGAATCCGCGTCAGCCAAAAATATTCCACTGAAAACAGTATATGTAAATTGCAAACTTAAAAAAATCGCAGATACAGAATACAGAATAATCGCAGAACTGGCAAAAAACCTCGGCAAGAGCGTGCCGGCAACAGGCCTGCCAACAGATGAAGTCTATAATATATTCTTAAAGGCACTTGATTCTACCGAACAAATCGTAGTTTTGGTTTTAGATGAGGTTGACCGGCTTGTGGATAAAACAGGGGACGAAATACTGTATAACCTCACAAGGCTGAATTCAAGTTTAAGCAAGGCACAGCTGTCAATTATTGGAATATCTAACGATGTGCGATTTATGGAAAATCTTGATTCTCGTGTTAAATCAAGCCTTGGTGAGGAAAATATTGTTTTTCCCGCATATGATGCAGTCCAGCTTGTTGAAATCCTGAGAGAGCGGGCAAAGATCGCATTTAGGACAAACGCACTTGAAGAAGGCATGTTAGAAAAATGTGCGGCTTATGCAGCCCGCGAGCATGGCGATGCAAGGCGCGCGATCGAGTTGCTGCGTGTGGCTGGCGAGGTTGCAGAACGCGAGGGCTCCGAAATAGTCAAATCAGAACATGTGGATAGGGCAGAAGAGCGCATAGAAAAAGATACTGTGCTGGAAATCACAACAACACAGCCAAAACAATCGCAGGCAGTGTTTTATGCAACATTACTCATGCCAGCCGATGGGAAAAAGATAGAAACCGGAAATGTTTACGAAAAATACAAGGAGATATGCGCTGCGGCCGGCCTTTCGCCACTAACCCAAAGGCGCGTGTCTGACTTGATTGGCGAGCTTGATATGCTTGGCCTGATAAACGCAAAGGTGGTTTCAAAGGGGCGATATGGGCGGACAAGGGAGATTTACATTAACATTCAAACAGACATGCGCGAAAAGGTCCAGGGCAAGCTAAAGGAAGAGCTCGGGTTATAGAAAGGTTTTTAAAGCAAAAATTATAACAACTATATGGCAAAAACAAACCCCATGTCCGCGCATAAACTTGAAGAATCACTGCGTCCGGGTATGTGCTCAAACACCGGCTTTCTAGGTGCAGATGAAAATCTGCAGGAAGTGCTTGCGGCAGATGCTGCGTTGTTACAAATGTTAGGTATTACGCATGGGCAAATTGCTAAAGCGCTGAAACAAAAAGCAGAAGCTGCGTTGGACGCAACTACACCATTGTTTAGTAAATATAGTATGACCTATCGCGCATGGATGGGCTCGCAAGAATGTCCGTGGGGTGATGGCACGCCATCCAGCAGAGATTATACGCTTTATTACGAAGATACAAAACGGGGAATATCATTTTCTGGCTTGCTGCCACATTTAATTTCAGAACACAACTTTTTCGAAGGAAAAGGAGCAAGTCACAGATTAAATCCATTGGAAGCAATCCTTGTCTTAGAAATACCTTCACCCAAAAAAACAAAAGAGCAAATTGAGGATATGCTTTATCAGCAATTTATCGCAGATTTGAGTAGTAAATATGTGTCTGCAACCAAGCACGCACTGCATAAGTTAGAGTGGTTTAAGGACAGGCCGGACTTTCCGCAAACCGTTCTTAAAGCAGTTTCGATGGTTCGCCAGAATAAAAAATGGGAGTTTGTTTATGCGCTAGAATATCTTGCAGAACAAGTGCCAGCACAAGTGCGCGCACAAGTAAACGAAGAACTATTTGGACTGATGGATTTGATTGACAAAAAAACAATATACGGAAAAATTGCATGGCAAGGCCTAAGAAAACTTCGGCGGAAACTTACTGGAAATGCGGAACCGAATATTATACATAGCCAATATTGGTCTGACTTTTTGGAAGATGTAAAAGAAGAACAGCCACACGAAATCATAAATATTTGCGCAAATTATGTGCGCTCAAGAAATCTTTTGCTTGCAGAAATTTGCGAGCGCGGCACACCATTTTGGAATGAACATATTTTAGAAATGCATAGTTATGAGCGCGACGCAAAATCTGATACAGAAATTATTGCATCAATGAAAAAATTCAGTGAGATGGTAGAAAACGATGACATGTCACATTGTTTTTGGATGAGAGATAGATTACCTTGTTTAAAAAACCAACAGACAGATAAACAGGGGCTTGAAAAACAGCTGCGCTTTTATGAAATGTTTGGCGACCTTGCAGCCCTGCACCTTGCAACATCCATATTAGCGGACAATCTGGGCAAGCAAGCCGAAATATTAACTAAGCTCGGACAGAGAGGCAAAGCAAAGGCACTGGCAGGCCAGGCAATTGAAATGTACAAAGTATTGGCGCGGCACGATGTACACCGCACTAACATGTATGACAAAAACATAGCAAGCCTCACTAATATGTAGGTATTTTTGAACTGACTGGAAAGTCTCAGCCAACAAAATAACAAAACGAGCATGTTTGCGTGGTTTTAAATGAGCAGCGTATTCTCTACAAAACAATTTCTTTTAATGCCTGCAAGCCAAATTTTCGAAACTCCGGTGTATTATGGACCAAGCCGCCGCAATCAAGGCACTGATTCAGCTGGGCCAGCTGCCCACAGCAGATAAAGTAAGAGAGCTGACTTCTGGCCTGCAGCACGAAGAGCCGGAATTGCTCGGTCTTAAAACTTCGGAAAGCAGAATAAAAATAGAAAACAAGAATTCTTCGGTCGAGGTTCTGCAGCATTTTGAGTGGAAGCCAAAGAAAGTCACGATACAGGATTTTACTAGCTATTTTAGGAAGCGCTATGAGTATATGAAAAATCTGCTGATGTCCCGCGCAGAAACCGAAAACGCAACATCAATTTCGAAACTTTCCTCGATGGTAGGCAAGACAACAATAGTTGCTATGATATCAGACATCCGCAAGCTTCCTACTGGCACAGTCAAGCTGGCACTTGAGGATTTGTCGGGAACAACAAACGCAATTATTTCAGTAAAAAATCCTGAGCTAGCCAAGAAAATTCCTTTTCTTGCGCCAGACGAAGTTTTGGCGTTTAAGGGATCTATTGGCAAGGGTATTTTTTTTGTGGATGACATTATCTGGCCAGACATTCCAATCAAGCAAAGACAGAACTGCCCCGAGGAAGTTTATGCCGCATTTACCGGAGACATACACTCAGGTTCCAATATGTTCCTGCCAAAAGAATTTGAAAAATTCATACAATGGCTGAAGGGCGATTATGGTGATGAAAAAATGAAAAATATCGCAAAGAAAACAAAATATATTTTTGTTTTGGGGGATTTAATCGATGGCGTTGGAATTTATCCAGAACAGGAAAAAGAGCTGCACATAAAAGATGCGGCGGGCCAGTATGATTTGCTCGCGAAATATTTTTCCGAAATTCCAGATGACAAACATATTATTATTATTCCCGGAAATCATGATGCGCTTAGGCTTTGCGAACCGCAGCCAACAATTCCAAAAGACCTTGCCGCCCCCCTTTACAAACTTCCAAACGTAATTAATGTTTCAAATCCAGCCATGTTAAAACTGCACAAGCAGGACGATTACCCTGGTTTTGATGTTTTGATGTATCATGGCTACTCGTTTGACCATTTTGTTGACACGGTTGAAGCATTGAGGCTGGCCGGCGGTTATGATGCGCCAGACAAAATTTGGGAGTTTTTGCTGAAACGCAGGCATCTTGCGCCGACATATGGAGCGACGCTGGCACTGCCGATGGATCCAGACCCGCTGACAATCAGGCAAGTGCCTGACTTGGTTGCATCTGGCCACATACACAAGGCAGGCTTCGGAAATTACAAGAACGTTCTGTCCGTCAGCTGTAGCTGCTGGCAATCCAGAACAAACTTCCAAGTCCGCGTAGGGCATAAGCCCGAGCCAGCAATCATTCCGATTTACGGATTACATGACGGCAAGGCGATGATGATGGAGTTCATGTAAAGATTTAAATTACTTTCTTATTCGATTTTTCTATGTCATTTGCAGGAATAGTAAAAAAATTAGTAGAATATGGACCGCCCTTCATACCCGGAGTTTTAGGGTTACATATATATTACACTGCGAAAACTCTTGTGTCGCAACAACTATCCACAATGTCACCATCGACACGGCTCGAGGTGCAAACAATAACATATGCATTTCCAGCAGCGATAGAGTTTGCTAGATTAGGCATGATTTATGCAAGTGCATTAACATATAAATTACCTAGCCCACATAACATCGTATTTGTTGGCACAAATGTTATTGCTTATGTAGGCATAACGATTAGTGTTACTCTATTAAATAATAATGCGCGGAATAAAAAGCGCGGAGGCAAGGAAGAAGAAAAACAAACACTGCGGCTTGAGAAGATTATTGCGCAGCACGCAAGCCAGCAGTCCACGCCACGCTAATTAGTGTGTTCATCAAACAATCCTTCCAGAATTTTCCTAATCAGTTCCGCTTTCTTCTCCCCCAGCCGCAACCAAAGAAAATTCGACGAATTTTCTTGGCCAAGAAAAATTGCGCGGTAATTTTTCTCTGGAATCGGCTGGCGCTTTGGTGTGACACTCGCTACGCTCGATCACACATATTACGTTTTTTCATCAAATAACTTTTCTAGAATTTTTCTTATTAGTTCGGCTTTTCCACTGCCTATACCATCCACCGTTTGCAAGTCTTCCAGCGATGCAGTAAAAACATTTATCGGCGACTTGAAATGCCTCAGCAGATTTTTAGCAAGCGTGGGCCCGACAGCTGGCAATCCCTCAACAAGGAACTGCTGCATCTCCGCGATCGTCCTGGGTTTTTGGTCCAAACGAACAGCAACAGTTTTATTTCTTTCTAATTGCTCGCGCTTTGCAATCGTAATCAGAAGCTCAGCAGTCTCGGTCGGGTTTGAAGCAAACAAAATCGGCACGCCCCAATCCAACACCAGCGAGGCGAGCGCACCCCAGAGCGCGGACGGATGGACCTGGCGGACTTTGAAAATGTCTTCAAAGTTTCCTTCAATTATAATCAGTGGCTTTGCGAAGCGGCCCTTCAGCCCGCGCACCTGCTCGAAAAGCCGGCCATCCAACAGTGAGACAACAAAATCATTCACGATCTTCCGCTCAACGCCAACATCCTCGGAGAGAATAAAGTCGCCGCAGGTTAGCGTGCCAACAGTAACATGCGCGCCGGACTCAAACAATTTATCGACAACAAGCCCGCGTTCGCGGACATCAGCAAAAATACTTACCTGTTCCTCAGGTTTTAATTTGTCCGCTTTAATGAACTGAGTTAGTGGTGCATCCTGACCAAGTTCTTTCTTTCCATCAGAAATGTTTTCAATTGCGCTCTGCATTTTTTCTTCCGCCCTCTTAGAAACCCAGTAGTAAACTTCATCGCGGGTGTTTTTTGTTACTAGCACCGCAACTTTTCCAACTTCCTGTCGGCCAGTCCTTCCGCGCCTCTGAATATTTCTAATAGCAGATGGCACGGGAGTGTAAAATACAACCAAATCTACAGATGGAATGTCCAGCCCCTCCTCTGCAACCGCGGTGCACACCAAACAATTTATTTCCCCGCGTTTGAAACGTTCAATCACTTCAATCTGTGTCTTCTGGTTCATGCCTTTGTCTTCGCGCGATGATTGCCCAATAAATTTGTGTACTTCCAAGCCGGAAATATCATCCAGCGTGGAGAGAATTTTCTGTATGTTTGTCCGGATTTCCGTAAACACAAGTATTTTGCAATCTTTTTTCTCACTAACTTGTTTTTCAACAACAGATTTCAGCGCTTCGAGCTTTGGGTGCTCAATATTTTTTTCCAGCGCGGAATTTGTCAGCGAGTACGCCGCGCGTACGTTGAAATCGGAAACAATATCCTTTACCGCCCGAACTTTGGAAGTTTTTGATGCATCCCACAAATTATCAAAATAATTTTTCAGCGCGCCAACGGATTCAGATTCAATCAGCGAGAGCGCGTGCTGCAGTTTCATGAGCGCCGCGCAAACTGACAGCGCGTGCGCGACTTCGTAGTTTTGCTGCGCCATCTGTATCTGCAGGCTTGCCTGGAGAGCAAGCAACGCCTTTTTGTTGACCTTGGAAACATCTGTGCTTGTGACAAGGCCAGCGGATTTCAGTATCTCGAGCCTGCCTTTAATCGCATTAACTAATCTGCTGCGGATGTTTTCTAGTTCTTCTGGCAGGACAACAAACTCATAATGAAATTTTATCGGCTTCACGTAGGATTTTACTTCCAGGTGCTCCCTGCTGCGGGCTTCAACCGCTTCTATCCGTAAATTCCTGCAGATTTCATTTATTTTTTCCTCATTCTTTCCGGGGCTGGCCGTCAGCGCCAGAATCCGCGGGTTTTGCGAGAGCTTTGCATACTCACGCGCGAGAAATGTGTAAGCGTACTCACCGGTTGCGCGGTGCGCTTCATCTAAGACCAAAAGTGCAACCGAGTCGAACGAAACCTTGCCGGAGATTAAATCGTTCTTGATGGTTTGTGGCGTGGAAAAAATAATTTTTGATTTTTCCCACAAATCTTTTCTGGAATCTGCTTTTGTCTCGCCAGTAAATAAAGTCAACTCCTCTTTCGGCTCAAAAATTTCCGAAAAAGTTTTCAAATGTTGCGCCACCAGTGGTTTTGTCGGCGCCAGAAAAAGAATTTTCCCGTGTGCCAGCCTTAAAGACGCAAGTGCAGCCGCGATGTGTGTCTTCCCAAGGCCAGTCGGCAGGACAACCAGTGTGTTCTTCTGGCTGGCTGTGTTCAGGATGGTCTGCTGGTATAATCTTAATTGTAGCTTGTCTTTTAGGAGGTGCATGGAAAATGAAAGTTGATTAGTGTTTTAAGTTTTATTGGTTTTTAGCCAACAATGTCTTCACGCCTTTCAGATGCCCAGCCCCAATAACAACCAAAATTTTCTTGTCAGGGAAATGGCCTGCCAGATGTTTTATTTGATTTACAATATGTTCATCACGGTCAGCTACAATGGCCTTGTAAAGTCCCGGAAATTCCTTTTTTAACTGGGAAATCATTTTGTAAACCAAATCTTCGGCCGGCACTTTGTCCAGCTCGAAATCCAAGTCCTGTTTTGAGAACATGCTGGCCAGCAGCCAGAACACGAACTTCAATTTTTCCCAGATGCGGATTCTGGAAATATTTTTCAAGGTGTCCTGAATTGGCTGGTCAATCAGCGCGATTTCAGCATTTACTTCGCGGGCAGCATCAATCGCCGCCTTCATGTCCGCGCCCGGCTTGGTTTTGACAAGCTTGCCAAGTTTCTGCTGTAAGCTTCCGCCAATCAGCTGAAAAAGAAAGCCGTAGAAGCCAAGGGTTTTGATTGCGGACAGCGGAACCTTCCGTTTGTGTTTGTCATAAAGAGCGTTTGCCCGCGCCGCGTCCAGCTCGACCGCTACAATGTCTGGCTTGCCATCAATGACAAGCCTGCGGACTTTCTGTATACTTTCTCTAGCAATGTGTGATGTGCCGATTATGTTGACTGGCATGCGCATGTTTCGAAGTTAAGCCTTATAAATTGTGTTCATTCTAATACAGAAACCTTTATATTCGGGCGGGTAAGCAGTAAAGTAATAAATGAGGATTATAAAATGGCACTGCAAATGAAAAAGTTATCTGAAGCTGCAAACCTGCGCGTGTTTACTGATGCAGGGGATTTTTTTGGCGAGATTGAGGAAGCCTTGCTCAGCAAAAACAAAATAGAAAGCTGGAAAGTCCGCGCAACCCGAGAGTCATTCTTGTCGAAGGCACTGGCCGGCGCAAAGGGAGTTATCGTTCCGCACCTGCACGTCAAGGCGATTGGCGATATAATGATAGTTTCCAGGAACGCTGCACCAAGCTACTCAGAAGAAGAAGGCAAATAATTATTTTTTTGAAACGCGGGCGAAATTAATTCTGCCGCAACTTGCAGAGTGAGTCAGCGATAGGTTTTTAAGTAATTCCTCTTAACTTTTATCATGCCAGAGCTGAATTTTAAGACAACAGCAGAGATACCTGTCCCAAAAACAATAATCGAGCAAATTATTGGGCAGGACCAAGCCACTGAAATAATAAAAAAGGCAGGCAACCAGCGCCGCCACGTCCTGCTGATTGGCACGCCAGGTACAGGCAAGTCCATGCTTGGCCAGGCACTGGCAGAGCTGATACCAAAGCAGAAAATAACAGATATTCTCGCGCTGCAAAATGAAACGGATGAGAACCAGCCGATAATAAAAACTGTGTCTGCAGGCGAGGGCAAAAAATTAGTTGATAAAACAAAACTTCTGAATCTGCAGGGCGGCAAGGGCCAGCAGTTCCTTTACTTCGCGCTTTCCATGATTGCGCTCTTGTTGCCATGGCACATTCGTACAATCTATGGAGACATAATGGCTGCTGCGACTTTAATTGCTGGCATGATGTTTGTTGGGATGGCAATTTTAACCTTCAGCCTGATGCGCAGGTCTAATCCCAAAGTTTCCGAGCCAAAGCTTTTGGTTGACAACTCCGAAGCCAAGAAAGCGCCGTTTATTGATGCAACAGGCAGTCACGCCGGTGCACTGCTTGGCGATATTCAGCATGATCCGCTACAAAGCGGCGGCTTGGGAACTCCAGCGCACCTTCGCGTAGTTGCAGGCGCAATTCATCGCGCAAATGGCGGCGTTTTATTTATAGATGAGATTGCAACACTTGACCCGCACTCACAGCAGGAACTTCTCACCGCATTGCAGGAGAAAAAATATCCAATTACTGGCCAGTCAGAGCGATCAAGCGGCGCGATGTCAAGAACACAGCCAGTACCGTGCGATTTTATTCTTGTTGCGGCCGGAAATTTAGATACAATTCAGAAAATGCACCCAGCGCTTCGCTCCCGTATCCGCGGTTACGGCTATGAAGTTTACATGAATGATACAATTTCAGATAATTCCATGAGTTTGAAGAAAGTCGCGAGATTTATTGCGCAGGAAGTTGTTAAGGATGGAAAAATTCCGCACTTCACGCGCGATGCAGTAGAGGAAATAGCAAAAGAAGCAAGAAAGCGTGCAGGCCGCAAGGGGCATCTTACTCTCATTCTGAGAGACTTAGGTGGACTAGTCAGGGCTGCAGGCGACTTGGCAAGGGAAAGGCACGCGAAGTTTGTGACCGCGGAACACGTTACAACCGCGAAAGCACTTGCAAGGACATTAGAACAGCAGATCGCAGATAAATACATAGAACGAAAAAAAGAGTACGAAGTAATACGAACAAAAGGAAATGCAGTCGGCCGTGTTAACGGTCTAGCAGTCCTTGGGACTGAGACTGCAATGTCGGGCCTTGTCCTGCCAATAGAAGCAGAAGTTACTGTGGCCAGCGGAAAGCCGCGCGACATCTCAGCAACCGGAAAATTAGGGCAGATTGCCAAAGAAGCAGTCACAAATGTTTCAGCAGTCATCAAAAAATTATTTGCGGAAGATATAAAGAAGTATGATGTTTACGCGCAGTTCCTGCAAACATATGAAGGAGTGGAAGGCGACTCAGCATCGATTGCAGTCGCAGTCGCAGTCATATCTGCCTTGAAAAATATACCAGTAAAGCAGGAGATTGCGATGACTGGCTCTCTTTCTATTCGGGGTGAAGTCCTGCCAGTGGGTGGCGT
>JACQKZ010000028.1 GCA_016204275.1 Nanobdellati archaeon | reverse complement strand
TAATCTTAATTTTTTTATAAAAATCATATATTGTTTCCACTCGTTCCTTTATGTAATTTGAATAATAGCTTTGCAGTAAGACATGCGGCAGATTTTTCTTTTTAATCTGTATTTCTAGGCTTTTATTATTCGAAATTTCTACTATAACACAGAGCACGTCATACTTTTGCTTTGCGGCTTCTATTATCGGGTAAACTGCCTGAAGCGCTGTCGGCATGGAGAGAACAAACATAATTCTTTTTTTCCCAGTTTTACCCATTGCAGGGTATTCTAATTTTTTAGTATGTGCTAAAACAAGTGAGTGTGATATTTTTGCGAGCAGCGGCTGCAATGGATTTCTTAGCTGCCCGTTGAATTTTCTAAATTTTATTGTTAGATGGCGTGAGACTATTTCCGCGGCCAGGCTGGCATGATGTGAACTGCTGGCAGACCAAACTTCATCTGGTTTTTCAGCAGAAAAGATTTCTCTAAAAATCAATACAAATTTTAAGCCAGGCGTTTTGTGCGCGTATAGCTTGTCGCAGAAAGTGGCCTGCACATTCTGCCAGAAATCGAATTTTTCAGATTTTAAAATATTAGATAATTTTTGCCCATTGACTTCTAAATTTCCCCATTTTATGTAATGTTCATAAACTGTCCTTGGCAGGCTGGCCAGCGCATCGCTAAGTGAGTAGTCATCCAGGGTCTTAAAGTGAATGTTATTTTTGCGAAATTCTGAAATATTTCCATTTAGCGCAATAACTAGGCTGTCTTTTTCCTGCAAGGCTAGTTTTACTGTGCGCTCGATTTCAGAGTCCAAAAAACAGATAATGAGCCGTTTAACCATGTTAATATGCCAGTAGAAACTTTTTTATGGTTTTTGCTTTTATATTTGGCTATGGTTTGTGTGTTGGGGGTGTTGTGGGTGCCGCATCAGCCGCATGAGACTGGCGCAACATTAGTAAAGGATGGCCAGATAATTGCTGCGGTTAATGAAGACAGATTGACTGGCATAAAGCACGATAGCAGCCTGCCAATCAATTCCATAAAAGAAGTTCTTAGGCTGGGTAAAATAAATCCGGCAGAAATAGATGCAGTCACGATACCATTCGAGAATCCTGCATGGTACTCAATGCGAACTATGAACGTCAAAAACATACTGCGCATACCGCACGCACTAATAGAGAATAGAACTTTTAGGGCATACTTGAAGGGATTTGGCATTGACTGCCCAGTTTATTATATCAACCATCATCTGAGCCACGCAGCATCCGCGTATTACACTTCTGGATGGAATGAGGCAACTATAATTACTATGGACGGCACCGGCGATGGAATCGCAAGCGCAGTTTACACTGGAAAAGATGGCGAGTTGCGCGAAGTTGCGAGAACACCCGAAAAAGATTCGCCGGGTTTTTTTTACGCAAAGGCCACGGCGGCAATCGGTTTTAAGGCGAATGACGGCGAGGGCAAGACAATGGGGCTGGCCTGCTATGGCAATCCAGATATTTTATACTCTGAATTTGCAGGGCTCATAGACGTTCGCGGCTTAAAGTTTGTTGGCAATTTTGGCGGTACTTCATACTCGCACAAGATAGATTTTACAGATGGCAAGCTTTTTGCCCGCTATAAATATGATACAACATTTCAAAACGATAATCCATTTTTGAAATATGCCGGCAAATATAAGAATGAAGATATCGCTGCCGCAGCGCAGAAAGTCTTGGAAGAGGTTGCAGTTAAGATTACAAAGAATGCAGTTAATTTTACCAAACTACCAAATGTTTGCCTGGCCGGCGGTGTGGCGCTAAATGTTAAACTGAATCAGCGAATACGTGAATTAGGAGAAGTAGAAGATATATTTGTGCATCCAAACCCCGGCGACGCAGGCGTACAGACCGGCTCGGCACTTTATTGGTGCCATAAGTTAATGCGCGAGCGCGGCTCGTTCAAGCAGTGGAGAATGGAGCATGTTTATTACGGCCCAGATTATTCAGATGAAGAAATAGAAAAGGAAATTGACAATTTCGGCCTGAACTTCGAAAGGCTGGCCAGCGCACCAAAAACAGCAGCAGAGCTTGTGGATTCGGGCAGGGTAGTTGGCTGGTTCCAGGGCAAGCTGGAATATGGCCCGCGGGCGCTTGGAAACCGTTCTGTTGTGGCAGACCCAAGGATTGCGGGCATGAAAGACAGAATTAATAAATACCTGAAAAAGCGCGATTGGTTTATGCCGTTTGCGCCTAGCATGATGGCAGATAAAAAAGAAAATTATCTTGTTAATGCAGCGGACGCGCCATTTATGATTTTGGGTTTCGATGCAACCGAAAAAGCGGAGAAAGAGATACCCGCTGTTGTGCATGTAGACAAAACGCTTAGGCCGCAGACAGTTAAGCGAGAGTACAATCAAGAGTATTATGATTTGATTCACGAATTTGAGAAGAGGACTGGTGTTTCAACCGTTCTTAATACAAGCTTTAACAAACATGGCCTGCCAATGATAATGAGGCCAAAAGACGCTATAGATCATTTAGTTTGGGGTTGTGTAGAAGAATTAATAATCGGAAATTACCGCGTGTTTAGAAAATTTAGATAGTTTGTTTAATTTTTAGTTCATTTTCCAAAATAGTTATGTAATCCTGCGCGACTTCTTTCCAGCTTTTCGTTGGCATTTTTGAGATGCCAGCCGCGAGCTTTTTTCTTAACTCCGGCTTTTCATATAACTCTAAAATTCCTGTTGACAAGTCGCGGGCGATGTAAGCATTTTCGCCGTGCGTCATGATGTTTGAAATTTTGCCGCGCAGCACGAGAAGTGGCTTGCCCGCCCGGAAATACTGAAATAACTTTGGCGAGCCGTCCGAATCCATTGTCATTGCAACAACATCGCACGCCTTGAAGTATGCGATCGAGTCTTCATCCGAGACAAAGCCAAGAAAATGTATGTTCTGGCCTGCAATCTTTTGGAACTCCGGGTTTGGCCTGCCGATTAAATAGAGGCGGCAATCAATCTTTTTTGAAACTTCATTGACTGCGGTTATCAGCCTGTCTAGGCGCTTTGATTTTTCCTGCGAGCCAAAATACAAAATGTTAAATTTTCCCGCAAGTTTTGCCGGCTCGCCCTTCGAGAAATCCAGATCGACGCCGTGAACGCGGTAGTAGCATTTTTTGTTAAATAATTTGCATCGCTCAAGATTTGCAATTGTAGAAGTAACAACAAAATCAGTGTGTTGTATGCCGTAGTGCTCGAAGAATGCCAGCCAGGCCAGCGGGTATTTTGTGGCCATCATGTCAGTCCAGTAATCTGTCCAGTCATTTACTAAAATTGCTTTTCTTATCAAGCCAATTCTTTTCAGGAAGGCAGGCAATGCAGCTATCAGGCCGACCGAAATTATTACATCGGGCTTGAACTTCAAATATTTTAGATAGAAATTTTTCCACTCGCCCCTTGCGACAACATCAACATCATGGCCCAGCTCGCGAAACCAGTGCGGAAGATGGTCGAAGTCGTGCAGCCGGACCGCAGGGAATTTATCTCTCGCCCCAGTCAATATTTGGATTTTCATCTGAGTGTAAGGTAGCAAAACTTTTTTAACACTTTCTTATCTTGTGTTATGCAAGGTTGGAGCCATATATGAAAGTTGGAGTTGTTGGGTGTGGATATTGGGGTTCGAAACTAGTAAAAGAGTTTTACGACCTTGTTGGAAAAGAAAACCTCATAGTTTGTGATTCTGATGAGGGCAGGCTGGCAAAAATCCACGAAAAGTTTGGAATAGAAACAACCACAAATCTTCTTACGGCTATTAAGAAATCGGATGCTGTTGCTGTTGCTACGCCAGTGTTTACGCACTATGCGCTGGCCAAAAAAATACTGCAGAATGGCAGGCATGCCTTTGTTGAAAAGCCAATAGCAAAAACCTACAGGCAGGCAATCAAGCTTACTGAAATTGCAAAACAAAAAAACAAGGTTCTGATGGTAGACTCGACATTTTTGTATTCACCCGCAGTCCGTAAAGTAAAACAACTCATAGATGCCGGCGAGATTGGTGCGCCAAGGTTCGCGACGTCGCGGAGGCTGAATCTCGGGCTTTACCAAGCGGATAAAACAAATGTTATTTGGGATTTGGCGCCGCACGATTTGTCGATTTTATCATATATTTTCGAAGATTTTCCAGAATCAGTCAGCGCGTTCGGTACGTCCACAGTAATAAAAGATGTTGCGGATGACGCGCACATAATAATAAAATTTCCAAAAGGCCAGCAGGCCACAGTGCACATGAGTTGGCTGCACCCGCACAAAGTTCGCGAAACTATTGTAGTCGGCTCGGAAAAAATGCTTATTTATAATTTAGATAAAGATCCGCAAGTAGAAGTTCATGACAAGGGCGTTGTGTTGAAAACGCCCGAGCCGCAGACAGCAGCAGATTTAGAATACAAACATTCCGCAATTTATCCGCATATTGTTTCCGGGGCGCTGCCAGATATGTGCAAACATTTTTTAGACTGTATAACTGAAGGCAAAACCCCGCTGACAGACGGAGTATATGGCGCGAAAATTGTAAGAATACTCGAAGCCGCAGATAAATCTTTGCATAAGAACGGAAAAGTTATTCAAATAAGTTATTAGAAAGCTATTTAAGTTTTTTGTTTTAATGGCTGGCATGGCAGTCGATTTTTCGAGCGTGGCAATGCTTGCAAATGTAAATGGAAAGCGAAGCGTACTGTTGCAATTTCGGGATGAGGGTGCGCCAAGGT
>JACQKZ010000002.1 GCA_016204275.1 Nanobdellati archaeon | reverse complement strand
GTTCAGTAGCTGGCGTCCCAGTAGCAAAGCTGGACACAGAAGTGACTGACAAGACAGCCTTCCACAGTATATTGGTCGGCGGTCCGGCAGTCAACAGACTGACAGCATCAGCGATGGGCAAGGCCTACCCAAGCACAGGCACAGACTCTGGCGTGCCAGAGAATGCAGCTATGCTAAGGCTGGTCGAGAACGCGTTCGGTGGAACAAAAACAGCATTGATTGTTGCAGGATGGAGCGCAAGCAACACAAGAGATGCATCAACAGTGCTGAAAGACTTCGCGTCCTATGCAGACAAGCTGAAGGGCAAAGACGTCACTGTTACCAGCTCGGCTGGAGTAATAACAGTGTCTGCTCCAAGCGTTGCGTAAGCAAAAGTCGGGGAGAAATCCCCTTTCTTTTTTATTTTTTTAATATTTAACAACAAATTTTTAAATACAAAACTCTAGTTCCTTAGAAATAGTTTCTAAATCTTTAAGCAGCTCTCTTGTGCTTTCTCGATTCATATGTGTACTCCCCATCTATATTTATCTGCGGTGAAGGTGGCGTGCTTGCAACCAGTTTTTCCGCGCCAGCTTCGTCAATCCAGTAAACGCTGCAGCCCTCGCAGATGTAGCGTTGCAGGGATTTAACTGAGTCTTGGTTTGTGCACTTCAGAACGGTATGCTTTGCCCACATGCCAAAAGAATGGTCAACAGTTCCAATTACTGTGAAGTTTGATTCCCATGCGTCATATGCGCATCTTTCGCCAACATTGCCAACTACATTTATATTGGAAAACTCAGCAAATCCTCCGAGTAATCTGCCAACACTGCCAGTGATTTTAGCATCTACACATACGCAACCTTCCAGGCAATTGTCGTCTAAATCGCCATTTATTGAAATAAACAGCGGCTTATTTTCTTGCGCTTTAATATTTCTGCCAAATCCACTAACTTTTTTTTCAAGAAACGTAAGCATTAAAGAAAGATTATTGTTGCCCTGCAAATACGCGGCGCGAACCATGGCAGTTAGGTAAATGCCTGCCATTTTTTCGAAATGCTCTTTGTGCTGGTAATCTCGCAGCATTAAAATAAACCAGTCTATAAATTCTTGCCCAATTTTATGGTGTGAAATTGAACCTATCGCAGACTTATAAATTTTGTCTGTGGGATTATGCGATTCAGCATCTACGGCGCAGCCAAATTTTTTAATTACTGTTTCCAGCGCATCTTCTAATCCACTATCTATTTCAACCCGAAGCTGTTTTTCTTCCTTCTGGGGCTCTAAATCGCCCAGCAGCGCCCGTATAGCTTCTCTAGCCATACTACAAAACCAGCCAAAACCTTTAAATTTCTTTCTAATTCAAAAGAATAAGGTGTGAGAATGGTAGATGAACAGCCAAAAGAGCAACCAAAGGATTTCATAAAACCGCTCGAGTTACGGAAGAAACCATCAGTCTGGCCGAAGATATTTGTTATCTGCCTTGTTTTTTTTATGGTTGCGTGGGTAGTGGCAGGCTTCTCGACTGACATTTTCGGTGGCGAGGCGAAATTGCCAAAGAACGCCTTTGAAGTAAGTGGTTACACGTTTTATGCACTGGACGACGGAACATTCGGCACGTACACCGCAATTGGCCAGCAGAAAGTCCCAATCGCGTTCAGGCTTGACCCGCGAAAAGCAGGTGACATACCATTTTTTGAAAGTGTGCTCAACACAATTTTAAATTCCCAGAAAATATATATCTCATTTGACCCAAACAACCCGCAAGAACGTGGCAAGCTGGCAGTAGCAGCCGCAGAGATTTCGCGGATTACAAGTTTATACCAGATAGAAACTACCGCGGCATTTACCCGCGATACTGATCCAGTAGAACCAAGAATTCCGATAAGAGGCTGCGGCGACGCAAAAATAGGCGTTTCAATAATAGAGCTAAGATTTTCCAGCAAGACGTCAATCAGTGTAGATCCATTAGATAATCGTTGTATTTTGATAGAAGCGCCGACCGGAGACGAGTTGATATTGGCTGCGGATAAGCTCGGCATGAACCTTATCGGAATACGGGTATAGTATGGTCGGAAAAATAGCTAAGCGCATGTTTATCGCCCTTATTTTTGCAGCGTTTATTTTTTTGCTCGGTTTTTATGCCAGCTCGGTGCTGGTAGAATCGAAATTCGAATCCCTGCAGCGCGCGCAGGATGAGATTCAGATAGACACAGTCAGCCTCGAAATCGAGTCAAGCCTGCTGGCCGAGAACCCGTGCAATCTTGCAGGCCTAGAGGAGCTGGGCACAAGGCTTGGCGATCTTGGCCCGAAGCTGGATTATATGGAAAAGCAGTCAAGCGCAAAGGATTTCGAAAATCTTAAAAAATATTACGCGCTGCTGGAGATTAAGCACTGGCTGGCAATCCAGAAAAGCAACCGCGAGTGCAGCTCAAATTATGTTCCAATACTTTACTTTTATTCTAATGTTGACTGCCAAAGCTGTAACGTACAGGGGCCAGTATTATTGGCGCAGAAGGAAAAAAATCCCAAGGTAATGGTATATTCATTTGATGTGAACTCGAACTTGCCTGCAATTAAAATCCTGAAAGGCAATTACAACGTGACAAGCGTGCCAACAGTTATTATTGGAAAAAAGAAGTACGAGGGTTATCAGGGAAGCGCGGAGCTTGGCAAGGCAATATCTCAGCAGTAATCTTTCATGTTGATTTTAAATATACAACTTCAGAATTGAACCAATAGATTTTACTTGGTGTTATTTTAAATAATGTTTTATTGTCGGTGTAAAATTTGGTTAATTAAGCTGTTTTTCCAGACCACTCCGCCAAACTTTAATTCGCGCGCAAACAGCTTTGCGAATATTGCGGCAAGCCACCAGATTGCAAATAGCCACGTGTAAAAAAATATGTAAACAAAATACGGCAGATAAAGTTTTTCCTCACTGCCCGATCTGCTCCAGCCGAAATAAAGCATTACCGCGCCGAAGATGAGAAAACATATTGCTAGTGCAAAAGTAATACCTGGCGAATAAAATGGCAGAAGCGATAAGCTGGATTTGATGCCCGTTAAAAAATCCAGATTGTTTATATGAAAATTCAAAATGTTATGCACTATATCTGTTAGAAAATGCTTTGTAGCATAGGCAAACATTGCTATCGAAAATCCAATTGAATAAAGCGCGAGCGGCAGTATGAAAATGCCAAGTATGCCATGTTTCGAAGTCATAAGCCCGCGGTATTCTATTATATTTTCAAAAAAACCAAGGTACCATCTGAGCCTTTGCCGCAGCAGTTGGGAGAAGCCCCGCGGGGATGATGTGTAAACAACTCCGTTGGGCGAGTTTTCTATTTTTAGGTGCTGGCTTTGTATGCGCAGCGCAACCTCCATATCCTCAGTGATATTATCTTCGTCGAAACCGCCGGTTTTCTGGAAATATTCGCGCCGGTAAATTGTCATTGGGCCTGGCGCGACATGTATGCTGCCAAGGAATGCAAATACCTTGCGCAAAAATATGCCATAAATATATTCAAGGCTTTGTACATGTTCCCAAACATTTTTTGGCTTGTACACCTTAAGAGCCGGTGTTACAGCAACAACCTCAGAATCTGAAAAGTAGGGCAGCATGTTAAGCAATATATCTGGCGTGGCATAGGAATCCGAATCTATCGCCCCAAAAATCTCGCCAGTCGCTTTTTCGAGCGCAAAGTTTACAGCCCGTCCCTTGCCGCCTTCTTTGATACTGTAAACTATCACGCCATCTTTTTCAAATGATTTTGCTATTTTTAGCGTGTCGTCAGCCGAATTGTTATTTTCAACAACAATTATTTCAAGCTTGCCTTTTGGGTAGTTTATGGCCAGCAGAGATTTAATAGTTTCAGCAATTGTGTCAGCAGCATTCCAGGCAGGCACCACAATCGTAACCTTGGGGAATTTTGTCAGTTTTGCAGGCTTGCTGGCCGGCTCTTCTTCAATGAATGTTAGCACGAAGAATATAGCTGAGAACATGCCAATAAACATGCCAGTATACGCCGCCAGCTCGATTAACATATTAATTATGGCATAAATAAATTTAAAACACTTTCCTTGCCCTTGGGCTTGCTACGCTAGCGTAAATACGATTCTGTGCAGCACACCAAGTGCCATAACTGCTATTGCTGCGGCCAAAAATACATGTTCTATCTTATGTTTGAATTTTGACTCGAGCAGGTATTTTTCAAGCTCTGCGAAGGCAAAGCCAGCCAGGCATACAAAAACAGCCGTGAAGTAAGGCAGGCCAAGCTGCAGGTCAACAAGCTGTGTTATGAATCCAGTAAAAATCACAATCGCTGCGCTGATAAAAAGTATGGCTGACTTTCTGTCCTTTGTCAAGCCGGCATACGCACCGTAAAGCCCGATGTAAATTGGCAGCGAACCGGCAAAGGCCAGCAAACTTTTGTAAACCTTGGGCGCGGAAGAAATCGCAAAGTAGCTAGCATATTTGCCAAAAAGAAAAATCGCTGCAGGTGTTACCTTGAAAAGCAGAAAAATTCCAAGTATGCAGGCCGTGCTGGCTAGTATAAACTTAAGCTCGTCCTGGCCGATTTCCTTGTGTTTCAATTTTGTTATACCAACATAAAGCAGGTAAGTTGGTATGAGCAGCAGGCTGTAAATGTGAATAAATGCGAATACGACTGGCACAGTTAAGGCAAGCCGCCAGTCAAAGTCCCTGACACGAAGGAAAAAATAAATGCTGGCAATGAAAAACAGCACGCCAAGGGTATGCGTAAGCTGAGCGGTTGTTTTCCAGGTGTAAATTTGGATTGGTATAATAAGTGCGGCGGAAAAAAGTCCGGCTTTCACACTGTTAGTAATACGCTCCGCAGTAATAAATACAAAAATAATAATTGCGGCGCCGGCAATTATAGAAAAAACACTCTCCCAAAAATTAATCTGCGGCGGGGGAGATACTATGAGCTCATAGACGTTTAAGCCCAATGATAACGAAAGGAAGGCCAGCAAATACAAATAATCGCGGGCAGTCCGGCTTGTGCCATTGCTTTTTTCCATTAAAAATACGATGATTTTGGTTTTATAAATGTTTAATTCTAAGACCCAAGGGGGCTCCGCCCCCTTCGTTCTTAGTCACAATCGGAACAAAGTTCCGATGTGCCACAAAATCCTTCGGGATTTTGTTGGTACTTCCAATCCCCCGATGCCATCTTCGATGGCATAAATTAACCACTCAAAACTTTTACTAATTCAGTCGCATAAACGCCCTTTGGCAGTTCAAAATTCAGTTTTAGCTTAAATTTCCCTGCGTTTAAGTCATCTTTTTCCAGTTTCCCAAGCTTCAGCTTCTTCGGTTTTATGATTGCGGTGCGGGTTGTGCCCTCGCTGGCTAGCTCTGGCATCCGCGGGCATTTGAAATAGTCAAGTGTCAGATTATCTTTTGTTAACAGCTCTTTGATTTTTTTGGAAAAGTTGTCCTTACCGAACTTTGTTTTATATCCCGGAACGGCATACTCTTTCTTTAACCTGCTTTTTACAGTTTCTAATGCAGCATTCCACAAATAGCTCTGGTAGGCATGCACATACATCCTTCGCGTTGGCTTCGGAACTTTTCTCAGCGCGCCGGCAAAATCATTAGGAATGTTTGCTAGGTGTTGCAGAACTGTGGTTTCTATGCCTAAAAACTTTGGGCATGCGTTCAATAGCGCTGGCCACATGCCAAACTTTTTCTTGGCCAGCGCCCTAAACTTGCTTGCCTCGCTATTTTCCCGCTCAGAATATGTCAGCAAGTAGTAAACCGCATCCCGAAAATAGCCGCGGATGATCTCCCTGCCGATTAATGCGGAGTTCCCGCCGCCGAACCTCTGCTCGCCGAAGTAATTGGGAAAGCCAGCCTTATTTAGTATTAAATAATGTTCTTTAATATTATTTATTTCGTTTTTGCTCAAATCCCGCAAAACAATCTCAAATCGATTTCCAGTCAAATCGCCGAGTGCCAATCTCTCAGCAAACCTGCCAGCAACTTCAATCCCAATATCTTTCAAATTTAAATTGGACAATCTCTCAGGCGGAACTTGGAACGCAGAAACCAATTGCTTCGTAACTGCATTCGCATCCTTGGTGCCTGCAAAGTGAAACCGCGCAAACGAAACGTTCAGCGCCTTCGCAACCGCAAGTATCGCTCGGACGGTTGTGTAATTCCGCTTGGTCAGCCAGAAATAAGTGTGCTGGCCTGCAGGATTTTGCTTAGGTAATTTAATTATTTCTTCGACTTTGAAGTCTTCAGGGATTTGTTTTAGTTTCATAAATGCCAGTCAAAATCATCAGCTAAAAGCTTTACTGGGATGTAAATCTATCCCTGCCTAATTCAAGCAGGTGTTCGTGAAATAACTCTTCGAGTTTCATAATTTTTCGTTTCAACAACTCTTCCGAGCTTCTGTCTTTTCTAACTATCGCTTCTGCTAATTCCAGCAATTCTGAACTTTCATTTACAGAATCTCGTATCGCGGTCTTTAAAACGCCAGTAACCATAACAGTCCTATTCATAAGGCCAGTTACGTCATTCTGCAAATGCCATACATCGCCGCGCAATCGCGCAAATATTCGTAATAATACAACATCCTCGTGTTCTAAACCGTTTACAAGAGCCAGCACTTCTTTTTCTTTAACATCTCTATGTCTAGACAGGCTGCCTGCTGCATTTCTGATAATCCTATCAAATCTCTGTTTATCAAATAATGCCATAATAATAAATATGCTTGGCAGTTTAAAAATGTTTGTTCTATGAGCCAAACAATTTTATCACGCCTTCCGCGCCCAAAAATACAATCAGGCCGGACAGCAGTGTTCCGCTAGCAATCGCAAGCGCGGATTTTTTCCAATTCCAGCCCAGCACTTCTGAAATCAGGATTGCAGTATATGCGCCGAAAAGCGGCAGCGGTACAGCAGAAATAATAAATAAGGCTAGCTCGCGATATAGTTCTAGATGCCCTTTGTTTTTTTCGATGTGGGATGCCGCAGATTGCCCAAAAATACTGAGAATGATGTTGCGGAAGTGAGCCTGCCTCAGAACCCAAAAAACAATAGGAATTGCCAAAATATTTCCGGCTAGGCTTAATGGCAGCACAATCCAAGGGCTAAGGCCAGCCGCTATCCCGAATAAAATGGCGCCGCGGGCCTCGGAAATTGGTGCCATTGCCAGCCCAAGTACAATAAGATATAATAGCAAGTCAGCCATGCAAATACAATAATCAATATCTTTATAAATCCATCTTTCAAGCCCATCTTCATGGATAAGATATGTGTGTCATGTAAAGCAAATGTAGCGAATGACAGGGACGCAACCAGCTTTCCCTGCCCATCCTGCCTAGAGCAAGTAACAAGGTGCGGGCACTGCAGGAAAACCGCAACGCAGTACAAATGCAGCTGTAAATTTGAGGGGCCGTAATTATGGCAACAGTTGTAGCAAAGTTACGGGTAATGCCAACATCCCCAGATGTTGATTTGAAAAAATTAGAAATTTTTTGCAAGTCAAAAATAGAGGAGCTCAAGGCAAAATTCCACAGCGCAGCAATTGAAGCAATGGCCTTCGGATTAAAATCGCTGACAATAACATTATTCGGCGAGGAAGCAGAAGTAAATCTGGATAAAATCGAAGCCGCAATAAAAGAAAACGCAGATGTTTCTACAACAGATGTGATTGATGTAAGACGGGCGGTCGGATAATTAGTTGGTACGAAGTTCTAGTATTCTCAACCTTTTTAGTAGTATTATAGCATCGTCGGCGTAATGAAGTGCATATGTAATATTTTTTTCAGTAATATTTTTTTTGTTAATTATCTTGCGGATTTTGTTGAGTAACTCAAAAACATCTGCTATTTCAGCTCGCTCTTTGAAATTTAATCGCCGTTGTAAGCCAATGGCAGGCGTGCGGCCTTCTAAGCCCGCCAACATATTTAGCATACACTCAATCCTGACCATTACTGGTTGTGGCGCAGAAGGAGAAAGTGTTAGTCCGCCCCGTAATATGTCTCTTAACAAAATAAAATCCGCAATCAAATGTTTATTGATCGAAATCTCGACATTAACGACGCCAGGCTTTGCCATGCCTTCGCTAGAACCTATATATATACTTTGCGGTTTTCAAATGAGCCGCAGGCCAGCCATCAAAATCTCCTTCACTAACGGATCGCGCTTGTTTTTGTAAAAGCGCGCCTTATCGAATGTGTGAAGTTCTATGGCCTTGCTGTATTTTTTTTCAAGCTTCTGCAGAATTTTATTTACAGTTTCTTTTTCGTGTTTTTTTGTAACTAAAAGCGCCAAGTCAACATCAGAATCTTCTTTGTAAACCAGTTTTGCGTATGAGCCAAACAGCCAGAGTTCAATATGTTTGTTAGTTATTAATTTATCAACAGCATCAAGAAGCAGAAAATAAACATCCAGCGGAAGCTCGCGCATTGATTTGTATTGCTGCGAAACAATGTTTAAAATTTGTTTTGACTGCGCATTTTCAAAATTAATTACAAAGAGTTTTTTTTCTTTCGCGAGAATTTTTGACAGAACGAGCCTGGCAAGTGCGTTATCCAGCGGCACATTATTCAATTTTGTTTTTTGCCGGAGCTCCTGCCGCCTGTGCCGCAGGCCAGGCGCAAGCGCAAACACGCTCAAAATTTTAAAACAATCCAAATCAAAAATAAGATTTATCATTTTTCCTCCAAAAGCGCATTTATTTTTTCCAAATACGGCGTGACAACAGTTTTTAGAAATTCTGACGCGCGGTTTGCGTATGTTTCTTTGGAAAACGCAGTGCCAGTGTAATATTGCGCTTTCACGCGCTCCTTTTTTGCTTCCGCGAGGTCGTTTGCTAAACTAATAAATTCTTTGTACCCTTTATCGATTAATTCTAAAATATCTTTGTTTTTAATTAATTCCTGCAAGACTTTAATTGTTGTTGCATGGACTTCGAGCTCAATTTTAAGCCTGAATTTTTTTGCCAAAAGCAATTTTGTAATGTCGTGCATTGCGTAGTAGCCGGAAATTATGCTCCACCGCGGGAAACTCACAAGCGTTGCAGAGCAATGCGCCAAATTGTCTTTGTAAGAATTGCTGAAGAAATTTACATATCTATCTATTTCGAGCTCATTTAGCCGCGCCACTTTTCCCTCTGATATTAAAATCTCAATTTTTACCATTTTTTTGGTATTTTTTAGTTATTTATCACAAGAAAGTCTATAATTTAGTACTTTAAATACTTTTCTGTTTCATGCTATGTGTAAGACAGGCTGTTGGCTAGCCACAAGACCAATTTGCGCAATGGCATTTCTAACCGCATCTTCGAGTGTGCCATTATTTTCCAGAACAATATGCGCGCGGTATTCCTGCTCGAAGTACCCGCCAAGTTCGGGATACATCTGCGCCCACTCCTGCAATTCCATTTGTGTTCGCGCTGTCAAGGACTGCTTAACTGAATCATAATCGCCGCCAGATTTTCTGATGGCCAGCTCCACGCGCTTGTTGAATTCTGTTTTTAGCCAGATTGTAATAACATTCGGCAGGTGCCTCGTGAGATAAATGCCGAGCTTTGCATCAATTACAATCCCGCCAGCCGAAGCCTGCGAAGTAACCCTGTCATTCAGGTAGTCATGCAAGCCCTTGTCTTTCCCCTTGCCCTGCCAGACTTCCACAGCCGCAGCAAGCTCGTTGGGGTTTGCAGATAATTTTTTGAATTCATCGCCGGCAGAGTAGTGCGCCCAGCCGTAATGGCTTGCAAGGCCAGCCGCGACAGAAGATGCGCCCGCCTTCGGCATCGCAGATATTACAATTGCGTTAAACGAATCAATAGCCATAGCAAGGTTATAATAGTTTGTTAAAAAAGATTTGTATTTTTGAGCAGTCAGCATGTAAAATATTTTCGTTTTGAAGTGATATATGTTACTCACAGATATATGCAAAAGCTTTTAAATAAGTTGTGCGTACCATAATAATGGCCACAGTTAAAAACAATTACTTAATATTTATAGCAGTAATTGTCGGCGCGGTTTTATTGCTGTCTGTTTTTTCCAGTTATGCTACAGGCAACGTGACTAAAAAATATTGTAAGATGAATTACGTGGATAACAGCTGTGAAGACGCAAAGGGCACATATTCAAATTACTGCAGTGGCGCAAAAGAACTCAAAAGTTATAGCTGCGGTGGCGCTAATTATGATAAATGTGTGTTAGGAACTAAAACTTGTGTTGCGGGGCCAGATCCTGTCTGTCGCGTGGGAAAATGCACAACTAATTTGTGTGGTGATGGCATTGTCTACGGGAAGGAACAATGCGATGATGGCAACACGCAAAGCGGCGATGGTTGTTCGCGTCGTTGTACGATAGAAGCATGCGTACCAAGCTGGTCATGTACTGCGTGGAGCGTATGTTCTACTGCAGGCACGCAAACAAGAACGTGCACAGATGCAAATAACTGTGGAACAACTACTAACAAGCCAGCAGAATCACAGGCATGCACGCCACCACCAACTTGCACAGATACAGATGGCGGCAACAATGTAAACCAACAGGGAACATGTACCGGATCAAATGGTACAGCATTTGCAGACAGTTGCAATCTAGGTTGGCCTGACGGGCAGCAGTATATTATAGAACAATACTGTGCAGAAAATGGCCAGTGCAAATCTAGTGGTTACCCCTTGTTTGATTGCGCTTCAGTTGGCAAGGTCTGCCAAAACGGAGCTTGTGTTGCACCATCTCCGACTTGCACAGATACAGATGGCGGCAAGAGTATAAATTTCGGCACGTGTACTGGCACGAATGGCACATTAACAGACGGCTGTACATTCTGGGTCGGCAACAATCAACAATATATTGTAGAACAGTACTGCTTAGCGGATGGCCAGTGC
>JACQKZ010000025.1 GCA_016204275.1 Nanobdellati archaeon | reverse complement strand
GGGCTTGCGGACTTGATATCTGGAACGGCCGCGAACTGTAGTGCTCAAGCGCCAACTTACAGGACGGACGGCATTATGGGATCGGACCGCTCCTGCCGGGGCCTAATTCCCCCAATCAGAAAAATTATAAAAATTTATGCGGCAACAATCAGTGTGCTAGTTTTCTCAACATGCCCGATTGATCTGCCCCGAACCTTTTGAGACCAAAAGGTTCGAGCGAAAAGTCCCGCCTGCGGCGGAACGACAGCACATTAACAAATAAAACTATTACGCAGCCACAATCAAAGTCGAAGTCTTCTCAACATGCCCGATTGGCCTGACCTTCTCAAGCAAGAATGTATTTAGATTCTGAATATCATTGACCTGCACCTTCGCGAGGATATCATACTCGCCATAAAGGACGCGGGCTTCTTTTATTTCCTGCATTTTTTTCAGGGCTTCTATTACTATTTTTTCACTGCCGGATTTCGTTGTTATTAACACATATGCGCCAACTGCCATTTTAGTCCTCCAAAGATTAGTCGCTCACCGCGATTAAAGTGGATGTACGCCTTACGCCTTTGATGGTCCGTATATTATCCATTACAAAATCGCCGAGTTTTGATATGTCAGAAACACGAATTTTTGCAACCAAGTCATAATCACCATAGATAACATCAACTTCTTCTACGCCCTCAGCGTCTGCAAGCTTGTCCGCGATTTTTCGCTCGCACCCGGAATCGGCCACAATAAGTATAAATGCTGTAACCATACATTTTTTAGGCAGGCAAAGCTTATAAGCATTTCCGTAGGAAATGATTATTTCACAAACGAGCGAAGCGAAGTTTGGGTTATAACCTTTTCTGTAAAAAATTGTAAACAAATTCACATCATAAACTTATAATTATCACAATCTTTTTGGCAGTTTTATAACTTTTGATTTTGCGGCCAGCCTGTTGGGGATTACTATCACGCCGCTTTTTGTTTCTAGCCTCAGATCGAAAAATCCGGCAGAGGAAACCCTTCCTTCAAAATCGCCGATTTTTATCATTTCACCTTCTTTAATTCCTAATTTTTTTACCGCTGGCAAAGCCAGCAAATCAACTAGCCTGTTGCGCAGTTCGAAATATGCAAAAATGCCGGCCAGTACACCTAACACTACCACAATAAGAGCAATAACTGGTGTGAAAATTCCGAGCCGTAAGAGTGCTAATATAAACGCGATTATATAAATAACATATCGTATCGCATATTCTATAATGCCTGCGGGATTTTTTACGCCGCGCTTCTGAAGCCACACCTTTAGCCCTGATTTTTTCATTAGCACTTCGGCAAAATTTGCTACAAAGTGGGCGCCGATTATACTGGCAACTACAATAATACTTGCAGCCGCGATTTTGGCGGGCAGGCTGCTTTCAAGGAATGTCCGTATTTCTAGCAAAGACACCATGGCAAAGCTTTAAAGTTTTAGATTTAAAAAGTTAAGGAGGAGTTGATAAAGAAATGCCGACAAATGTAACAGTAGAGTATGTTCTGGCAGAAGAGGTGTATTTCAAGGCGAAGACACCTACTGAAAGGATAGCTGCCATGAAGCATATGATCGCTGTCGCGCCAAAACACAAGTCAGCGGAAAAGCTTAATGCACAGCTAAAAAGAAAGCTTGCCGAATTAAAAAAGGATTTCGAGCGCGAAAAAAAAGCTGGCAAGGGGAAGCGCATCGAAGTTATCCGAAAAGAAGGCGCGCTAACAATTGTATTTCTTGGCGTTGCAAATTCGCCAAAGTCAAGGTTATTTTCTAAACTCGCGGGCCTCGAATACAAAAGCGAAAATGAATATGGCTTTATGATGCGCATGATTCCTTACGAAAATGTCTGGATGCAGGGCATAGACCTGCCTGCCTTTTACGCAGGAATATCAGAGGCCGGCGGGCAGATTTTTGATTTGGTAAGGACTGCTAATTTTGTTGTGTTCGCAATAAAATCCGCAGATGATTTTGAACTGATTCGCAGCGAACTAGCAAAACGAGGTATTGACATAAACCAGAAAAATCTTGTTTCAGTTACTGAAATCAGCGACATAGATGATTTTAAGAAAAAAATATGGAAGCGCGTCGGAAAAATAAGAGTCAAAACGAAAACGCGCGGAATTACTGCACCCAAGCCAGTCGTACTGGATGCTGGCGCCAATGTAAAGGCATTAGCCGGAACAGTGCATAAAGACTTTGTGCAAAGGTTTAAAATAGCAAAAGTATGGGGTCCGTCTGCGAAATTCACTGGCCAGCAGGTCGGGCTATACCACAAGCTGGCTGATGGTGATATCGTCGAAATCTTTACTAAATAAAAATATGATTTCGACGGACTCGCTTTTAGCGAGTATCGTGGAAATATTTACGAAATGAAAACACAAACCAAAAACGGGCCGAGCAAAAGCATACTAGCCAGAGCCTTGCTTGGCAGGAAGATGCCGGCATCAATGAAAGAAAAAACCGCTGCCCCGCGCAGCATTTTAGAACGAGCGTTCAACAAGCAGTCCGGCCTTGAGCAGGCCAGCCACGAAGGCCTCAACAAGTGGTTCAAAAATTTAGTTGAAGAACAGTTTAAGCGATGGCACAAGCATTCTGACGGAACGCCAGCAAAGCCAGTCGTAATGGGCAGCTACGGCGAAGATTTAGAAAAATCAGATTCTGGCCTAGAACGTGCAGTAGCCAAGACTGCAAGCGCAGGCGAGCCAGCTGTAGGCTACGTCGCGAAAGGCAGTGCCGCCAGAAAGGAAGATTCCGAAAAAAAGGACGATATCAAAGATGCTTACAAAGCAGGAGGGGGAGGCAAGGGTGGCGATAGTTACAAATCCGGGGCAGCAGGCGTTAATTACAAAGCCGGCGGCGATGCGCACGTTTCTGGAACAGCATATGCCAGCCAGGCGGCAGGAGCAGTAGTTTCCTGCGCTTCGTGCGGAACAGGCGCTCACGCAGAGATGAATTCTGACGGCACAGTTAGTTTTAATTCAATGGGCAAAATGGGTGGCAACATGTATCAAATTGGCGGTTCAAATAACCTTTATGGTGCTGGTGGGCAAAACAAAAATTATCAGGCAGGCTCGGGGAGTTATGCTGCAACGCCGGGCGGCAACGTTCAATCAACAAATTATCAGCAGTCCGGCGGCGATGAAGATTAAATTGGCGTGAAACCTTTTACCTTGAGAATTTTTCTTACGGAACCATCAATCTGCGACTCAGAAATTTTTCCATCCCGAACCGCGTTTTCTACAACATCAATTATGTGATTTATTTTATCTGGCGAGGATGCAACGTCAAGCACAACGTCATTGCCGGCCGCGAACAAATCCACATAGCGATTATCTGACCAGCCATAATATCTGATGAGGCCGAGCATGTTTATATCGTCTGTCACGACCAAACCGCTAAAATCTTTTTTCAACATAGTCACAGCTTTTTTAGATGTAACTGCTGGCTTGCCTTCTGTGTCAACAGCGCCGCTGCCGATCACATGGCTGATCATAACCGCGCCCGCGCCTGCCTCCGTGCTTTTCGTGAACGGGTTTATGTCTGAGCTGTCTATCACTGCATAAGTCAGAAGCCTGTGCGGATCCCGAACGCTTAATGTCTTTCCCGGATAATGCTTTGGGGTTGCGATTACGCCCTGGGACTGCAGGCCGCGCACATAATTTTCTGCCTTGCCAGAAATTTCATCCGGCGTTCCCGAGAAACTGCGGCAGTTCCAGATTGTATCCTTCGTGTCGACAACTGGGGCGAAATTCATATTCATTCCAAGCTCCTTCATCAGCTGGCCTTCCGCTTTCCCAATTGCAAACGCATCACTTTCAGTTTTAACATCGTGCAATGCAGGGAATTTCACAAAATTTTCAAACGGATTTATACACCCCTCAACATCCGCTGCGATGAAAAACGGAATTTTTGTCTCGCGCTGAAAAAGGCTCGTGGTTTCATTAAACGCCTCGGGCGTATCCATGGCAGTCAGAAACACGCCGCCAATATTCATTTGCTGGTAAAGTGCCTTGTCATCCGGATTTCCATAAACCATTATCATCTGAGCGATTTTCTGCCTGAGCGTTAGCGAACTCATGTCAATAAACTTGCCAGCCACAACTATGTTTTCCGGAGGTTTTGCGTTTGCGGTATAAAATTCATTATAAATATTTGCCACAAGCAGGCCGGCCACAAGGGCCGCAAGCAGGAACGTGATTCTTATGTGCTTCATTTTAATTTTATCCTATAACCCTGTGTTTTGCAGTAGTTGATTGCCTTTGTGTTTACTGTGTATTTTGCCCCATAATCTGATGTCGAGCAGGCATAGTCAGAATTAACTGCGCCATCTTGCGAACATGTGCGCTGCTGCTGCAACTCAAAGCAGCATTGATTTATATCATCAATTGCTGATTGCGAACCCTGATACTCGAAAATACATTTTGGCTCTGACTTGTCAAGCGCATAAACCACATTCGCGGTGATGTCAGCAGGCCCCGCTAGATTCAGCAAAAGCACGAGCGCGGCTATCAGCAATACTATGTTAAGAATGGCCAGCTTACCCATGCTAACATTTATAATTGGGTGTTTAAAAGTGTTTTTGGCCATGAGTATGAAAGCAAAGGGTTCTAATGCCGAACGGGAGTTAGTCAGCATGCTCTGGGGCAGTAACTTCGCAGCGATCAGGGCGGCCGGCTCCGGCGTGCAAAAGTTTTACTCGCCAGATGTTCTCGCGTCAAACGGCTCAAAGGTTTTGGCGATCGAGTGCAAGTCAACAAAATCAAAATACCAGTATTTCGAGCCACAGCAGGTTGACGAGCTGAAAAAATTCTCAGAGATTTTCAAGGCAGAGCCCTGGCTGGCAGTCAAGTTCTCAACCGAGTGGAAATTTTTCAAAATAGAAGATTTAGAAAAAACAGAAAAGGCACACGTGGCAACAAAGGAATCAGAAAAGGCAAAGGTGCTTTTGGATTTATTTGCGACACAAAATCAAACAGCCTTATTTTAATTCTTTCAGCCAACTTTCAAATTTGTGCTCATCTTCGCGCAGCTTGGCCAGCCCAACACCGGAGAGCAACCAAAAGGTTTTTAAATGGACAGCTGTCCATTATTATGGACAACTGTAAAGAAAAATGGACAAACTGCTTGAATATTTCATAAATGAGCCTGCGCGGGAATTTCATATCCGCGAACTATCAAAACTCACTGGGCTTTCGCCCACAACCGTTTCAAAATACCTCGCGGAATTTGAGAAAAATGGCATTCTAATATCGAAAAGAAAATTTAATCACTTATTGTTTAAAGCGAATTCTGAAAGCACGGCGTTCAAGAATAAAAAGCTGTTTTACAATGTGGGTGTGCTTGAGGACTCCGGGCTTATTGACTTTTTGGATGATGAGTTTAACCACCCAGAATCAATTGTGCTGTTTGGTTCCTTCCGCAAGGCCGAAAATATCCCCGCAAGCGATATTGATATTTTGATAATCGGCCCCGCGAAAAAAAATCTAAATCTTGAAAAATTCGAAAAAAAATTGGGCCATAAAATACAATTATTTGTGCATTCCCGGGCGGAGATTGAAAAACTGAAGCTGAAGAGCAAGGATTTGGTCAATAATTGGCTTAACGGCATTGTCCTGCGCGGATATTGGGAGATTTTGCTATGAAATTCAGTGATTTCATTGAGCGCGGACAGGCAAAAAAGGCCGAAAAAGATATTTCCATGGTAAAATCATTGATTGCAAACTCTGCCACAGATCTCACTTTCCTGAAAACCCTGCAGATAGGTGAAAATTCTGCACGGCGGGTTATGGCATGCTATTATGACGTGCTTAGAAGCTTAGTTGAGGCTATGGCACTGCTGGATGGATATAAGGTTTACTCACACGAGGCTTTTACCTATTATTTAAAAGATATGGGCGAAGGCTTGCTTGCAGAAAAATTTGACAGGTTCCGCAAAATAAGAAATGGGATAAATTATTATGGCAAAACCATATCTATTGCCGAAGTTAGTGAAAACATTAAAGACATACTAAAAATCATTAGTATGATAAAAACTAAGTACTTGCCAGCTTTGTAGTTATTTAGTGCCAAGTCGCCGCTCTAATACAATCCTAGCAGAATCATCCCAATTTATTCTTATTGCCTTGTAGTTCTCTGAAGAGTAAGGTGTGCGATATTTGTGGATTTCAAAATGCAGGTGCGGCCCAAGCTGTGCAAGCCAGCCAGTCGCGCCAGATAGAGCAATTATTTGGCCCGTGCGTACACTATTACCAATCCTTACTTTTGCTCCCGTGCGTATGTGTTCATACATTGAGTATTCTCCATTTTGATGCTTAATTTCTACGTAGTTTCCCAAAACGTCAAAGCTTTCGTCAGGTCCACCGACAGACGAATCATCCTTTATATCAACAACAACCCCTTCCAACGCAGACTTGATGGGTGTTCCAACTTGACAGATAAAATCTATAGCATAATAGTGTTTTCCACTTTTGTATGTTTTTGCGTGCGCCGGCGAGTCCGTTGCCGTCGCTTTCAAAATTGCAGATAAATCGATTGGAAGCGCGTATTTGTTTCGTTTTAGCATAACTAAACCTGCACTTTGTATTTATGCAGCTCGGCCAGCTCTCTGTAAAAGCCAGTCTTGCCGACAATCAGGAGAAGCAGGAACAGGAAGCCAGCCACAAAAACAGGGGCGAGGACTACATAGGAAAGAAGGAAAAATATTGTGTTCTTTGTTATGCTAAACGCGAGAAAGCCAAGGTATGCGAACCCGATGAATATTGCGATGCAAATGCTGAGCAGCGTGAAATACAATAAACTTGTAGCTGGCCTCTCGTGCCAGTAAGGCGGCTTTTCAACCATAGCTTTACCTGTGTTTTGCATTATATAAAACTTACCATTACTTAAAAACAGTAAGGTCAACGCTTTTCAGGATTGTTACCGCGCCGAGCAAAATGACTGGCCCTATAATAAATCCTGACGGGCCCAGCAGGATTAAACCGCCGAGAACGCCAAGCAGTATCAGTAACGGATGGGCGTCAGAATGCTTGCCTGCAAGGTATGGGCGTATTATGTTGTCGAGCACGCCTCCGATTGCCAGCCCGTATATGAGCAGGCCAACCCCTGAGTTAAAATCGCCGTTTAATATTGTTACCGCGGCAATTGGAATGTAAAGCGCGGATGTTCCCACAACTGGCAGGATTGACAATATCACCGCCGCGAAACCGCCAAGCATGGCATACGGAATTCCAAACAGCTTAAAACCGATAACAGCAACTACCCCCTGCAATAAACCGATGAAAAGCCAAACATACACGAAGGCGCGCACATATTTTTTCATGTCATTAAATAAATGATCCTTTTTGTCAGCCGGCAATGGCAGATTTTCCCCAACCAGCTTGGCAAATTTTTCCCCATCTTTGAAAAAGTAAAAAAGCGATATGAAAAATATGAAAACTGACAGCAGGAACTTTGGTATCTGGCTGACTGTGCCGGAAAAATCAGAGATAATGCGTGAGAAGAAAAATCTCGCGGCGTTTTTTATTGTGTCTGCCAGCTGCGGGTTTATTGAAAGCTGGCTGGAATTTATTTTTGAAATAAAAATATATGCGCGGCCGAACTCGTTCAAGATTATTGACGCGCCATAGCTAAGCAAAAGAACTACTATGCCAATTACCAAAGCAGTCATAAAATAGGCAGAAAATGTTTCTGAAATTTTTTCTGAAATTTTTTTGTGCAGCGGCATAGTAAGATAAACGACAACCGCCGCGAAAACTATTGGCGTGAGAAACGGCTTGAGCAGCATGCCAGCCAAAATTACTGCGGCTAGCACTAACAGCAGTTTGTAAATATTATTGTTGGCCATTACTAGAATAGTGTTTTGTAGTTTAAAAGATTAAGCCCAGCCCTTTTTCCTCAAGTTTGCTTCTATCTCTTTCATGGGCAGCCAGACGCGGGTTTCATATTTGTGTGCTTCTATGTATTTCTTAACTAAAGTATCAGTTGGCAAGCCAAGAGCATACCATTTTGGTAAATCACTTAATATTTTATCAAAAAGTTCGGTCGCGTTAAAAGTCGTCTCACCTTTTTCTATTTCCTCTTTTAATTGGACAATTTTATCTTCTAAAGACTCCCTCGCTTTTTCCACTTCGGCAAGTGCTGTATCCGTTGGCGGCTCCACAACCGTAGACTGACTATATATGTCTGAGTTCAAGCCCGTGCTGTTTTTAGCGCCAGGAAACCAGCAACAAATACTAACTTGCTCCGGCTTGGTGCTTGCTCTAAGCTCATTTATAAGTTCTGGCAGTGTTTGTACTACGACATTAATACTGCCATCCGATTGATATGCAAACGGCTTTCTTTTATTTGCCATGCCAGACATTAAACCAAAAATCTTTTAAGCCTTTCTACAAGCTGCCGAAAAGCGCGTCTGGCAGGAAGGCAACGGACTGCACAACCAGCGTCGGCTTCTCCGAGCCCAATTTTTTCAAATCGTGAATGCCGGAAAGTACTGCGCACGTTTTTACGCCGGCTGCCTTGCCGGCAATCATATCATAAACTGTATCGCCGACCATCCACTCCACTTTTGCGCCCAATTTTTTCTCGGCTTTGAAAATTTCGTCCGCGTCTGGCTTCGCGTGCGCGACTTCCTGCGCGCATACAATCGCGTCAAACATTCTTGAGGAAAGACCGCCGTATTTCAAAAGCGCGATAATTTCATCATGCAGGCCATTTGAAACAATCGCAACAAAATATTTCTGCCTCAGTTTTTCCACCGCCTCTGGAACGTTTGGAAACTGCTTTGTAAGTTTGAATGTTTCATCAAGAACAATTTCTATTTTATCATTCGTAACCTTGAGTATTTTTCTCTCTGGTATGCTTGGAAAAAGGTTTTTTACAATCTGAATGCCAGGCAGGCCAAAGTGCTTAACAATTTCTTCCCTCGATCTCGTTGGCAGGTTATTCTTTTCAAACGATTTATTGTAGGCAGCTACATACGTTTCAGTCGAATCCAGAAGCGTACCGTCTAAATCCAGGCAGATTATTGTCTTTCGCGGTTTTAGCATAAATAAAAAGGTAGGTTTAAATATAAAAAGGTAACGTCATTGTATGATTAAATACGAGCCATCGCCCGAGATTAAAAACAAGATAGAATATATGGTCTTAACGCTGGGGCTGGAGCACATCGATTTAAGCAGGCTGGCCTGCTTCCGCAGCTCGGGCTCAGCCAGCAGGGCAATCGCAAGGTGTTACGCGCTTTCCAAGATATGGCAGGCAACGCTGAATACAAAGGCGCACTATATTATTGAGGTAATTTCAGAAAAATTTGACCGATTAAGCGATTCTGACAAAGAAAAAGTCCTTATCCACGAGCTAATGCACATCCCAAAGGCCTTTGGCGGAGGCTTTCGGCAGCACGATTTTGTATGCGCGAGAAATGTCGAAGCCATGCATAAACAGCTGAAAATGCATGCATCTTCATCTGCCCCGCAAAATTCTATTTTGCGCCAAAATTAAAACCAAATGCGCGGTATACTACGAGTATACTGGCAGTATACTCGCTATATTTTCTATGCGCAGCTTTTTACAAATCTAAAATCTAGCCTTGCTGTATGCTGGCCAGCCAATTATTATAAATTGAAAGCTGTTCATCCCTGTTAATCCTGCGCGAGGCTAACACCAAACTGCCTTCGCGCAATACATATTGTTCTGAAAGCGCGTATACGATCTTTTTCGGAAGAAAGACGGGCCTGCCATTTACAAAAGTAAATATCGGCACGTGTGGGCCAAGCTCAAAATCACACAGCCCCTTAAACCTTGCCTCTCGCTTCACATGCTTATACGCCTTTAATTCTTCCGCCTTTGTTTTTGCGCCTGCGAGCTCACCTTCAGTCCATTCGCTTAGCGCATATTTGCTGCCAGCCAGCCGTTCAAGCAGCACATTTTCAATTTCTTCCCTTTTTGCAATGGACAGCTCACCCAGTGTTGCTATATAATTTGATGTTTCGGATACGAGATAATCATGATGCCCTGGCATAATATCTGCGCCAAATGGCCTTGCCATCTGGAAAAACCTTTCTTTCTCTTTTGGCGGATAAAGAAAGTTAAGCGTAGCGTGCGCAAATACAGAATTGCGCCCGAGATGAATCGCAGTCGAGCCAATCTTGCGCAAATCGCCGCTCACATTTGCCATTATATCGCACTTGTTCCAAAGCTCGGTTTTAATGCCAAAATCACGAAGCGCCAGCATAATATCTTTGCAAAAGTTTTTTGTGTGCGCCTCTGTATCTAAATCACCCAAATCCTTATAGTATGCCTTGCTGATAATAATTTTATTGTGAGTTAGTAAAGCAAGTGTGCCACCGCTCCGCCGGACTGCCCAGTCAAAACAATGTTCTTTGCATTTTTCCTGCGAGATTTCATCCTGCGTTTGGTTTGCCCCAAGACAAAGGGCAAGCGGCCTGATTTGATACAAGCGCACTGTTGTCTGGCCAGTTCTTTCAGCAGTATCTGCCGCTACCTCATCCAAGGCAAGATTTGTAAAAACGTTTGTTCTTGTTTCGTCCTCATGCTCTATATCTGCGGTAGCAACCTTATCAACTATTACGCGAACCATATCTTCCAAGCCCATAAAAAGCTGGCTTCTGGGGGATTTAAATTATTGTATGCATTGTAGCAAATAGATTATAATTATTTAAACTTAATCTATTTTGAATTTATATGGAACTGGAAGAACGAATTGAAAGTCGCGTGATAAATGTTCCGCCATGGTTTGGCAATTCTATTCGAGCAAAACTTACCCGGTTTTATTACGAAATTACCGGCCAGCTTGAGACAAAAGCCGCGCATATTCCAGAAGACGAAGCGTTCGGCAAGGCATTCGCGGCGCTGTCCAGAAAAAATAAATCAATAATTGTTGAATGGCTTAGAGATAATTATTGCAGAGTCGAGGGTTTGGATTATCGCGTAATAAAATTATGAGCTAGCTTGGCGTTTTTGCATAAATGCAGTTTAACAAATAAAATTAGCTTTGTTTTGCAAAAATAATCTCTTTATCCTTGAGTTCTTCAACCAGTTTCTTGAGCTCTTCAGCAAGCCGCGCCTCGACAGCCTTGTCCAGCTCTTTGCCATCAGAAGTTTTCGCTTTTATTGTCAATTTGTTTCCTTCAGCTTTGACGTCCGCTGTTAAGCCTAAAAATTTCTCGCAGATTAATTTTACTTTTTCAGCTAAACCAGAAATTTTTCGCAAGACCTTTACGTGATAAAGCAGCGCCTTGCCTGCCATTGGGTGATTAAAATCCAAAGTAACACGGCCGCCGGAGACAGCACGCACCGTAGCAAGAATGCCATCAACATTAACCTGCATGCCTGCGATAGGCCTGAACTCCTTGAATTTGCTGATGTTAGTAAGCTGTACTAGGCTTGGATTCCTCTGGCCAAACGCTTCCTCAGCAGGAATTTCAAAATCATACTCTTTTCCGATTTCCTTGTCTTCGAGATTTTTTTCCAGCCCTTTGACAAGCATGCCCTTGCCAATAACTGCCGCTGCAGGCCCGTACTTCTGGCCTTCCTGATAAATGCCTTCCTTTTTCGCGGTCTCTTCTGAGGAAAGGTCAAAAATTTGCCCGCTGGTTTTTACTCTGCCGACAAAATCAAACTCAATTAAATCGCCATTAGAAATTATGCCGCTGCGAGCTGGCTTGCTATCTGTGCCAGAAACCTTCTCAGCTATTTCTGATTTTTGGTTGTTTGCCGAACTTTGTTCGACACTATCATGTTTGGCCTTGCTTGTTCTTCCTGCCATTCAAAAAAGCAAAACACATAGTTTTTAAATGTATGCAGATATAAAAGTATATGAGAAAATTAGTTACATTACTATTACTGCTTCTTATACCAACCGCTTTAGCTGCGGAAACATTTGACCCACGCACAACATCTTATATCGAAGTAGATTATTCTGCCGGCAGCACTATAACTGCTGTTCCGGATGGCAGCGCAATGCCCTACATTTCTGCACAGCTGCACGCGTTCCCAAAAACAACTGACACAATGAACGTCATGAATTTTAGAACATCACCGCAGGCCAGCCTTATTGGAAGCGATGAAACAGAGGCGTATAAATTTGAATGGAAAGACGTGCCTGCTGGCAGTTATGATTACAAAATATCTGCCAATATAAAAAACTCTAACTATTTTCCAAAGGTTTATAAAAAAATAAAATTCCCATTTGATGTCCCTGCAGATTTGAAAAAATATACAATACCAACTGAAAAAACAGAATCAAACGATCCAGAAATAAAAAAACTGGCTAATGAACTGGCGTCCGGCGAAGATGACGCATATGTTATTTCATTCAAGATTGCTAACTGGGTGCAAAAAAATATTGATTACGACGAATCCGCCTGGCAAGGCGTAGCATCAGCAAAAGATGTTCTGGCAACAAAACGCGGCGTGTGCGACGAATACACAAATATTTACATGGCACTTATGCGCTCGCTTGGCTTTCCCGTCAGATATAAAGTAGGTTCTGTTTATACAAACATACCATCAATTAACAACTTCCAATATCACGCATGGGCAGAAGTGTGGATGCCTGACGTGGGTTGGGTGCCATTTGACACAACATTTGCAGAGTATGGCTGGCTTGATCCTACGCACATAGAAGTTATGCAATCGCAAACTGTCGAGCTGCCATCACTGAGCTATCAGTGGAGGTCTGGAAAAATAAACGCATCAGAACTATCTGCAAACATAAATATACTTGAAAAAAAAGACCGCTTGCCTGAATTTATCGAGACTGAAGCATGGATGCAGGAAAAACATGTAGTTGCCGGAAGTTATGATATATTCTGGGTTAAACTGCAAAACAACGCGGATTTTTACATCCACACAGCTACCTCGCTCAGCCGCGGCCTGCCAATAGAAGACGACATAAATCAGTTTGACATACTTCTAACGCCGCACAGCTCAAAAACTGTTGGCTGGCTATTCAAAGTGCCGAGCGACATTGAAGAAAACTACATCTACTCATATGGTTTTGAAACTGAAACAATATTTGGCGATTCATATAGCATGCAGCTAAAAGTATCTGAAGATGGAGTGCCGCTTTCGCGCGCAGAGGCAGAATCACTGCTGATGGCATCAATGTCTGCAAGAGAAAAAAACGGCAGGCCAGCACTATCATTCAACGTGCGAACGCCTGAAAAAACATATGCGGGCCGCAAATATAATATTGAAGTTGTAATAAAAAATTCCGGTGACGCGCCTGCCGAGCGCACAGAGGTATGCGCTAATAGCTTATGCGATATTAAATATATCGGAATAAACGAAGAAGCCAGCTTTAATTTCACCGGCACAGCTGTACTGGGAGAAAACAAAAACCACATAACTGTAATGTCTGACAATTACTCAGATGAGCGCGACATTATAATAAACGCTTCTGAAAAACCAATACTAGATAGAATACGCGAATTTTTCAGCAACATTTTAATGCAGCTTAAGCAGATTTAGCATCATGAAGCCATCTGTACCGCTGGCTGGCATCGCATTCAAAAAAAATGCCAGTATCGAAACAGCTGCAAAAAGTTGCAGCATTATTTTGAAAGTTATATTTTTCATCCTAACAAAAGACAAAAACACCACCACAGACAAAAACAGCGCAAGATTAACCGCCGGGCCTGCAAGTGCTATCCAAAAATCCTGAGAGTAATTTGTTTTCGCGGAGTAAACTGTCTCCGCCACTGGCTTGCCATTCAGGGCAAAGCCAAAGCCAGATTCGGTTACATTAAATACAATTTTTGGTTCCGCTCCGTAATAATCTGCAACAGCATAGTGGCCTGCTTCATGCAAAACGATATTAAACAACAGTCCAAAAAATACACACACAGCTACCAAAATAACCGACACAACTTTTCCTATCATGAGAAAATCGTAAAGCGAAAATCTTAAAAAGCTGCCGCAGTCGCCCGATTTTTCCTTCTTAGTACCTTTTTAATCTCAACTGCAGCTAACACTATGAACCCGGCAATTGCTACAAAACCCCACTGGCTAAGCCCGAGGGCAACAGTGCCAAACGCCTTTTGCAGCGGCGGAGCGTAGATAACTGCCAACTGCAGGGCAATTGTGAAAACCACCGCTAAAATAAGATAACTGTTGCTAAACATACTGCTAAATGCAGATTCAATTTCAGACCTCGAATTAAATACATTAAACATTTCTACAACAACGAGCGTTGTAAATGCGACTGTTCGGGCCATTTCTAAACTTGCGCCATTAAACAACTCAAACTTAAACAACCCAAGCGCTGAAAAAAGCATGACAAATCCTACGAGTAGTATCGTTCCAACCATGTCATTAGTTATTATGGCATCATTTGGCGAACGCGGCTTTCTGTTCATAATATCTTTTCCTGCTGGGTCGAATGCAAGCGAAACTGCTGGCAAGCCATCAGTCAGCAAATTCATCCACAATATCTGCACAGCTATAAGTGGGAGCGGGAGGCCAACAAGAGAAGCGCCAAGTATAACAAAAACCTCGCCAACGTTAGAACTTAACATATAAAGCACAAACTTTCTGATGTTGTCGTATATGTTGCGCCCAAGTTCTACCGCTTTTACTATTGTTGCAAAATTATCATCCTCTAAAATCATCACGGATGCTTCCTTTGCCACGTCTGTTCCGGAACCCATTCCAATTCCAATATCTGCCTTTTTCAGGGCAGGGGCATCATTAACACCATCACCAGTCATAGCCACAACTTTATTCTTATTCTGAAGCGCCCGCACGATACGTATCTTATCTTCCGGCGTGACACGCGCAAAAACTCCAACTCCAAGTATTTTCTCCGCGAGTGCTTTATCAGTCATTTTGGCCAGTTCTACTCCGTCAACAACATCGCCGCGCAGGCCAACCTGCTGTGCAATGGCCTTGGCTGTCAGTGCATGATCGCCAGTAACCATTATGACTTTAATTCCGGCATCTTCACAGGCCTGAATTGCGCTTTTAACTTCCGGGCGCGGCGGATCTATCATGCCTTGCAGTCCAAGAAAAACCAAATCAGATTCTGTGCTTTCTATTTTATAATCCCTGACCGCTGATGGCATTTCCCGTTCTGCAAACGCCAAAACCCTTAGTGCTTTTGAGGCCATAGCAGTATTCGCTTTGATAATTTCGTCGCGGTCGTGCGAAGTCAAAAACTTTACCCGCCCGTTTTTCATTATAAATTTACATTTTGAAAGCACACTTTCCGGGGCGCCCTTTACAAACACAACAATCTTGTTTCTAAATTTGAAAACAGAACTCATGCGTTTTCTGCTGGCATCAAAAGAAAGTTCTGCTATTTGATTATATTCAGATTTGAGTGAATTTTCATTCAGGCCTGCCTTTCTTGCAGAGACGAGCAACGCAGCTTCTGTCGGATCACCTGAAATTTGCCAGCCAGCCTTCTCTTTATGTAGTGATGCATTATTGCAAAGCGCCCCGCACAATAGCATCTTTGCAAGCTCGCCCTCTGATTTTATGTCTGCTTCCTTACCCTCAAACAAAATTTCACCATCAGGCGAATAACCCTGCCCATCAACTGAAAAATACCTGCCGCTCGCAAAAATTTCCTTGACAGTCATCTGATTTTTTGTCAGCGTGCCTGTTTTATCCGAGCAGATTACCGAGCAGCTCCCAAGAGTTTCCGCCGCGGTAAGCTTGCGCATTATTGATTTTGCCCTGGCCAGCCTCTGAACACCAATGGCCAAGCCGATTGTCACAACTGCTGGCAGGCCTTCTGGCACGACAGCAACCGCCAGCGAAATAGATGTCAGAGCCACATTAATAATATCCAAGCCGCGAAAATATTCGATAGCAAAAACCAAGCCCGCAATCAAGATAATTACCAAGCCAAGCGATTTTGATAAGCCACTGAGGCGCTCTTGCAGCGGAGTCTGCTCATTCTTTATTTCTTCTATCTCCGTGGCTATCTTGCCGATCTCGGTTTGCCTGCCGGTGCCAAAAACAAGGCACTTTGCCTTTCCGCGGACAACAACTGAATTCATAAAAACAATATTTTTTCTATCGGCCAAAGGCGTATTTTCTGCAAGCTCGCCAATAAGTTTTTCGACAGGCGTTGATTCGCCGGTAAGCGTTGATTCATCTATCGCTAAGCTTAAGGCTTCAATTAAACGCGCATCGGCCGGCACGCGGTCGCCAGTCTCCAAAAGAACAACATCGCCAGGCACAACCCCTTCGGCAAAAATCTCTGTTATTTTGCCATCCCTCAGAACACGCGCCTTCGGGGCTGCAAACTTCTCGAGCGCTTCTATTGCTTTTTCTGCACGGTACTCCTGAAAAAATCCTATTACCGCGTTAAGTATTATTATCAAAAATATTACTGCTGCATCCAGCATGTTACCAAGATAAGCCGACAAAATAGTTGCGAATATTAGTATTGCTATTAATATAGATTTAAACTGGCTTAAAAAAATAATTAGGGGTGTTATTCTTTTCTTCCGTTCTATTTTATTCGGCCCGAACTCCTCTAGGCGTTTTTCCGCCGCAGCCTGATTCAAGCCGCTGGCTTTTGATTTTAACTCGCCAAATATTGCTTCGGGCTTCGAGCTCCAGTATGTAGCCATAAAATATCATGTTTGCAGATATATAAAAGTCATTCGCCTGACGTAAAAAACTTTTTTGCGCCTTTGGGCACGCTAAAAAAACCCAGTTTAAGGCCGGCATCAAGATAAGCCCACGCAATTACCGCAGCCTCAAACGCTTCTATAAATT
>JACQKZ010000024.1 GCA_016204275.1 Nanobdellati archaeon | reverse complement strand
GAGCCAGATAGACTCGTCGGAAATCATCAACACCCTGATTTCAGTTGTGCTTGAAACCCTCGCCTCGGGGATGAAGACGTATTCGATCGCCATAGCAGTCATAGGCATAATCCTTGCGGCTGTTTCGTGGAAGATAAAGGGGAAGAAATGACCAGCATTTACGTGCCCAATAATTTTTTATGATACTCAAATTCGTCGATCTTCATTTTCGCAGACCTGATGTACTTGCCTGTTTTCTGCGCTTTGATTGCAAACTTATCCGCAAAAATTTCTTCTTCATTCGAATCGTGATGAAATCTGGTAAGAAGGGATAACGGGGAGAAAAACCTGAGGATAGAAACCGACATTGTCAATACGGATGCCTTGTGTTTTATATGACCCAATTCATGCAGGATCACGGCTTCTATTTCTTTTTTGCTGAGCATCTCCGTAAGCCCGGCAGAAAGGAACACCATGGACCTGAAAGACCTGAAAGAAAAAGCTATGGGATTTGCGTTGTCTACTACATATATCCTTGGCGCCCTGATTTTCATCCTTGCAGACTGCGCCTTCACGAACCGAAGTACGTGAATGTTCCTTATTTCCGCCTTTTTGCTGAAGAACATGTAAAATCCCGGTATAATGAAAAATCCGGCGACGGTGCTGAACAAAAGCGTTGTAGGCAACGCCAATGCGACCAGGTTTCCTAAATTACTGGCGCACGACATGCAGGCAATGCCGCATGCCACGTCCGTCGTCAGAACAACGAACGGGAAAAACAGGAAAATGAGATGGCTGTAAATAATTCCCACTTTGGTTTTTGTCGAAAGTCTGAACCTGTGAAGAACCAGCAGCGTGGCCACGGCAAATGAAAAAGAGCCGGCCATCAGCAGCAATTTGTCAGCATCAATAACAAACCCGGCAAAACATCCCAGCATCATCCGTCCCGCCCCTTTGAGAATCTTTTATAAAAGTAATTGGCAGCCACATGGCCGAAATTATTGATAAGTTTGTTTACTGTGTGGTCAACGATAGATTCCTCAAATTCCTGCTTTGAAAGGCGAGGATAGTATATGTAATGGCTCCCGCCCCGGCCGTTCTCCACTTTCCTCACAACCACATCCTTCTGATGCAGCCTGTCAAGGGTAACCGCAACGCTCGTCAGTGCAACCTTTTTTCTCCTCCTAAGGAGTTTGTGGACTTCCCTGGTTCTTGCTTTCTCCAGTTTCCAGAGAATCAGCAGCGTGTCTGTTTCCAGCGGGCTCAGAAGGCTTTGCATGCCTTTCCTGTCGAATCTCAATTTGTTGACCTTTACCATACCAATCGGAGTTCAAATTATATTTATAAATATGTAAGAACACCTATATAAAAGATTTACAGAAGTTGTAAATCCAAACGGGAAGAAATGTATTTAAACTGCCTGAAACAAACAATTCATAAGCCTTACATAATTTGTAATACATCGGGGCGCATATATGAAAAAACCTGACGAAAGTGGCATGATGACGGGGAAAAAAGAGGCCTGCAGGAAACTCCAGAAGAAAAAAACTTCCGGAAAATCCGCTGCCTCTGAAAATGCCATTTCGCACGCGATAGGCATTGTTAAGCAGCCGTTATACCTGAAGACTTTTGTCATAAGCGCACTTGCATTCGGCATCCTGTATTCATTCTTGTACGGATTATGGAGGATACCGGCTATAGATTTCGGGATAAACAGGATGTCGGCGATAGGAATCACTGATTATGCCTATCTGTTCATGGTAACAGCAGCTGCAGGACTTATGTTTGCCTTATTCAGGTATGAAAGGGTTCAAAACACCAGATCCGGCTCCAAAGCGGGTCTGGGCGGCGCCGCTCTGGCTGGCATCGTTTCCACCGTATGCCCGGCCTGCCAAGGCATAGCCATAATAGCGCTGGGGAGCACGGCAGCATCACTGCCTCTCGCATTCCTTGTCCCGTATATAGGCCTAATCCAGATGATGACAGTTTTGATTTTGGGGTTTGCGCTTTACCTAAAGGCGAACAGCGTGTACACGCGGACATGCATAACATGCAAGATTGATGCGAAAAAGGCTCTGTCAAGCACTATAGACAGAACATTTGGAACAATGATAAATGCCGCGCCGCATGAAAATTCAAAGAAGCCGACAGACTCTGATGATCATAACAAGGCTGCAACTACAGACCACAAAAAAAAGTCCTCCGGGAAGGGGCCTTTCCTGTACAGAAATAACGCCGCCTTCGGGGCCCTGATGATTCTGGTTTTGATGCTCGTGATAAACAATTTCCTTATAACAGGCGCCTATGCAACTGCCGGCATAAGCGGCGGGGGAAGCATAAGCATAAAGCCCGGATTTGAATACGGGCCCAGGGTTACACTAAAGCCCATGCCGCTGGCATCCGGCGAGAGCCCGCGGTTCCAGGGCTACAGGACGATAGTAAAGCCGCTGCCGACTATCAGCGAATTACAGATAGCATCTTCTACTGGCGATGTTGTACAAGACTTAGTAAATAACGTTGTCCCGAGAGGGACGCCGTGGTACGGCCAGGAGGCGGGGGTCAGCTTTGACGATCCCATAGCTGCACAGAACCTATGGGCAAAAGGCAGGGCTATCCAGCTCGACTCCCAGGACCAGTCAAGATGGGAAAGGATAGTCAATTCGTTTACATGCGACTACTGCTGCGGGTCTCCCCAGAGCCCGACCATAATAACAAGATGCGGCTGCGCCCATTCCCAGGCTGCACAGGGCATGGCAAAGTGGTTCATAAAGAATTATGGCAGCCAGTACTCCGACGAGGAAATATACGGGGAAATGGCAAGATGGTACGCCTTGTGGTATCCAGGCCCTACAGTAAAGAGAATCGCGGAGGAACTGCAGGCGGCAAACTAAGAGAGTGATTTCATGGCAAAAAGAAAAAACAAAACCGGCGGTATCTTGAAAGAACGAAGTTCTTTGAGATCTCGAAGAATCAAGGCTTCTTCGCAGAAAATGCTGGGAATTATGATAGGCGTGGGTTTAATGCTCGGCATCATAGGAATAATCAATGCGGTATCTGTTTCCTTTGCCCGTGAAAATGACAATTCCATGATGGACGATGGCATGATGTCAGGAAACATGATGCACCCAATGATGATGGGCGGAAACGGCGGCATGATGGAACACACGAGTCACCGCGGCGATCTTACAGAAGAGGAAATGGAAGAAATGATGGAACATATGGACAAAGACGGTGACGGGCTGTGTGATTATTGCGGCATGTCCGTCGAGATGTGCAGAACAATGATGGGTTAATAGTGGTGATGAAAATGAAAGATAAAAAACAAAAGAAAGGGGGGTGTTGATGATGGAAAGAAAGGAACTGCTGATGACGCTAATGATAGGCGTGCTTCTGCTCACGACAGCCGTGCAGACAGTTGCCCTGGCAGGCCTGAACAGCGGTCAGGTAAGCGTCAGCGCCAAATCTGTTGCAGGCAGTCCGGCAAGCACAGGCTCGCCATCGTCTGGCGTGTCGACAGGAAGTTTGTCAAACCTGCCGAGCATGGTAGGCGGCTGCTAAATGTAGTTGATGATGAATGGGGAAGAAAACATTAGATATTACACTATACGCTTTTGTCGCGCTGGCGATTGTACTCTCGGTTGTGAATTTTTCCCTTATAGACAGCCGAAGCCAGAAAATTAATGCAGCTATTCTCGTGGCAGAAAAAGAGGGCCGGCCGGCAAATATCGAGATAGTCAGAATTGCTGCCTCCTCGTGCGATGACTGTTTCGATACAGGCCCCGTTGTTGAAAGCCTCAAGAAGGCAAACGTAAACATCACGTCCGAAAGGACTGTTGATTTCCAGTCGCAGGAAGCAAAGCAACTTATTGACCAGTACGGCATAGAAAAACTGCCTACAGTTATAGTTCTTGGGGAGGTCAACAAATCCACCATCACTTCTCAATGGAACCAGAACTGGTATGTAGAGATGAAGGACGGAACGCAAGTTTCATCTGTGTATTCTGCCGTGGCCCCGCCTTATGTGGATGCAGCATCCGGCGATGTCAAGGGTCTCGTAGCCTTAACGCATATTTTAGACGAATCGTGTCCTAGATGTTCAGACCTTACACAAGTAATAAACTTCTTTAAGCAGAATGGCGTAAAGTTTTCGAGCGAGAAGACGATTAATTATGATTCTTCCGAGGCAAAAGAATTAATTTCAAAATTCGGCGTGCAGAAAGTTCCAGCGCTGATCATTTCAAAAGATGTATTGGAGTATCCTGCGGTCGCTCAGGCGTGGCCTCAGTTAAACGCGACTGAAAAACAAGGCTTCTATGCGCTACACACTACGGCGCCGCCTTACAGGGATCTGACAACAAATAAGATAGAAGGTTTAGTCAGCGTTATTTATCTTAACGACAGCACATGTCCAAGCTGCTATGACGTCCAGGTCAATGAGCAGATTCTGGAGAGAAACTTTGGCTTAGTAATCGCAAATGAAACAGTCGTTGACATATCTTCTGATTTCGGCAAAACACTTTTGAAGCAGTACAACATCACAAAAGTTCCAATTATGCTTGCTTCTCCTGGCGCTAATGCATACGCAGGATTGGTTCAGGCGTGGCCTCAGGTCGGCGATGTCGCCAATGATGGATGGTTTGTGATGAGAAATCCAGAAGTTCTGGGAAGTTACAAAGACCTTAGTATGGGCACTGTTGTAAATCAGATAACCGTATACGGCGGCGAATTCGAATTCCAGCCTAATTCTATCCAAGTCAAGAAAGGGGAAACAGTTCGTATAACTTTCATAAACGCCGGCTCGGTTGAACATGATCTTGTCATAGACGAGTTAAACGTTAGGACGAAACTTCTTCAGCCGCGCGCGGCAGAAACAATAGAGTTCGTTGCTGACAAGACGGGCACATTTTCATTCTATTGCTCTGTCGAAGGCCACAGGCAGCAGGGCATGGAAGGGTCGATTATTATAAGATAGAGGCGATAAAATGGGTGGAAAAGGCAAAACAAGTTCTAACACGGTCCTCGGAATAGCCATAATAGCTGCGGTACTTATTGCCGGGCTGATTTATGTTCAATTTACCCAGCAGAACTCTGTTGCAGACAATTATCAGGTTGCTTCGCCGGAAGAAGTTGTAAGACAGTACTTCACTGCCTGGAACGGCAAAGACTGGCCTAATATGTATGCAGCGCTGTCCGACGGGTTCAAAAAAATCGACCCCGATGCCAATGACATGGCAGCATTTAGGAGTTTCGCAGAATCGCAGGGCATGGAAGGCGTCAAAATAATAAGCGTAAATGAAGAATCAAACGACGGCAGCACGGCAACAGTCGCTTACTCTGTTGAGTTTGCGCTGGCCGACGGAAGTTCAAGGTCTTTCAGCGACATATTCACCCTGAAATTCAGGCAGGGCGACATAATTCCCGGCTGGAAGCTGATTCACCCGTACGGGCCTAACGTTGATACTTCGTAGGCGATTGGATGAAAAGAAAGCATAAATCTAAGCAGCAGTTAAAAACTCGGTCGATAATTATAGGCAGCCTTGCAGCGTTGTCTATTTTTACTGCTTTTGGAATCATAACTGTGCTTCTGCCAAATGAAATTTTCATAAGGATGACTCCAGTATACTTTTATGATTATATATTCCTTATTCTGACTTCAGTACTTTCAGGCACGTACATAGGATTATGGTATTACACCAAAAGAACACAGGTAAAATTCAGTTATGCCGCGACTGGCGGGGCTGTTGGTGGTTTCTTTTCTTTCGGGTGCGCAATCTGCAATAAAATACTGATACTTCTGTTTGGGGTGACGGGCGTTGTAATGTACTTTATGCCTTTGCAGTTCGCCCTTGGTACAATCAGCATAATTCTCTTGTCATATGCCGTGTATAAGCAATCTAAGTTTCTGACTTCAGGGAGTAAAAAATATGGATAAAACAGAAAAATTTGCCTTTGGATTTCTTGGAATAACTGTAATAGTAGCAGCCGTTGTGATGCTTTACGCTCTCAATGTGATTTCATTTGGCAATTCAAATCCTGCATCGGGGAATTCTGTCCAGAATGCAATGGGTCAGCGATTAACAAGAATGAGCCTGTCGCCTTTTGATGTCAAGCTTGCAAAGCAGTTCATGGACAAGGACGACGATGGCAAGTGCGATGCCTGTGGCATGCCCGTTGAGATGTGCATGGATTCCGGGCAGCTGCAGTGTAATATGGATTCCAAATCGACTATAGGGGTTTTAGGCTCTCAACACATTCATGCGGACTGGAAAATATACATAAACGGCAAGGCATTGGACGATAAATTTTTTGACTCTATAGCCATGGACATGTCAAAGATGAATAATTCTATAACAAGCAGCTTCATACATGTTGACAAAGGCGCGCCTTCTCCGGAAAAAACAGGCGATGTTCTGCATATGCACGCGACTGGCATGCCTTTATGGATATTTTTCAAAAGCGTTGGAATGGATTTCAACAAAGAAAGCATGACTTTGCCTGACGGACGGAAATTTTCAAACGACGGCAAGAATACACTGAAGTTCTACGTAGATGGCAAGCCTAATAATGAGTGGGAAAATTATGTATTCAGCGGTCTGGACAATATTTTGATTTCGTACGGAGATGAGACAGACATGAGACAGCAATTAAATTCAATAACCGATTTTGCGGGGAATCATTAAGTGATAGATATGGTTAACAGGAAATACAAACTGGTAATCTTAGGTCAAGGTTCTGCTGCATTCGCAGCGGCAATAAAGGCAAACGACTTGGGCATCAGAGCAGCAATGGTCGGCGGCAATGCTACGCCCGGAACTGTGATAGGCGGCACATGCGTAAATGTTGGCTGCCTGCCAAGCAAAAACCTCATCACAGTTGCGAATGCTTTCTATCACACTGCTAATAACTCTTTTGAAGGAATAAAGTACGGCAAAGGCAAACTGAACTTTAAAAGAGTCATAGAGCAGAAGGACAATCTAGTCAGAAAATTCAGAAAGGAGAAGTATGCAGACCTTGTTGAAAGCCTTGAGAATGTAACATATATAGAAGGCAAAGGCAAATTTGTTTCTAAAAATACCGTAGAAGTTAATGGAAAGAAAATAGAGGGCGAGAAATTTATAATTGCAGCCGGTGCAAGATCAATCATTATTCCTGTGAAAGGTCTTGAGGCTATTGATTACCTGACAAACGAAGAAGCGCTGGACTTAAAAGAACTCCCGAAAACGCTATGCGTGGTTGGCGGCCGCGCTTTAGGCTTGGAATTTGCGCAGATGTTTTCTCATTTCGGCACAAAAGTTACAGTGCTTCAGAGAAGCGATCACATAATTCCAGAAGAGGAGCCTGAGATTTCTGATTTGCTGAAGCAGTACCTAGAAGAAGAAAACATTGACATTTACACAGGCATGAGCATTAACAGCGTAAAGAAATCAGGCAGCAGGAAAATTGTCAGTTTCTCATCTGGCGGCAAAACTAAGGAGATAGAGGTTGACCATATTCTTTTTGCGACAGGCAGAAAGCCGAATACAGACGGTATGAATCTAGAGAAGGCAGGGGTGAAACTGGATGATAAAGGCTTCATCAAAGTTGACAATAAGATGCAGACTTCTGCAAAGCACGTCTGGGCAGCTGGCGATGTAATTGGCGAGCCCATGCTTGAAACCATAGCTGCAAAAGAAGGCGCGGTGTCTGTTGAGAACGCGTTCACAAAAAATAAAAAGAAAATAAACTTCAGCGAAGTGCCTCACGCAGTCTTTACTTATCCAGAAGTTGCGAGCGTAGGACTGACAGATGCACAAGCCATTGGGAATGGCATAAGATGCAGGTGCGGGGTAATTCCGTCTTCTTATGTGCCAAAGGCTCACATTATCGGTGATACAAGAGGAATAATAAAAATCGTCGCGAACAACACGACAAAGCGCATTGTAGGCGTTCATATTCTAGCGCCACACGCTGCTGACTTGATACACGAAGGCGCGCTTGCTGTGAAGTTCAAGCTTACTGTTGACGACATAATCGATACAGTTCATATTTTCCCAACATTATCAGAAGCGTTCAAGCTTGCCGCTCAGTCATTCTACAAAGACGTCAGCAAGCTGAGCTGTTGCACGGAATGATACAAGTAAAGAATTGTCCCACGGTGGTTGTAATGAAAACTCATTCATGGTATATGGCACTTTGCTTTGCGCCCATAGCACTTTTTATAGTTCTAAGTTTATTCTTCCCACAATTTGCTTACTTATCGCTTCTAGTACTTCTGATATGCCCTCTTTCCATGGGGCTTAATGATGTACTTTATGCACAAAGAAAATAAGCGTGATCATAATGAAAAAGGCGTCAAAAAATAACAGCAAAACTCATAAAGAAAAATTTCTTGGTTTATTTAGCGGGCTTTCAGGCGGCTTGAGCTTTCTGGGAGGATGGCAGGTTTGCCATAATTTGTGCCTAGGTATCATAGCCCTGCTGTCAATGGTCGGCATAGCAGTGGTTGGCATGCCTTTATTGTTCTTGACGCAGTATGCCGTATATTTCTGGTCAATTGCAGTATTGCTGCTGGCACCAACTCTAATTATGTACTGGAAAAACAGAAAATGCATGTCTTATAAGCTTATTTTATTTAACGTAGGCATAGTAATTGCGAGCGTGCCTTTTGCATCTTTGCAAGCTTACCAGATTGCATTCTGGGCTATTGGCGGCATTCTTATTGCAGGTTCAATATGGATGTTTCTAAAACCTAGACTTCAAAAGAATAACAATAGCAAAAAATTCGCTTCAAATGTTATTTCAGCGACCGAATAAGTAGCTTGCGTGCTTCAGGAGTTAGCGATTTTCTTAGGTCCTTTGTGCATATGCAAATGCAGCAGTCGCACGCAGGGCAAATACTGCCAGTGCAGCACGGTTTTCTCCTCGCCATAACATCGCCTCCATTTTAATAGTTTCTTTTGTATACTAATTGACAGAAGCGCAATTTAAGGTGAGCAGTTTCATGGCAGAAACCAGTTTACGTACGGTAACTAACAGCAAACAGACGCCGAAGGCGTCAATCGATTTTTGCAGAATGAAAGGCAGCGGCTATTGCCCGAGGCCTTTGGAACAGGCGGCCGTTTTCTTGAGCAAGAAATGGACGCTTAGCATAATAGTAACAATAGGCAATTTCGGCAACCTGAGATTTAACGACCTGCTTAGAAGGGTAGATGGCATAACACAAAAGACGCTGTCTGAAAGACTGAAAGAACTTGAGCAATATAATTTGTTGACTAGACAAGCTTTTCCAGAGAAACCGCCGCGCGTTGAATACTCATTAACAAAAAATGGCTATAAAGTCAGAAGGGCTGTTTTGCCTTTGCTAAAGCTAGCTGGAGAAAAGAATTTTACAGAATCTGTAAAAGTTTAATAATAATCTGTCCATAGATATAACATGGCCGAATTCAGATGCGAAGAATGCCAGAGAAATTTCAGCTCTGAAGAAGGTTTGCAGCAGCATAATAAAGACAAGCATGGCGCAGGAAGCCAGCAGTCAAAGCAGGAGTTAAGGCAATTTAAAAAACAAGAAAGAGAAAAGCAACTTGATGTTGAAAAAAATAAAGTATCAAGGTCAAAATTACTGAAACGCAGTGCTTACATAGGAGTTCCATTGCTTCTAATAGTTGCAGCATTTGCATTCATTTCTTCACAGCCGCCAGTCAATGGAAACTCTATTTCCGGCTCGGATATCCCAAAAAACCCGATACACTGGCATCCCACATTGACTATAATAATAAACGGCCAGCAAGAGGCTATACCCGCCAATCTTGGTCTGTCCGGGGCTCACCAGCCGGTGCACACTCATGACGGTACAGGGGTTATTCACTATGAAATCAACAACCCGACGCCGGAAAACATGCCGCTGCACTATTTCTTCGACAAAGTATGGAGAAAGCCGTTCAATGGCACCTGCATACTGGATTACTGCAACGGAACATTAAAGATGTATGTCAACGGGAGGGAAAATTTTGAATTTGAAAACTACATACCAAAGGACAAGGACGACATAAGAATAGAATTCAATTAAACGCCTTTCAGGGCCTCGGCGCAGCTCCTGCAGCAAAAAACCTTTCCTTTTTCCCTGTAGCCTCCGCTGTATACCTCGCACTCGCAGTGATAACAGACGGAGATGTCCTTTCTCACAGCTATCCGTATCATTTCCG
>JACQKZ010000023.1 GCA_016204275.1 Nanobdellati archaeon | reverse complement strand
GTATGATTAACCAACTTCGATACAACTTTGTGTGCGGGGTGCATATCGTCGCCTTTGTGTATAAAAACAAGTTCGGGTTTATACCTGTCAAATATATCAACTATTTTTTTTATTGTCGATGGCTCTTCAGAATCTTTTTCAAATGTTAAATCGCTAAGTCCGAGAAAAATAATCTCTTTTATGCCGAGCATTTTTGAAGCTTTTTTAGCTTCAGTTATGTGTTGTTTTATTAAAGTAGTAGAATCTTTTATCTGATCGGCGCCTTCACCGTACGAGAAAATCACTGAAACTACTTGCTTGCCTTGTTTAGCATACTTTGCAGCAGTGCCTCCTAAGCCCACTGCGACATCGTCTGGATGTGCTGCGAAAACCAAAATTGTCATTTAACTAAATTATGAAAAGCCTTTAAAAGTCTAACCGTTTTGCTGTGTATGCGCCGGTAGTCTAAGGACTGCTCGTCCAGTCCACATGCGGTGGTATTCGCTTTGCGAACCCACAAAGGGCGACGCGCGGTTGGACACTGGTAGGACTTTCGCCTTCCAAGCGAATGATCTGGGTTCAATTCACTCCCTTTCTTTCTCTGCCAGAAAGAAAGGACCCGTGCCCCTAAAGAAAGAGGGCGGTGGGTTCTATGAACCCACAAACGAAGGAGTAAGAAAATCCCAGCCGGCGCATTCACAATTTAAATTTGCCAATAGTATTTTTGAATTTTTCAAAGCCAAAACGCAGGATGCTTTGTTTGTTACCATCTTTGTTTTCAGGCTCGTGCTGGCCAAATTCGTACTTGAAAAGCGGTTTTGTTACATCACCAACAAATCGCCGGTAAATTTCGCCATAAATATACTTTGCAACGAGCTTTGCCCGGCCATCCTTGTCAAGGCGCCGGACAGAAACCTTTACCCTCGAATTTTTGAGCACGCGGAATTTGCCAAGCTGGCTGGCCCGCTCGCCATAATCGTGGTCTTCGCCAAGTGTCAGCTGTTCATTAAAACCCCTAATTCTGTTATGCAGCCGTTTGGTTATAAATATACAATAGCCTGGTGCGGCCGGCGAGAAATACTGGCTGGTTTTGATTGCTGCGTTTGCGGCCTCGTGCAGCACAACGTCAAGCAGCTTGTCCGATATTGGAGTCACATAGCAGGTTGCGATATCCAAATATCTTTCATCAAATTCTTTTATTGCGCTTTCCAGAAATGTTTTGGCTGTTATGACATCTGCGTCAAGAAAAAGCAGGTAGTCGCCGGCAGCGTTTGCCGCACCGACGTTTCTCGCCCTGCCAATTCCGCGTTTTGGTTCGACAATAAATTTTATGTTCAATTTTTCAGAAAAAGCATCTATCGCGCCCTTAGTGTGGTCATTGGAGTTGCCGTCCACTATCACGATTTCGAAGTCAGTAAACGTTTGCCTGGCCAGCGATTGCAGCAGCTGGCCAATCTGCTGCTCCTCGTTTAGCGTCGGTATTATTATCGAAAGCCTTGTCATATCGAACAGTAAGCTTTAAATAAAATGCATTTTAAGCTTTGCTATGAAAGTTGCAGTGCTTTTCAGCGGAGGGAAGGACAGCACGTACTCGCTCTATCTTGCTGAGCATCAGGGGCGGGAAGTTGCAGTTCTAATAGCTATTAACCCATTTCTCGGCTCAAATGTCCTTCACAAGGCAAGCGCAAATGTCATAAAATTGCAGGCAAGCACTATTGGCAAGCCAGTGATTTTTGTAGAAGCAGGCAGCACAAAGGAAGCTGAGCTCAGGGCGATAAAATCCGCGCTGTCAAAGGCAAAAGATAAATACAAAATAGAGGGCGTGGTAAGTGGCGTAGCCGCATCAGAACAACAGCGTTACCACATCGAAGCGATATGCGCGGACATGGGCCTTAAAACCATATTCCCGCTCTGGAGGCTTGCCCCTGAGAAATACATGCGCGAGCAGATAAGGCTGGGTTTCGAAATAATTTTCTCGGAGGTAGCTGGCGCCGGTTTTGACAAGGGCTGGCTAGGCAGGAGGATTGACAACCTTGCAATGGAAGAGTTAAAAAAATTACACGCAAAATTCGGAATCAGCATTTCTGGTGAAGAATCTGAGTACAGAACACTGGTTCTCGATGGGCCAAATTTCGGCAAAAAAATAGAAATTACTAAATTTAGTATGGCTGGCAACAGTTTAGCCATAGAAAAAGCAAAGTTAGTTGCTAAGAAATAGATTGATTTATGAAACTCGCATCACTTTATTCAGGCGGCAAGGACAGCACTTACTCGATGTACGAGGCAGGCCAGCAGGGCCACAAAGTAGTTGTTTTGGTTTCTATGAAATCCAAAAATCAGGCATCTTACATGTTCCACATCCCAAACATAGATTTGGTAAAATTGCAGGCCAAGGCCCTCGGCATTCCGCTGATTTTCCGCAAGACTGCGGGCGTGAAAGAGGAAGAACTTGCAGATCTGAGGGCAGCAATTCTGGAAGCAAAAGAAAAATACAAAATCGAAGGTGTTGTTTCAGGCGCAGTCGCGTCTGAGTATCAGCGGCAGAGAATCGCAAAAATTTGCGAAGAGCTTGGCTTGGAGTCAGTCTGTCCGCTCTGGCACCGCGAGCCAGAGGAATATATTTCTGAATTCCTGAAAGACGGTTTTGAGGCAATTTTTGCTGGCGTTGCCTCACACGGACTGACCGAAAAATGGCTTGGCAGGCCATTCGATTCCGCGGCGCTGCAAGAACTAAAAGAGCTTAATCAAAAGTTTAAGATACACATTTCGGGCGAGGGCGGCGAGTATGAAACGTTAGTAGTAGACGGGCCGATTTTCAAGAAGAAATTAGTTATTGAAGAAGCAGAAACACTTTGGCGGGGAGATTCCGGTGTTTATGTTGTGAAAAAGGCGAAGCTTGTGGCCAAGAAATAATCAAAGTGCATTCAAATCCTTTGTAATCTTGTCAATCTTTTTTTCTTCATCCGGCCCGATTGCTAAAGCAGTCACGGTGCCAGCTGGCACCTCGGTCAGGCCGGCATCCCTAATCATGGAATTTGCCAGGCTTGCCCTTATTGCCAAGTCTCTCAGGCGCAACAGGGCCTGCTCTGACTCAACTTTCAAAACAACTTTCTTTGCGCCCTCTTTGCGCCAGGATTCGAAAATCTTAGTGCTAAATGACTTATCCCTTTGCATCGCCTTCAGGGCAGCCTCTAAGGAAGCGTGGGCGGCCTGCGCGGCTAATTTTCCGCGGCTCATTCCAACATCTACCCTCAGAACGATGGCTTGCTTGTATTTCATTCTAAATCTGTGGCTCCACCAAGTCGAATTCAGCACCGCAGTTCAGGCATTTCGCACGGGTATAAATTTTGTATTCCTGCGAGCTTGGTACTTTTGTCCGTGTGGCGCCAAGTGCTGCCGAATCGCATTTCGGGCAGTTTAACCTTGTCTTTCTCTCTTTTATTTCAGCCATTTCGTGAACCTCGTGAACGAACGCAAGAAAAGCTATGCTTTTCTGCGCGCAGCAGAGCAAAGCTCGGCTTGCGACTCGCGGAATTCATTCCGCGTTGTACTATTTCCTGCAAACCCTACAAATATTTTTTGCAGTGATTTTGTTGCCAGCGAAATCAATCCGCACATACTCCTTCTTTCGCTTGCATCTTAGACATATCGTATGCCTATTTAAAGAATCGTATACTTTTCTGATTAATTCCGATGCCTCTTTGTGATGCAAGACTAATATTGATTCTGTGGCCATGGATGTATATGTAAAACTAGATTTATAATCTTTCTGCCAGGCTTCTCAGGCTTAGTGCTAACTTGCCGCGCCAGATACGCTCGCGAAGCTCAATTTGTTCTGCAGCGCGAAACACTCTTGGCACAGGTTGTGATTTGCGGCGCATGGAATATACATTTTCTGGTACAACTACTGTAACCACAGTGTGCCCACTGTTTAAATCAGCAGTGAGTTCAAATCCGGCCGGCACAAGATGATGCACGCCTTCGTTGTACGTTCGTGCGTCTAGATCTGGTGTTTCAGATTTTATGCCTCGAATCGCAGCGGTTATGCTACGATAGTTATGAAGATAACGATGATCAAGATTAAATCCATAGTCAATTGCGCGGACCATAATATTTTTACGAACGAAAATCTTTAAAGCCTTTCGCCAAGTGCTGCCACCATCATCGGAAACAAAACTGTAACGTCTCCTTCTATAGTAACATGCTTTGCTTTCTCTTTGGATCGCAAAATCGATCCACGCTTTTGTCGCATTGGCGCAGCCAATGCAACTTACAAACGTTCAGTTAGGGCAGCTACTATTAACGGAAAAATTACTGTCGCATCTCCTTCTATAGTCACGTGTTTGGCTTTTTCTTTCAGCTTGCCCCACGATATAGCCTCGCGAGTCTGCGCGCCTGATAGCGAGCCGTCCCACTCTGGCGCTGTTGAAATCTGGACTGCATAGTCCAAGCCATCGCGGAACTGATTCCACCAGATTACGTGGTGCTTCGAAATCCCGCCGCCCAGCATGAGCGCCCCTGCTGTTTTTGTCTCAAAAATTATCTTTGCGATTTCTTTTTCATCAGCTAGAACATCAACTTTGAAATCGTGGTTCTGCGAGAACTGCCATAACTGCGAGCCGACCGCGCCATCTGTGATACCTGGGATGAAAACGGGGATTTTGTTTTTCCACGCCCAGTATAAAATTGTATCATCCTTCAAATGTTCACCTAATTTTGCGCATAAATCCATTGTAGAAATACTTTTCACGCCAGATTTAAACAACTCATCCAAAATCGGCCTGACAAAATCTTCGATTGCCGGCCCGTGCTTCTCCTGCTTAATCAAAATATTTCCCAAGCGATGAAAGCCAGTCTTATGCAGCGCTGCATCATCCAGCCTGAAATCACCATGGAAATATGGGCCTGCGCTTCTGGATATGTCGTGGTCCAGCGTGCCGCATGTTGTTATTATAACATCAACCAGTTTATTTTTAACTAAATGAATTATTGCCCCGCGAGTTCCGGTGGCACAGATGTCTGCTGTAAAAGATAGAAATTTCACGCAGCCTTTATGTTTTATCATGGCCTCAAAAATTTCCAGGCCAACAGCAACCTTCTTCGCCGTGAAACCGCCAGCCTCGCCAAGGGCTTCAACGAGCTTTCTTGCGCTTTGGCTTGCCTGCGGATTTATGTCTTTTATCGGATTTAGTTTTTCCATCTTCAGTTCTTATTTCGCCAATTACTGGCCTGCTGACTTCTTTTTCTATTATAAATGCACCTTTATACCCGCACGATTTGCACAGGTACTCACCAGTCACATTGCCAGCCCACACCGCCAAATCCTCTGATTTGCAAATCGGGCATAGCTGTATCTTTTGTTTAACAAGTGTCATAATTAAGGGCTTTTGATATGGTTTATAAGGCTATCTGTTTCGCGCTTTTGTGCATACTTCTGCAAACATTTTGTCCTGTTCTTTGATCTGGTTGATGTTCCATTTCCATGTTTTTTCATCGCGGACTGCTACGATGACGCGGCTGACATGGTCCCTTGCTTTTATTATGTAGCCTGTCTGGCTGGCAATCTCCTGGCCGAACTCCTCAAGCTCGCGCATCTGCGGGACAGCATCTATTGTCAGTCGGTCGCGGGACTCGCCAAGCCAGGAATATCCTTTTAGTTCAACGAACATCGGCTGTGATTTTTTTATCATTTCCGCGTAAAGCTCAGGCTTCTGCATAGTCAGGCCTTTCACGCAAGTCATTCGGAAAACAGTCCTGCATCCTTTGTTGTTAAATTTCGAAAATAATCCCAGGCTTTCCATAACTTTTGGCCACACGCCCTTGACAAAGCTGTTTGTGCCTTTGTAAAAAGTTTCTTCGTCTGGCCCATAAACAGAAACGTACAGGTTTGTCGGTATGATATCTTTATCCAGCATTTCTTTTAATTTGTGCGGCGAAGTTCCGTTTGTCACAAGGAACGCAGTCATGCCGCGGTCTTTGATTTCTTTTATCAGCTCAACAATATTTGGGTAGAGAGTCGGCTCGCCATCCAGGGAAATCGCAAAGTGCGCGGGTTCCATCGCTTCCCGTAAAACCTGTTTTGAAGTTTTTTCATTTCCGCCAAATCCATTCAGCAATTTTCTTTGTGATTCGATAGAAGCGTCAACAATTTCTTTTGGCGAATCCCATTTGTTTTCGGATTTGAACCTGTCCTTTCCGAATGAACGCCAGCACCAGGAGCAGGAGAAATTGCAGAAGTCCAGCGTTGGCGTCATCTGCACGCAGCGATGGCTTTTGATCCCGTAGGTTGCTTTGTAACAGTTGCGCTCACCCTTCATCCGCGATTTTGTCCATCTGCAGATCTCGACGCCCGTATGTTTGTTGGGCCCAACAATCCGGTAGCCTGCCTTTTTGTATTTGGCTAGCCTGTCAGCTGGGAATTTAACAAATGGCTTTTTTGCAGTGTCAGTCATGGAAAATTGTTAAAATGTAGGTTTATAACTTTTTTAAAACCAAAATTTTCCTTGTCAGCGAGCCATGTACATAAAGCTCTGACTCATGCACCTTCTTCCACTTCGATTTGTCAATTTTAAGCCTAATAGAATCAGGATAAATCATCGCCAGGTATTTTCCATTCCCAAGCGAAACCTTTCGTTTCAAAACTCTGTGTGCGGATTTAAGAAATTTTGAGTATAGTTCGTCAATGTTTTTTGCGCCAACAATTGATGACCGGCCATACGGCGGGTCTGTAGCAATTGCATCGACGGAATTATTTTTAAAAATTTTCTCTAATTTTGTCGCGTCGCCGGTTTTGAGTTTGTAGTTTTTACTTTTATAGAGCCGTCTGTAAGCGTTTATGTTAACATCAGAGTCTTTAAGTTTTCTTTTATCCAAATCGACGCCGCAGGCTTTTGTGCCAACAATTAAGCCTTCAATCAAAACGGAGCCGACACCGCAGAATGGGTCGAGCAGCATCTCATTTTCCTTGGCGCGCGCAAGATTAACAATCATTCTGGCCAGCCTGGGCTGCAGTGAAGTTGGGTGGAACCGCGGTTTTTCAGAAGGGCCGCGGCCGACAAACTCGCCTTTTTCCTGTTTCCAGATAAATTCGCAGACATAAACCTGCTTGCCAGCCAGAACAAAGTAAACTGTTGTCCTTGGCCGTGTCAGGTCTACTGCGGGTTTTTTTCCTAAATCCTGCAGGGCCATCCAGATTACAGAGGCCAGCCGCTCTTCATCACGCTCAATTGCGCGTTTTTCACCAGAAAAATTTTTCACGCGCACACAAAACGGTGATTGTACAAAACCAAAGTTAACTTGTGAGATATATTTTAACGAGCTGGACTCGATCGTTGCTTTTAGCAGGCAGGCCAGCCGGATTTCCGCGCTTCTGGCGCACATCGCCTTGACAGCCAGAGGGCCAGCGTTTGACTCAACAATAAGTATTTGTTTTTCGCGCAAAATTTTTTTGCAGTCAGCGCCAAAAATTTCAAATAAAGCCTTAACTTCCTGAACAGCAGTTTCAACTGCTTCGCCGGACAGCAGAAACAGGAATTTATTCCTCTTCATCCTCATGAATTACAACGATTGATTTGATAGTAATTACTAATTTGCTTTTTTGCTAAAAGAATCATTCTACCGCTTCTTCTTCACGTGCTCAAGTATAGTTTCGATGTGCTCTTCAATCCGCTCTATCCTGCGGTCAAGAATAACTATGTATTTCAGGCTCCAGACTACACCAACTAAAACGCCAAATATGGCTGCCCATAAAATTATTTCTCCAGGT
>JACQKZ010000022.1 GCA_016204275.1 Nanobdellati archaeon | reverse complement strand
GTTATGTTTAGCGGCACTTTTGACATTCTCAACACTTATGCGCATAAATATACATAATGCATATATAAAGATTTAGTGTTTTGAGGGTATGGATCACGTATTGATGCACACAACCAAGGAAGGTGTAAAGATTTTGGTTTCAAAAGGCCAAAAGAAAGAATCGCCGTTTGATTTCCGCGTCCACTATCAAGAGCCGGATAAAAGAGTGCGAACACCTAAACATATCCATGTTATTATTGATTTGTATATGAAACTGAGCAGAAACAAAGAACTAACTTTGAAACTTGTTGATTATTTAATCGCTATGATGAAAAAATTGAAGCCAGAAAATAAATTCCCACCGTCGTTGCAGGTTTATGATAAAAAAGATTTGGCGCAATTTGAAGAATTAAATCGCTACGGACAATATTCGGTTGAATTTATTTTAGTTGCGACTGAATTAATCATGATCCAGGAAAAAACAAACTATCCGAGCGGAACGATGAATATAAAAGTGTTTGAGAGTTTCAGAAATAAGCACGATGATATTTTTTCAGTTGTAGGTGCAGCCACGTTCCAAGGCAGATAACGCCCCATGCCAATTAAAACTTATCATAAAATATGGGCTTAATTCGCAGCCGTTAAATAAACACTCAGCGTCTTCCCCGAGTCTTCCCGCTTGACTAGATTTCTTTTTTCCAAGTTCTGCATGAGCCCGGACACCTTTGCCTTGCTGAAGCCAGTCTTCAGGGTTACCATATGTTGGGAGATGCCTGGCTCGCTTTTTATTAGTCCGACAATTTTCTTTTCGTCTTCGGTCAGCGCGCTTAGCAGGACACTAAACTTTTCCTCGCCGAGTTTTATTTCCTTTGTCTCCTCGAGTTTCTGCAAAACAATTTCCTCGCTGCGCGAGAAGAACATCAAGTACGCGCCGAGCGAGATGAGCGCGGAAATCAGGCCAACAATCACATGGCTCACGCCCAGAGATGATGCAACCCCCTGGCAGGCCATCGAGGGGTTGCAGCCGTACGCGATGGACTGCCTGCCCAAGTCAAAGATTGAGAACAGCGAGAGGGCTCCGACTACAGTGCCAAAGCCGATGAGCAAAGCCCCCAACTTACGATTCTGCATATGTAACACACATGGCGATATTATTTAAGCCTTCCGCCAGTTTGTAGAGACTGTGCAATAAGAATATTTATTAATGCGCGCCAGGCTCAAATAACATGGCTGGCGAAAATACAGAGGCTTTGAATGCGCCGAAAACAACAAAAAAGCCGTCCCGCAGGGTTTTAGTCATCGTGCTTGTTATTTTTTTAGCATTATTTTTGATTATATTTGTGGGCAGTCTGTTGGCCAAGGAAAATTCTAAAACACCAGTAGTTTCGAACACACAACCAGTTGAGCAGCCAGAAATTAGGGTTGAAGATAACGCGTCGGCAGTCCAGCCGCAGTTTTCAAATTCAGATTCGCGGTTTGGTTTTGTAAACGCTGGCCAGGACTTTATCGGGCTGGCAAAGTTTGGCGTGGGCTGGGACAGGCCATATCCCGGGCCTTTCAACTGGCAGCAGATTCAGGACGGTAATTATGGGCCGGTTGATGAATATGTGAAAGAAGCGCAGAAGCATGATTTTGCAACTGTCGCAATCATTTGGCCTTACTGGGATGCGGATCAGGATTTATGCCACGCGGAGGACCTGCCAGCTGTCCGGTTCGGAAAGTTCTTCGGCGAGCTTGCCAGCAAGCGCGGAAAGCCCTGCGGCCATGATGCGTATAAAAATTTTGTAATGAATTTGGTTGAGCGGTACGATGGCGATGGGAAGGATGACATGCCTGGCTTACGCTACGGGATAAAACACTGGGAAGTTGCATCCGAGCCGGAGGTTCAGGACAGGCTGGGCGGGGTTGCGTTCTTTCAGGGCAAGCCAAAAGATTATGTCGAATTATTTAGGGACACTTTTGTTGCAGTTAAAACTGCCGATCCAGATGCAAAAGTGCTGAACGGCGGCGCTGCAACAGCGTCTGCCGAGCACCTCAGTTTCTGGGAAGAATTCCTGCGGCAGGGCGGTGGCAAATATGTCGATATATTTAGCATGCACTGCCTCGAGTGCGATGAGAGCCTCGAAGTGGAGCCATACGCCAAGCTTCTTAAAAAATATGAGATGCAAACGCCAATCTGGGTGACTGATGTTTCATATTTCGGAAGCGATAACGAGCAGGCCAAGAATTTATTTAAGGGCTACATCACCGGCTTTGGCTCCGGCGTACAAAAGATTTTCTACGACAAGTGGCAGATACGGGCCGGCGGAAAGGAGGAGCTTGCCGCCCTGAAAACTTCAACGCAGGACAGGCTTGCCTTGAATGCCACAGATGCAGTTATTAAAAAAATTGGCGGTTTCACAATGGTTGAAAAACTCGGGGATGGCCATTACCGCTTTTATTTTACCGAGTCCGGCAGAGTCAGGGATGCTTATCTAAAAGCGTCTGAGTTGCCTGAAGAGCTGCAGGGAAATTTGAAAATGACTGCGTATGACGGAATCGACACGATAAGGTACAATGTGCGCAACATAGATTCTGCTACAATACCAGTAATTGTCGAGGCAGTTTAGAGTGGTATACTGCCAGTATACTCGTAGTATACTCCATATTTTTGCTGTTTTTAAGTCAGCCGGTTGTTTGTTGGGCGGCGGGGAAAGATATATATTTATATAATATGCCTGTTAGCTATAAAAATGGTCAAATTTCAATACGTAGTGCTGGGCATGATTTACGCAGGCCTGCTGCTCACCGCCACGCTGTTTATTACATACTCAACCCAGCACAGCACAGACACTGCCGCAAGATATGCAAAGAATTTTGTGGAAGGCCGGAAAATTGTTGCGGATGAGCAGAGGGCGTTCGAAGAGAAACAGGCAAAAGAAAAAATAGCTGAAGAAATTACGCCGGAGCCTGAAAAGCCAAAGTTAGCATACATACCACCCTCAGCCGCAAAAATAAATTATACAAAGGGCTTGATTTTCAATCCGCGGCAGAGGCAGGACTGGACAGAAGTTATCGCCAAGGCAAAGGGGCTGAATGCAAACCTAGCTGTGATCGAAGTCGAACTGGAAAAGGGCGCTGATGATAATCCTGAAATCTACTGGTATCCGCAGTGGCAGGGCAGCTGGCAAGAGGAGACAAAAAAAATCGTGAACGAAGCGCACAAGAATGGCATGCAGACAGAGCTGCGCCTTGGGACAAGGGTAGAGACTGACGTAAGGGACGGGCCAATTACGGACAATGAAACGGATTATTACAGAAATGCCACGCTAAGATTTTTCACGAACATTTCAAAATTCGCGAATGAGTATAAAATTGACAGGCTGGCCATTTATGGCGAAATTGACAACCTGAAAAACTGGGGGCACAGAACCGAGCAGATTAATCTTGTGCTGCAGGATGTTAGAGGCGAAATTCGGAAATACTACCGCGGAAAAATAGGCGTTGGTTTTTCTTCAGTTATCCTGACAGACAGAAAGCTTGACTTCGATATCTCTGGCTATGATTATGTATTATTTAGCGCGTACGCGACTGACTACAACACAGACTTTGGCTCTTACGAAAACAGGGTTTACGAAACATTCAAGGCCGCAAAAAAGATGGCAGGCCACCGCCTCATAACTGACGTAACTGCAGGCCAGCTCGGCGTTTACGACAAAAACGATACAAGGTATGATTATGTAAGCGTAATTGTCAGCGAAAAAGAGGAGGCAGGCATGTGGGACAGCTTTTTCTCGAGGTTCGGCGGCGAGTTCAGCGGCTTCACGATTGGCTGCGGTACTTACGCCTACTCAGTCTGCGGGGAAAAATCAGAGGCGGTTGTAAAAGATTGGTTCGGAAAACTTCCAGTGCCACCGCCAGCTACAGCATCGCTGGCAAGCAATCTCTCAAAACCATACAATGCCACGCCAGGGGAGAGGCCGGCTTACCTGTAAGCACGCGGCAAGCCGAAAACTTTTTAAATGCAATAGTGAACTAATTTTTATGGCAAAACATAGAACAGCTGAGGAAATACTTGCTGGCTTACAAAAAAAGTATGGAGTTAAAGCTGAAAATACTAGTAGTTTCCAGCTTGCAGAAGGTTTGGAAGCAAAATTTACTAATACTGGGTTTAAAATTACGGGCAAGAATGCAAGTTTCGATTATAATAACTCAGACATAAAAATTAAAAATCAATTAGAGCATATTTCTGGTATGAACGCGCTTTTGACAATCAATGGAAACCCGCCGGTTGAGATATATGGGGCATATAAATCGCAGTTTAGCGTTTGGTTAGTTAAGGATGCATCTGGCAAGGTATTAGCAAAAGCCTCATCCGAACATTACTGCCCATATAATGGTTTAGAATTAGAGCTTAATCACCTCAAGCTTGCACGTGCAGCTGCGGAAAAAGCGGTAAGAGAGCTGCAGGTTACAAATGTTTATAATATGTATATGAAGTGGTTAGATAACAAAACGCAAACAGCCGCAAAGACACTTCAGAATTATGTTAGCCAGCCAAGCAGAAGCAAATCTGGCGCATTGCCATTGCGGGCGCAGTAAGTCGTAACCCTCACAGCCCACTAGAAGTCAAGTTAAGCGAAGGCCAGACGATATTTGTTTAATAATTAATTTAGTGTATTTAGCATACCTTTGGTGTGCTGTCAGTGTATTCCTAGTACGCTATGCGATCGCCCTGCCAGCCAGTCCGATAAGGAAAATGCCAAGCCAGTTGGCTGCGAATGAAAGCACAAGAACCTTCCTGTCAGGATATTTTAAAATACTGAGAATGCTTAACCCAAGCTCATCCGGAAGCGGCGACAGGATTATAAAAAAGGCGACAATCGGGCCCAGCTTTCTTACGATGTGCAGCGTGTGCTTCTTCAGTGCGATCCTGCCATTTAACCGCACCATGCTTTTGCCAATAGTTTTGCCAAAAATTTTGAACAGCACATAATCAGAAAACATCGCGCCAAACGCCCCGAGTGTTGAAAAAATGAAAATATTTTGTGTTGGTGAGAGCAAGAGCAGAATTGCGGCGGACGGCCCGACAGTGAAAACATCAGAGTAAAATGAGCTGGCAATCAAAGTCCCGATGTAGCCGTACTCGCCCAAATTATTTAGTATGTTTTTAACAAACTCTGAAGTCAGGATAAGGCTGGCAATTATCAAGCTTGACACAATCAAGCCAATCTTGTACCTAAGTTCGTGGTCGCGTATGGCCATCTTGATAAAAGACAGCAGCGATATAAAAACATATGCCTTAGCAAGGCAAACTATAAAAAGACAAATACCATTGCGTGAACATGAATACAAATGTAATTTATTACACTGTGCGATTCTATTTTAATTTTCCGGACGACAATTTGATTGTAAAAAATGTTAATGCTGCTTCAGATGCGATTGTTGACTCATTTGCGAATTGGCTCGGCATAGAATTTCATCATATCGTACCGGCTATTCACTATGTGCCTGCGCGTGTCACGCTGGAATTGCCTGTGCCGCAAGGCAAGCTGGCTGGCTTGGAAGCAAAAATAAAAGACACTATAAATAAATTACCCGCGAAAGATGCATTTAAGAGCTATGAGTTGGATGCGGTTGGTCAGGAACTGGCAAAGCTTAATAACTTGTAAACAATATAATTTCCATGGCTACGGTTGCGTATACCTGCTGCGGTGATAAGGGAACAACCCGGCTCATAACTGGCAGGGAAATAACTAAAGACGAGCCAAGGGCAGCTGCTTATGGCGATGTTGATGAGC
>JACQKZ010000006.1 GCA_016204275.1 Nanobdellati archaeon | reverse complement strand
TCTGGACTTTCTGATTATGGGGCTGTAGTCTAACTTGGTCACATGCCAAAAACTGCGTTTTTGTCGGGTGTTTGGCGTAGCCAAACAGGACTCGCGGTTCGGGACTGCGCGGTCGAGGTTCAAATCCTCGCAGCCTCATTTACTAATATTTTCTAATAACTACTAAAAACGCGGTATGCCCCAGCATCTGGTGCTCTGGCCTGGCAAGCTGTCTCTCACCTTGCTCCGACGCAGTCGGCCCCGCAGAAGAGCGCTTCTGCGATGTCTCAATCTTCCACTCTCTTTGTAGCGTCTCAGCAACTTTTTCTAATTGCCAGCCAGCCCCGAGTTTTCCAACTAGCTCAATTGCCTGCGTTATCTGCGGGCAGTATGCAACAAAGTACCCGCCAGCCCGCAATGCGGGGCTAGCAGACTTTAAAACCTGCCAAGGCTCAGGCACATCGACAGTAATCAAATCGACGTCTTTTTCTGATATTTTTGTAATTGCGTTTTCATTTTTCGCAACAACATTCTTTAGCCCTAAAAATTTGAAATTTTTCTCTGACATCTGGTAAAAATCCTTCCTAATCTCATACGTTACAACTTTCTTACAAACATTTGCGAGCTGTGCGGTGAGCCAGCCAGAGCCTGTGCCAATCTCAACACAGACCGAGTCCTTTCCAACCCCAGTCAGTGAGACAATCGCTGCAAAATCCTTCGGCAGGATGACCGCGGGCCCGCGCCTGCAATTCGCGAGCAGGTCATAGAACTGCGGCTTTGCTAGAATTATTTTGCGGCCAGCAGTCGTTTCAACAGCGGAATCGTAATTCTTTCCAACTATTTTTTTCAAATCCAGAATGCCGAAGTCAGACTGCCAGCTGCCCTGGCCTGCTACCACGATTTTCTGCCGGCCACCGCATAATGCTAATATATTATCGCCTTTTTTGATTTTCATAATGATAACAGCCCACCGAAGCTTTTAAAACCTACTTTTCTGCTCAATTTGTGATGGAAGAACAAAAAGCAAGCTGGCTTGCACCAATAAAGCGTGTTTATGAGCAGAAGTACAAGCTGTTAATGTTAATTACGATTGGCATGCTTATTTTATCTCTTGGCGTTTTGGGCTACCAGAAGGCTACGACTGGCGAATTTATCAAGAAGGATGTTTCGCTGAAGGGCGGGCTTATTATTACAATCCAGACAGACAAGGAGTTTGACACTGGAAAATTGAAGGTAGATTTGGAAAATTCACTGGGTGTTTCGGTTGATGTCAAGTCACTTTCCGCGCTTGCTGGCCAGCGGCTTGGTTATACAATAGAAGTTGAGAGGCTGAGCCAGGATAAGGTTAAGGCTGAGGTAGAGAAACTCACTGGCGTGCCGTCTGCTATGTATACAATCGAAGAATCATCAAGCACTTTGTCAGAGGCTTTTTTCAAGTCCATAGTAAAGGCATTATTTGCAGCGTTCGTTTTTATGTCAATTGTTGTTTTTGTTTATTTCAGGGTGCCTGCGCCGAGCTTAGCAGTCATACTAGCCGCGTTCTCTGATTTAATCGGCACAATTGCAGTTATGCAGCTGCTCAACATCAAACTCTCCGGGGCTGGCGTTGCCGCGCTGCTTATGCTTATTGGTTACTCTGTCGACACAGATATTTTGCTTTCTACCCGCGTTCTCAAAGGCACAAAGCCGCTGATGGAAGAGGTTTACAGCTCGTTAAGAACAGGCATCACGATGCAGGCCACTGCGATGGCTGCGCTTATGGTTTTGTATTTTGTGGCGCCAGCAGCAACCCTCAGGCAGATTTCAGTTATACTAATAATTGGCTTGGTATTCGACGTGCTTAACACATGGATTCAGAACGTCGGCATACTGAGAATGTATTTGGAGTGGAAGAAAAAATAAAATGGGAAAAATTAAAGAAATTTTCACATCGTGGCGCGTATGGCTGCTTTTATTTCTGATAATTGCATCTTACGCGGCGATAAATCCAAGATTTAAAGCTGACGGCCTGACAATTTCGCAGGTAGATTTTAACAGTTCGGCTTATATAAATGGCGTGCCAGACAATGTTCAGATAACGGAAATTAACGGAAAACCTGTTAATACTATGGGTGACTATGAAGCGATTGCGGCAGGCATAAAGCCAGGTGATCTTGTTAAAATAACTGCGTTGCAAAAGCCGTTTGCCTTCCGTGCGGCAGAAAAAGACAATCAAACTTATCTTGGCATAACAGTTGAGCCTGTTCCGACATCGAATCTGAAAAAAGGCCTTGATTTGGTTGGTGGCGTGCGTGTTTTACTCAAGCCAGCAGAGAAGGTTTCACAATCGCAGTTTGCGGATTTAATTGATATAACACAGAAGCGCCTTAATGTTTTCGGCCTGAAGGACATAAGCGTGAAGCAGGTTTCTGATTTGGAGGGCAACAACTTCCTTTTGGTTGAAATGGCCGGCGCGACGCAGCAGGAGGCCATTAAGTTAATTTCTGAGCAGGGCAAGTTCGAGGCAAAAATAGGCAACGAGACTGCATTCAGCGGCGCGGAAATAAAACAGGTTTCACGGTCTGCCCAGCAGGGTGCGGGCGTGCAGCGATGCGCGGAAAGTGAAGGCTGGGTTTGCAGGTTCATGTTCCCTGTCACGATAACGCCAGAGGCTGCGAAGAGGCATGCCAGCATAACAGGCAAGCTTGCAGTAACAACAAATGTCGGCGAGGAAAGTTATCTGGAAAAAAAGCTCGACTTGTATGTTGATGATGAGCTTGTTGATTCGCTTTACATATCTGCATCATTGAAAGGGCAGGAGGCAACGGAATTTACCATTCAAGGCTCAGGCGGCGGCGGCACAAAAGAAGCCGCATTTAATTCTGCGCTTGATAATATGAAGCGCCTGCAGACAATTCTTATCACGGGCTCGCTTCCTGTCAAGTTGCAGATAGAAAAAGTAGATGTTATCTCGCCTGCGCTTGGCTCGGAGTTTTTAAGGACTGCGATAATTGCACTTTTCGCCGCAATCGTGGCTGTTGGCGTGATAATCGCAATCAGATACAGGAAGCCGCACATTGCAATCCCGATCATGCTGACCAGCCTGTCGGAGGTTTTTATTGTGTTTGGCGTGGCCGCATTGATTAAGCAAAACATAGATTTGGCAGCGATTGCAGGCGTGCTGGCAACTGTGGGAACAGGGGTAGATGCACAATTAGTCATAACTGACGAGGTTCTGGAGCGGGGCTCGCAGTTTTCTTATGACTGGAAGGAAAAACTAAAGCGGGCGCTGTTTATTATTATGGGTTCGTATGCAACTGTTGTTGCGGCGATGATCCCGCTGCTGGCAGTCGGTGCTGGCCTGCTCAAGGGCTTTGCCATTGTTACAATCATCGGCGCGTCCATTGGCGTGTTTGTGACGAGGCCGGCATACGCGAGGATTATTGAGGTTCTTTTGAATAAGTAAATCCAAGTATATTCTAGTTTACTATAATATACTACAGTAAGCTTTATATAATATGATTGCGAATAACTAACAATGGCCACACTAATCAAGGTTAAAGAGCACACCAAGGCTAGGCTTAAAAAGCTGGCAATCGGGAAATTTGGCAGGGAGATAGGCACGGACATGACTTATGATACAATAATATCGCTGCTGCTAAAAGAAGCTGAAAAGCGCGGGTTTGATTTTGCAAAACTTATAAAAAGTCTGGAGAGAGGCGTTGACTGATGGTTCTTGAGGATTTAATACCAGTTCGGACAGCAGAGCGCAAGCCATATGAGATGCTGCCAATCGCGTTTATTTATGCGACAGTCTCGCTTTTTGTGGCACAATGGATTTTCCCGACACAGGCGGCGATAGTCGCAGTTTTTATGACTACGATTGCCTGCCTGCCACTCATGATTAACATTATTGGTTTTGAGAAGGAAAAGCTGGAGCATCATAAGGATTACCTGCGGGATGTTATTTACTCGCTGTTTGGCCGCGCGCACCCGGAACGCTCCGAGCCCGAAGAAAGGATTTTGCCATTCTTCATATTTTTGTTTCTTGGCCTGGCTATAGCAGTTATTGTTTGGTTTGTTGTTCTTCCGAAAGAGTCTGCGCAGAATCTTTTTTACGTGCAGCTTAATACAATACGCGAGATTAATTTTGGCATACAGGGCGGGACAACAGCTTCTTTATTTTTCGCGAAGATTTTATTGAATAATGTTAAGGTTTTAGCGTTCAGCGTTTTGTTTTCTCTTATTTACGGAGCCGGCGCAATTTTTATTTTAGTTTGGAACGCATCAGTAATCGGGGTTGCGATTGGAGATACCATGAAAAATGCGTTTACAAAAGCAGCAGGCATAGCGGGGGGCGCTACAGTGGGCGTTGCTGGCTATTCTACAGCAGTTTCCGCGTCAGTGTTCCGCTACATGATTCACGGCATACCCGAAATACTCGCATATTTCATAGGTGCGTTGGCCGGCGGCTTAATATCCGTAGCAGTAACGCGGCATGAATGGAACTCAGAAAAATTTGAGGAGACAACCTACGATGCGCTCGGGCTTGTTGTGATAGCAATACTTATACTTATACTTGCGGCGATATTAGAAGTGGCGGTTTCTCCGCTCGTAACCGTGTGAAAAGTGTTAAAAGATTAACGCATTTAAAATATTTAATGAAAGATTTGGGTTTGTTTGTGGAAAAAAAGTTTATAGTTGAAACCGGCTTGCCGTTCGATAAAGCCGCTGAATTGTTAATGGCAGCAAATGACAGCTATACGGCCGTAGAAAACATAAAACAACGCGGCGAATGGTATGTTGCGAAAATAATTTACAGAGACATTAACCGTTGGATTTTAACTGATGTTTGGCTCGAGAAGCATGTTGATGGCATACTTTTTCATATCTTAACTATGTACCGCGACGGGAAGAGCGAGCGGCATCTGTTAAATGATATTTCTAGGGTTCTTGAAGAAAGGCTGCTAGCCAAATAGCGCTTTCATGCCTGCCGCTATTACTTCATCAGCATTTGACTCATTTAGCCCACCAGGTACTTCTAACTTCTGCCCCTGCTGCAGCTTGAAATATTCATAGAACTTTTTTGTTGGCTCGAGCCATTTTGACAGGCCGGCCTTTGAGCTTTCAATAAATCCTTTTTCAATTAACAGCTTGATGTGATTGTATGCCTTGTTGCTTCTTACCCTAACGACGTCGCACTGCCTTGATCCGCCGCGCCATGCGACATACGCCAGTGTTTCGAGAACCGACTTTTCGAGCTCCGGCGTTGCAATATCTTTTACAATTGGCATGTATTCGTCAGGGACTTTGAACTTCCACAAATTGCTTTCGTTAACCAGCTGGACGCCCCGCTTGCCTGCGCGTTCGTTTTGTATCTGGACTAATATGTCTTTTATCTTTCCGCGCTGGGCGATACCAAGCCGCTCTCCAAGTTTTTCAATTGTAACACCATCAGGAATGCAGTATAAAATTGCTTCTAATCTTGCTTTTAGTTCTTCTTCGTTAATATCCTCGCTAGCCTGCACATCTGCAACTTGCTGTGGAACTTTTTGTTTGGCCATATTTTAGAGGCAATTAACACATTTATTAAACTATCGCTGAACTTTACTCAGAGTTATCGCTGCTTTTTTTGTTTCCTTGCTGGCTTGGCCTGCTCTGCCTCGGGCGCAGTTATTTCTTCAGGCTCTGCAAACTCTTCTTTTTTTATTGCTGTGTCGCTTAAACCATCATGCACGTCAATAAAAATTTCTTTGAATGCCTCTTCCTGCCGCAGATCTACCTTTTGGTGCTGTGCAAGATGCAGCAATGGCAGCAGCGTCCAGATAATATCCTTTTTTTCCTTGCTGGGCAGAATTTCTGAAAACGCAACTGAATTTTTTTTGAACTTATGCATGAATAATTTTATTTTTGTCCAAAGGCTTTCTATTTTTGTAAAAATGTCTACTTTTTTTAGTATTATTTCTCTTGGTTTTCGGAGCTCAGCCATATCAATTTGTTTTTGCTCCCTTCGTTGGTCGACTTCAAGGGCTTTTTTCAGCGCATCCATAAGCTCAAACACAGTAACATTTCTTTTTCTTATGCCCGGAATTCGCGCAGACAGGGATGCTTTTTTGAAATGCTTTTCCTCTTCTAAATCAATAAGATCATTTTCATTTTCTGGCAGGCTATCGCCATACTCATCTGGATTAGTTAAGGCAAGCAGCTGTTCGACTCCGAGCCGTTCAGTTTTCATTTTTAGCAGGATTGCGGCCGCGAGAACGACCTTGCCAGATAATCTAAAATTGTGCTGTTTTAACTCACGCAGCACGCGCAAGTACTCGCGGGCCAGAACAGAGACATCTAAATCCCATGGATCGACCTTGCCAGCCCGGACTAAGTCATAAATGATGGCCTGCCATTTGACGTCGTCTCCCTGCAGAATCATATCATAAATTTCTTTAGACATATTGCACCGCAATCAAAAAGAACAGGCTGGCGCTTATTAACATTTCCGCGAGCCAGACACCCTTGCTCCAACCCCAGATTTTCTGCCCGTCCAGAATGGCGAAGGGCAGGAGATTAAATATTGCCAGGCCAGCATTGACAAACGCGCCGGTTTTGAAAATTTCTAATCCAAATGCCAAGGAAAGGGCAACGAAAATAAGTGTAAGTATGTTGTTGACTGCAGGGCCAGCCAGCCCGATTTTTCCCATCTTTTCTTTAGTTATGTTAATATGTTTTACAACAAAGCCGTTTTTTGTTTCGCGAATCGGCGCAATCATAGTCGCGCCAGGCGCGGCAAAAACAAAACTGCCTTTGAAGATTAAGGCCATGCCAACCGCGAGCACCAGGCCGAATGGCCACATTCTGAATTCTGCCCACAAGCCATACTTCTCAGCTACAAACTTATGGCCAAGTTCGTGCAGAATAAAAGCGAAGCCAACAGCAATCAGGGTTCCCGTAAAAAACTTAAAATTGTAATTGAAGCCGCCGGAGAAAATTTCTTTGCGGAAAAGCACCAGCGAGAATGCAAAGGCAAGGGCCAGCAGGGCAATAATAATATGCTGTATCTCTGTTTGCGATGTTCTGAACTTGGATTTCATTTTATATTTTTATGCTGACAACGTTTGACCAGCCGTCTTTTGTCATGCTCACGCCATAAATGTTATCTGATTCTGAAATTACTGCATCGTTGTGCGTTACAATTATCACTTGGGCTTTTTGCGAGTATTCTTTTAGTAATTTTGCGACTTTTTCTGAATTAACTTTATCAAGTGCAGCGTCAATTTCATCCAGCAAGTAGAACGGCGCTGGCTCGTGTTCTTGGATAGCAAAGATAAACGCTAGTGCTGCCAGCGTTTTCTCACCGCCAGACAGGGATGTCAAGCTCGTCCGCCGGCCTTTTTCATCAATTATTTTTACAAGCACGCCACCATCAAATGGTTTTTCTGAATTTTCCAATTCCAGAGTGGCATGGTTTTTATCGGCGATTTTTGCGTGCAGTTCTTTGAATTTATCTGCGATTTTGTCATACGTGCTCAAAAATACGTCTTTCTTTTTCTTTTCGATTTCATCTATCACGCCAAGTACATCATTTTTTTCAGCCTGCAGCTTGTTTGCCCTTCCAGCGAGGTTTTCATATTCCTGCTGGACTGCTTCGAATACTTCTAAGGCGCGCATGTTTATCGAGCCCAGTGACTGTAATTTTTCATTTACTGATTTTATTTTCTTTTTTGCATCGTCTAGATTTTTCACTTCTATGAGCGCGACATCTGCGAATGGCTCGAATTCCTGTTTCAGGCCGGCAAGTTCAGCTTCATACTGGGCTTTTTCGATCGCAAGATTATTTTTTTCCTGTTCAGCCTGCGAAATCTTTAGCATGTGCTCGTTAAGGTAAGATTCGGTTTCGCGCAGGAGCGTGCCAGCTTGATTTTTGTTCGCGAACAACTCTTTTATCTTTGCGTGGAATTTTTCTTCGTCAGATTCTTTGCTGTTAATATCTTTTTCTAAATTTTTCAGCTGCGATTCTTCATCAGTGATTTGTTTTTCAAATTCTTTCTTTTCTTTTTCAAGATGCTTCAGATTTTTTTCGATGCGCTCAAGTTCTGGGCGCAGGCTGTTATCCAATGCAGCAATTATTGTTGCAAGCTGTGATTCTGTTTCTGATTTTTTTGCAAGAAGATCTTCAATCGCTTTTTTACTTCCGCCGAACTGCAGGTCGCGTGCCCGCAGGCTTAGCTCGTTTCGCTCCTGAGCCATGTTTTTTAGCTTTGATTCGATAGAAGTATGCTCGTTTTCAGCCTCAGCAAGGCTTTTTTGTAAGCCTGATTTTTGGATTTTTAATTCATCATATTTTTTCTGGAGTTTTTCTTTTTCTTTTTCGCCATAAATTTCCTTTGCCAGGATGGCTTTGCCTTCCAGCTCTGCTTTTTCCTTGCGCAAGTCGGAAATTTTTTCCTGAATTTTATCGCGCTCGGCCTGCATTTGCTTGATATTTTTATTTATTGTTGAAAGATCTGCTTCAAGTTTTACTACTAATCCCTGCATTTCAGTCTGTTCGAAACCAATTCCAGAGCCTTTTTCACGGAAGCCGCCGGTTATTGCGCCGCTTTGTTCAAATAAATCGCCGTCAAGCGTTACCATTCTATATTTTCCCACACCAAGGGATTTTGCAGTTTGTATGCTTTCGATAACCAGCGTGTTTCGGAAAATATATCTGAATAAATTTTTGTATTTTGACTCACATGTTATAAGTTCATGCGCAAGGCCTATAACGCCGGATTTTTTCAGTGTGCTGGCCTCGACCTGCTGGCCAGCGGATATTTTATCGAGCGGAAGGAAGGTGGCCGTGCCTGCCCGCGCATCTTTCAGGATCTGTAGGCATTTTATCGCAACATCTACGGAGTCTGTAACTACATTTTTCATCCGCGCCCCAGCTGCTATTTTCAGGGCTTCTGCGTATTCTTTGTCAACTTTTCCAAGTTCTGCGACAGTTCCAAGCACGCCGGAAACCTTTTTCTTTATTATTTCCTTGATTGCGTGGTCGCGCTGCAGTATTTCAGAGACGGAGCTTGCGTGAACCCTTGCCTTTGCAAACTCCTCTTCTTTTTTAATCAGGTCTTTATGCAGCTCGCCAGTGTCTAAGGCAAGCTTTGAATCGCGGTTGGCCAGCGCAGATATTTCGTCAGATATTTTTTTGAACCTGTTTTTAGCATCTTTTACGTCAGAGAATTTTTCTTCTTCTTTTTCTATTTTTTTCAGCTCATCTTCGGCAGATTTAAGCTCGTGTTCCAGTATTTTGAGATTTGATTGTGCCTGATAGTAGCCAGTGTTAAACTTTTCACGTTCTGCGCCTAACCTTTTGATTTCTTCATCAAGGCGCTTTGCCTCTTTTTCGAGTTCGACAAGTTCTGAATCAGATTCGCCTTTCTTTGACAGCTCTTCACGTTTTTTTAATACCGTAATTTCTTTTTCGAGCTCTATTTTTGTTTTTTCATCAGCCTTTATTTTTGTTTCCAGTTCTGTAAGCGCGTGTTCCCAGTCAGCCTTTCTTACATCTGCTTTCTGCAGCTCAGCCCGCGAGTTTGAAATCAGGAGCCTGCTCTTTTCCGCCGAAACCTTTAGGCCTTCGATTTCTTTCTGGAGGGCCTGCGCTTCCTCGCCTCCTTTTTTCTGGATTTCTTTTTCAAGGCGGTCTATATTATCCCTGAATTGCTCTATTTTTTTCTTCGTGATTTCGACTTCAAGCTTCAAATCAGTTATTGCCTGCTCGCGTTTTTCAAGTTCGCCCAGGGTTTTGTTTTTTCTTGTGTTTGTCAAATCGGTGCGGAGCTTTATTTCCGCGGCCTGCAGGCCCTTCAGCTCAGCTTGCATGCTTCTGAATCGTTCAGCGCCCTTTTTTTCCTCTTCGAGGTTTTTCATGTAATTTTCTTTTTCGCGCAGAATTATGCTGGCTTCCTTTAGTTTTTCGTCGACCTTGGCAAGCTCAGCCAGGGCCTTGTTTTTTCGTTCTTCGTATACGCCGATGCCAGCTACTTCTTCGACCAAATGCCTTTTTTCTAATGGCTTCATGTCAACAAAATGGGCGATATCGCCCTGTAGAATTATATTGTGGCCTTCCGGATGAACTCTTACGAGTGAAAGAAGTTCTAACACCTCACCGCGGGTTGAATTTTTGCTGTTTATTTTGTACTGCGTGCCGCCGTCTTTTTTTATTTTTCTTTTAATTTCGATTTGTTTTTCCTGCATTGGGAAAACGCCCGCAGAATTATCCAGGTGGATTGCCGTGTCTGCCTCGCCTGCGGCGTTCGCTTTTCGCTTGAAAATTAGGTCTGAAAAGTTTTCAGCCCTGAGGTCTTTGGACGACATTCTGCCGAGAATGAAGCAAAGGCTGTCCAGTACGTTTGATTTTCCCGAGCCGTTTGGGCCGATTACTGCATTCAGGCCAGGGCCGAACTGCAGCTGTGTGGTTTTACCGAAAGACTTGAATCCATGCAGGTGCAGGCCAGATATGAATGTTTTCATTCCAGAGTCCCCAAGAGAGAACGATTAGCAAATGAGCCCTGCGAAATTTGTTTTATCACGCTATTCCTCCAACTGCCACACCATTAAGTGTGTGCTTATAAATGTTTTGAAAATGTGGCTTAATAACATTTAAATACACCCTTGCAGAATGTAATTTGGAGGGCTGGCCTTGTTAAATCCAATTCACCCGAGAAACAGGAGACAGAGGAATTTAGAGCGCTTGCAGGCATACATATCTGGCGCGCTGGCAAGCGGGGTTCCCAAGGGCCTGCTCAAGAAGCGGTTATTTCAAAGTGGCTGGGGCCGCGATATTATTTCAGGTGTTTTGCCAGATACAAAACCGAATTTGCTCGCAGTTGTATCTTTAATCGGGCTTATAGTATTTTTCACGGGGCTGGCTGTATTTGCCGGCGGGCCAAGGTTCACTGGATTTTTTGCGGCCGGCGGGAGCGAGTGGGAAGATTTAACGGAAATTAACGTAAATTCCAGTATTCAATCGGTACAGCATCTCATTGTTTTTGGAAATTTCAAGCCGCAAAATTGCGCGGATGGCATGCTTGTTCAGAATGGCAACAGCCAAATAAATTTTACAACACAATTTGAAACCGTGCAGAATAGCCAGTGCGTGAGCGCTGTAGCGAGTTTTAATAATGTAATTTATGATCCAGATTCTAACGGAACGTTACAAGCAACGTATAAAATTTATTACGGCAAAATTGTGCAGACTGTGACATTTATTCCGCCTACGCCGGAAAATTACCAAATAGTAAATGGCAGCGCCTTTGCAATCCGCGTGGCGCTAAGCCTGCCCGCAGTCGCGTGGCTCGAGCTTGATGGTGTAAATAAATCTATGACTGGCAATGGCACTGTGTGGTGGTCTGAGGAGAATCAGACCTTTGGCAACCATACGTTCAGGGCACATACACAGCTTGCCAGCTCTGAGCAAAGGAGCATAACCACGCAGGCATCTGCTCCAGTTCCGGTTCAAGTGCAGTCGCCTCCGCCAATTATTAACATAACTCTGGTTGCGCCTACTCCGGCAAACCAATCTACACTGACAAAAAAAGAATTTACTGCTAACGTAACTTTTTCAGATATAGTTTACGGGCCGGTGCTGGAGCTGATTTCAAACAGGACTGGCGTGCCGCAGTACCAGAATCTTTCGATGACTGGCGGCAATAAATCATGGATACGCGATGTTACAAACCTGAACAACGGAGTTTATGAATTTGCAATTTATGCAAATAACACAAAAAGCGAGCCGCGCACGGTTACTATAAATTATCAGGAGCCGCTGGCACAGCAGACCAAAAGTGCGACAATAACACAGTTCTCCGCAACAAGCCCAGAGTCAGCAGAATCAGAAGTTCAGATAACTGCGGTCGTGAAAAATTCCGGGCAGGCAGAGATAAAAACAGTTTCGGGGACAGCGAGCATTTACAAAGGCACAGAGCTTATGAGCGAGGTTTCCCTTGGCTCAGCAGGCAACATAACAATCGGAAATTCAGCGACGCTGGCTGGAAAATGGAAGCCGCAGACCCTTGGCAAGTATAAAGCAACTGTTGTTATAAAATATGATAATGAGGAAGCCAAAGAAGCAGCGTCGTTCAGCGTTGGCCAGGCTAATCTGGAAGTCGCGCGGACATCAGTGTTCCAAACTCCTGATGGCAAGGCAGAATTTCTGGCTGAGTTAAACAATAAATGGGTTGAAGCTATACCAGCAGTCGCAGAATTCAAGATAAAATTTGAAGGTGTGGTAATCGAGACACTGAAGTCAGAAGAGATTTCTGTGCCGCCTAATGGCGCTAAGGCCGCGTCTGTTGTCTGGGATCCCGCAGGCCGGGATGTCAAGTCGCTTGGCGCAGAAATAACAGTAACATATTCTGGCAAGTCTATTACTGCAGCTATTGAGCCGGCAACAAAGCCGCCTGCTGTCCAGCAAGAGGTCAAAGCTGAGGCAGAACAAGGACAGAAGCAGCAGGAGGAGTTAAAAGCAAACAGCGAACAGGAAAAAACAGCTTCTGGCTTGACTGGCGCGTTCACCGCGATTAAAACAGCAGACAAGAAAACAGCCGCGGTTGCGATTGCAGTGATTGCAGGCCTATTCGGGGCGATTTTTTACGCAGTCAGAATGGATTTACTGCCTCAACTTGGAAAGCCAAAGAAACCAGCAGGGCCATGGCAGCAAGCTGCAAAGACTGGTGGCCAGCAGGCCGCTGCACAGCCGGGCAGCAAGGCTGCGTTATATAAGCAGTGGCACGATTATTATGAAGCCTATTACAAAAAATATTACCCGCAGTGGTATGAATATTTGAAGAGGAGCGGGAAGTTATAGTGTTTACTTTTTGCTTTTTTTCCGGTACATATAATAAAGTGCGATTATTAAAATTGTGCCAACTAGGCCGACAATGTTTGCAAAGGCCAGCGAAAGGCTGTTCAGGCTGAAACCAAATAAGGCAAAAACTACGAAACTCGGAAGGAGCAGCAAATACATTGACACAGCAACATCTGCAGAACTTTTTCTTTTGAACATTTTGTATGCCTGCGGATAAAGCGCGACTGATGTTATGAATGTAAAAACCGCAGTCAGAAAAGTTAGTTCGCTTAGATATTTTTCCAGCATTTTATCACCTAAACTGTCAGCCCAAATTGCTTTAACTCTCCTTTAATCGCAGTTGGGTCTTCCCCGCCATGCCAGCTGTACTTCGGGCGGACTTGCATCGGGTAGATTTTTTCCAGCTTGTCGTCTATAAGGACTGCTGCGCCTTTCTCAACGGGCAGGTCATCAATGTAGCGCTGGATGTCATAAGTCAGATATGTGGCAGCAATTTCATTTAATGCGGATAGGTCAATTTTTGAAGTAACTTTATGCGAGAGCACGATGTCTGCCTGTGTTATAACATCTGTGTGGATTTTGCCAGGCTGTTGTGTTGCCAGCACAAGTGAAATGCCGGGTTGCCTGCCTTCGCGCAAAATCTGAATCAGCGCGTTAGACGCAAGGGTTTTTCCGGTTCGCGGCAGGAATTCATGCGCTTCATCGATTATTATCCAGACAAGCGGCGATTCCTTTTCTGCAATTGCGGCTTGCTCGCCAAACAAGAAGCCGCCCTCCGAAATTAATTTTACTTCTTCAGCCTTTCTTGATGCCATGCGCTGTTCGAGAATTTTCTTGCTGACCAAACCAATTACAAGCGCCTTTAGCCGCTCACCGTTTTCGGCCTGCGCATAAGCGGACAGGTCGAGAATTGTTGTTGTGCCGCTTTTGAACAAATCCAAAATTTCTGTGCCCGCCGCTTTGAATATTCCCCAGCCATTTGCTATTGTAAGTTTGTTCTTAAGAATTTGTTTTTCTTGTTTCTCAGCTTCTTTATCAGTTTCAATTACATTAATGAGTTCGTTAATCTCAAATATGCCAAGATTTTCTTTTGCTTTTGTGACCGCGCGCTCCAACAAAATTCCGGCGCCAGACAATAAATCTATTTCGAAAATTTCTGACCAATCCTCAGCAGATAGTTCTGATGGCTTGAGCGAGAATGGCAGATCGCATGGCACGCCTTTTTCTTGGTAAGAATCGAACAGGCCAAACGGAACAAAAATCACCGGGCGCAGTCCTTTTGGAGTTAAGCCCCACTCCTTCAGGATTTTGTCGTCTTTGTAATTTGGGTATTTCATTGTCCAGAAAATTCCCATTGTATCAAAAATCAGAAATGATAAATTATTTTTTATGTCTTCCGGCAAATCGGTCAGGCCTTCCGTAATTGTGGAAATTGTGTAGCTCTTTCCGGTTCCGCGCTTGCCAGAAATAAGCACGACATGCGGGCCAGAGACATCAAGGTAAACAGGATTTGACAGCGCCTGAATCCGCTCCATCTGTACGTAGTGCTTGCCAAGGAAGATTGTTCCCGCTAAACCTAAACGCTCTTTGTCCTTCGGGGACCTGCCTGCGATTATTTCGTATACCATGTCAGCGCCAGTTTAGTATTGAGATGCCCAATTAAAAAGGTTTTTAACATTTTCTAGTGTTAAATTTTTATGAAAATTGCTGGCGGTTTAGAAAGAGTAGTTAACGTTGGCAGGCAAGCCATTAGTTTTGCTGGCCGGCATCCGCGGGCTGCAATGCTTGCGGCAGGCCTAGCGGTTGCAGGCATTTCTTTGGCAACAGGCCATGCTTCTGCGGCAGACTTGTTCGATGGCACAATAAAATTATTTGGTTACAGTACAAAAAATGTTTCAATAGATTGCATTGCCGGCGGGCAGAACATTGGGCCTGTGAAGAGCGCAACTGTTAGCCCGTTTGATGGCGGCACAAAAATAGAATTGCCCTTCTACCAAGACGATGGCTGTTCGGAGTACATAATAAACACGTCAAACAGCGAAGGCATAAAACACATTCAAGTCACAGACAGCCAGCTTGCCGGCGCGAATAACATCTTGGAGATTGGCAAGCCGGCATATGCTGATGATAACTTTGTTCCTTATGCCTTGATTGCGGTGGCGGCAGGCGTACTAGCTTTTGCAGGATTTGAATATTTGCGCAGAACTAGGTGGAGATAATCTTTTAAATTCTGAAAAATAGATGTATGCATGCAGTCTACATCAAAAAATACGACAACAATACGCATCAGCAAAGATACCAAGCACGCTCTTGATAAAATGTTTGACCCGAAGAAGCACACGTATTCTGGGGCAATTGAGCAGCTCATGTCCGTCCACAGAACAAAGTGGAATTTTATGGAGCTTTATATTGCGTCTGTTGTTACCTTGATTTTAATATTATTAGTAGTAGTTTTTTAGATTTTTGGCTGAAAACCCTTTTAAACTGGCATTTAGCGTTTTAACTATGGCGATGTTGGAAGATGAGTACGCGCAGAAATTCGCCGATGCAAAAACTGCGCTTAGTTTGAAGGAAAGCGGGTTTTCCATTGCGCAGATAACTGTTGCTTTAGGCACTTCAATAGCCGCATTAATGCCCTACATGCAGGGGTTTTTAAGCCACAGTGCGTATAGACAGCATTGCGCTATGAAGGCTGGCTTTTGCAGCCCGCTTGCATATGAAGAATACTTGGTGCGGCAGAGAATTAATCCGAATACGGGCGAGTCATTTAAATCGATGAAAGAATATGATGATTATTTGGCAGTAAAACAAGGATTCGCAAGCCATTCCGAGCAGAATATGATTACGCGCAATCCTGCGGTTTTAATCATAGATGTGCTGAGACAGCTTGGCAGCGCGGACATACGGGCGATTTATTCACATATTCGGGAAATGCGCGGGATAAAATTTGATCCCGCAAAACGCAGCCTTGAAAAAGCTATGGGACAGGCAAATACGATAATGGAAACACCATTATTCGTGGAGTTAGATGGGCTGTTTAGCCTCAATATGCAAAATGAAATTCTTGAGGAAATGCTGGGCGAAGAGGAAGCCAATTCTGGTGAAGTTTGAGTGTATGCGCTTAGTCTACATTTAAAAAGTATGGGTTTTAATTTATTTTGTGCCGACGTCGCATAATTCGGTATTGCGACGGTCTCGAAACTGTCAAGATAACCGTTCCCGCAAGGGATTGCAGGTAACTGGCAAACAGAAGTATTGGTTGTCAGTCTGTAATCAAATCCTGCCGTCGGCGCTCATTTAATTTATGAAAAACGCGCAATATGAAAAATTTTATAGGATTTTCCATTCCGTTGAACTTTGTTCAGCGTTAGCGCCGAGCGGCGGGTTCAAGTTATTATCCACCAACCAAATAGTAGAGCCCGCCCTTCTCGCAAATCAATCCGTATTTTTCCATAACATTTAATTTGTTTTTTAAGTGTGTCCAACAAGTCAAGCCGGATTCTTTTTGAATGCGATATGTAGATACGCCATCGGGCTTCAAGCAATCCAAAATATTTTTATAAATAATTCTTAGCGCAGCAGCAACAACTTTGTTATCTTGCCCATGTTTTGATATTATATAAACAATTTCTTTTCCATCTCTTACACGACTTATTTTTTTTATCTTTCCTTCGCGTGCCCAACTATTTAGTAAGACTTCTGCCTTAGATTCCGAAATGCCAGCCAATTCCATAATTTTGTGCGATGTCAGGTATTTGTAATCTGATGCAATTATTTCATCTTCAAGTCTCAAGAAGGGAGCAATTTTTCTTAATTGTTTTTCCTGGCCAGCGCAATAAAAAATTTTGTTTTTGCCGCCATAAACGTTTACTAGATTTGTATTAGCTAACAGCTCCAAAGCACATGCAGCAACGCGATGTACTATTCCAAATTTTTTCCCCACTTCATGGATTTTTTTTGGGCCGCTTTTTTCTATAAATTCGAGCGCAAGTTTTGCATATTTATACTTTGAATATGTCGTGAATGCGCTGCCTGATTCTAAGTTAACTCTTTTAGTGCTAGCCAGCGCATTAATAACAAAATACGGATCATCTAATTTTAAATCGCGGCTTATGCTATCTACTACTTCACACAAAGTCCAATCATTCTTAACACGGCATTCGCGGTTTTCCCAAAGACGACCCAGCATCAGGCCATACTCTTGCAGCTTTTCAAAAGACCACAGGGCCCAGTGGCCTCCCAAACACAGGCCTTTGCGCTTCAATACCTGCGAAGTGGAATAAACATTAAGTCCAATGCGTTCGGAAATTTTAGTTATCTGTGTAGCTAATCTTACAAAGTTTCCGCTTTTGACTGCGCGCTGGCCATTAAACGTACGCCAAAGTAAATCAACCTGCCGGCCATATTTTTTGTTTATTTGGTAATCCCAGACATGGAAAGGTGCCTGCTTGCATTTTCCGCTTCGATATAAAATTTCACTTGCGGCAGTGATTGGCAGGCCGAAGTCATTTGCAATTTCAATAATTATCCTGCCTTTTTCCAGTTCACTCAGATTTCCTTTCACACGCACCGCCCATTCTGCCAGTACATCCTTTTTTGCTCTTCTAACTTGCGCTTCAAAGTGTTGCTTTCGCATTTCCCAATCTTCTGAAATGCTTATTTTTTTATGCAGAGTCCGCAGCCGGCGCTCTAAGTCCGACTCGTTTTTATGTGCATCTATAAAACTTCCAAGCGACATTTTCCGGTGCAAATGATATTTTGGCAGTTTGGCATTAAAGGATATTTCAAAATCGCAATTTGTGCAAACATACGAAGAGGTTCGGTAATTCCACTCCACGGTGCCGGGCTTGCACATAACGCATTTATTTTTTTCTTCCATGTTTTTTCATTTCTTTTATTGCATGATGTGTAAGATAGTACTTATTTTCTTCACGATAAATTAAATCGTATTTTTCTAGAATGCCTAATATTTTCTTTGTGTTTTTATGGTTACCTGGGATGTTATTTACAATCGTGCCTTCCTGCCTAAAGTGTTTTAAAATATTCATATATCTGTGGCATAGGGCTTCAAGCTGCATCGCTTTTTCGGTTCTACCTTCCTGTCGGACAATATAAAGATACGGGATTGCGTCTCTTACGACTAAAAATTTTCCTCTTTCTACTAGCTTTCCAAGTAAGCTATGGGTTGAGAGTATTTTTGAATCAATGAGTTTGGAGAGATCGCTAACTATTATATAATTTTTCCCAGTACGAAGAATTTTTTCTTCTAAGCCATAGTAGCGTGCTGTCTTCCCTAACGCATCCTCTTGGTTTGGCAGATAGTAAAAAAGTGCTTTTCTTCTGTCTTGGTGCACCTTTAGCTTGCCTTGCTCATGCAGCAGTCTAAGTGCGGGACTTATTGTTACATTTGTTACGCCGAGCTTTTTAGCAGCCGTTTGTGCGTTTAACGGGCCATCTTTTTTTATGAGATCTAAACATAGGCTCGCATACTTGTAAAGCACGTGCGCTTTTAGCCTGTCATGGGTTTTTACCTCACCACGCCGGTTTACTCTTAATATTTCAAGTACACCAGATGTCGAAACAAGTCTACCTAAATCATTGCTTATGCTGTCTGCTACCTCCCAAAGCGTATAGTCGTCCTTAACGCGAACTTTTCTGTTATCCCATAAATCACCTACGCGTAACCCATATTCGTCCAGTATGTGTTGTAAATACATCGCCCATGGCGCACCCTTCCACACGCCGCAGGCAGACATCGCAGTTGCAGTTGTATATTGTACTAATCCGAGCCGCTCAGAAATTTTTTGGAGTAGTTTTATTTGTTTATTGTGATCATTTGTTTTTTCCAATTCGCGGCCGCCATGCCTCTCCCAAAATTCTTTAAGCTGCCCACCAAACCGGTTTGCCAAATTATAGCACCAGACTGCATGTGATGCATACGCCCACTTCTCTTCACGCCGCAGTATTTCGTATATAACGCGTACAGGAATATTTTGATTTTCGGCTAGTTCAACTATCCACTTTCCACGTTCGTAATAAGGAAATTCTGAATCTGCGCCAACTCTAGAATTCCATAAACTAAGGACTGTTTGCTTATGCCTCCGAACTAAAAAATCTAGGTGCGTTTTTCGTCTTTCAAATTCCGCAGTCGCGCCTATTTCATTATGTAGTGCGCGCAGTTTTGCTTCGAGACCCTGCTCGCCGCGCGGTATTATGCTACCTAAGTTCCCTTTGCTATGTAAAAATCTAAGTATTTGTACGCGTGACAGCCTAAATGGTAACTCAAATTCACAATTATCGCAGCGGTATGCGTAGTTTTTATCGTTCCATGCTATTGTTCCGCTGTTGCAGGCAACACACTCGTTCGGCATTAAAAATCAAGCTAGGGAAATTTTTTAAACCCTTCTGCGCACGCTAAATAGTTTCGATTTTTTAGCCATACGCCAAGGGCATGTTGCCAGCACTTTTTATTAAACATTAATTAATATGTATTGACAGCTCTCGCTCTTGTTGGCCAGCAGTTTGTCCAAGGTGGCCTGCGACTTCGCCCTGAAAATTGTCCGTTCTGCACTCATGCCCTGCTGGTCTTGGGCGTAAGGCACTGGCTGGCCATGCGCCATGCGCTCGTTTTCAGGCTCTTTTGGTTCAGTGCCAATCTCGCCAAGCAAAACAAAAGTGCAGTCCTTCGCCCTGCAACCACAGCGCAACTCAGCATCCCCATCAATAGTTATTATGGAACGCTCTGCAAAGTCTCCGCATTCCCAAACATTGCCTTTAACCTTCGCAGTAGAATCCTTCATACTATCAAAACAGCTGCCACCAATATTTCCGACAACCGCGATATTTGTGTGTTCTGCAAAAACGCCGCAATTATTGCCAAGGTTGCCTTCGACGTAAATATCAGAATGCTTTGCGCCGAAACAAAAGTTATAGTCTGACGAGCCGTAAAATTTCAGCGAGCAGTATTTTATGTCCGCGCAACATTGCGTGCCGACATCACCGTGAATTGTAATTTCGAGCGGCCTTTTAGGCGTGCCTGCTAAATAATAGCACAAATCATCCAGCCGTTTAGTCTTACTATTTAGATTGCGAGCTGCAACGTCCAGCACATTATTTAAGGAACGTAAATCGAGCTTGAAATTATTCTGGCCTTGGTTGTACGCCAGCTGCGCAATAGCTGTCAAAAAAACGCCAGCAGTATAACAAAAATTTTTATCTGGGACTGCATAATCGTTACATAAAAAAAGAATAAAAATATCAATCGTTGCTTGGTTTGCGTTTAAGCCAGAAAGCTTACTTATAATTTTTTGCAAATACTCATCTGTTTTTACTTCAGCAGTATCTTTTAATTCAGCTTCAAAATTACTAAGTATTATTTTTAGCGAGTCGTCCGGCGGGCCATCTATTCTTAGATTTTTTTCTGGCCTTAGATTTTCCAAATCCCTCAGCACTTCCTGCAGATTTTTATCCATTTTATTTTCTTCCTACAAACTTTTCTTTTTTGCCTTCCAAAATGTAAAACGTGCAGCCCATGCCAGCATATTGTTTTATGTATTTTATCGTTTTTGCGCTCCTGCTCATAAATTTAGTATTTGTCGCGCCTGCGCCGAAACGCCAGCCAGGCGGGCTATTCACAGTGATTGTGCACTGGTCCGCATATTGGCCCAAATATTTTCCTGTTTTACCGCCGATATTTATTTTAAGCCCCAAGACTCGGTCAAAGCACTCGTTGCCCAGATTGCCAGCAACAGAAAAGCTGGAGAAGCCGGCCTTATGCGCAAACGTGTCGGCGGTGTTGCCATGGATTTTTGTTGTGCAGTATACAGAGTTGTCCCAGCAGTTGTACCCAATGTTTCCATCTACTGTAACATTCAGCCTTCGCCTTTTTGCGCCAGATAGCCTGTCGCCAAGATAGTTGATTGGGCTGGCCTGCCTTAAATCCAGTTTGAAATTATTATTGCCTTGTTTGTAAGAAGTTTTGATTAACATGTTTAAGAAAATTCCAGTAACATATTCGAAATAATCCTGGCCATCGTACGCAACCATGGCCTGCGCGAACTGCGATATTAATTGCGCGCTGATTTCCGTTGTGCCTGATTTTATAATTTGTTCCAGGCAAAACTCATTCGCTTCTGAGTTGCTGTTATTTCCAGGATGATGGACGCTTGGTTTAGCACGAAGGCAGATTTCATACGCGGCCAGCAGGGCTTCTGTTTCAATGCCTGTTTTTTCCTTTTGTATTTTCAGCTGTTTCTCTGGCGGCGAGTCTTCTAAGTCTCCCAGCACTTTTTGCAGGTTTGAACGATTTATGTTGTCCCCAAACATACCTGTTCCCCGTTTTCTTTTATCAAATACATCTTACAATTTTTGTTTATATCTTGGAAGAATTCTACTGGAGTTGGCAAGCCGTCATCGCCGGACATCATCGCCCGCAGCGCCCATTCATCAGTGCACCTGAAAATGCAATCTTCAGCTTCCCCGCCGAAGTAAATGTCGGGCTTTCCTTCTAAAGTAATATCCGCATATTTTGAACCGCCACCGCAGGTCCTGCCAACATCCCCAATAATTTTGACGCAAAGCAGTTTGTTCGCGCGGCCTTCCAGTCCACAACACACATTATCTAATTTTATCGGAAAATACTCCACCGGAATTATAAAATTGTTACCACCTTTTTTGTAAGATTCGTTAATGAGCCGCGTAATAAAAGGCCCAGTGTGTACTTCGTACGCGAACGGGCTGTTGTCTTGTAGAAAAAATCCTCGGCTTACTTTATATTTGTTAAAATAGGATTTAATGTGCGATATAAAATCAAGTAATGTATTTACATCTATGCACATGCCAGAGAATTTTTCATCGTTTTCATTTTCAAGTTTTCTCAGGGCGGCCAGCTTTTGTTTATGATTTTTTGCCCGTACAGATGAAAGTGCTTTTAGTTCAAGCTCGTAGAGTGCTAGCAATTCTTCTATCGCGCTCGTATCTACCTTGATTATTTTTTCCTCTTTTAGCGGCTCTAAATCCCCCAGCACATCCTGCAATTTTGAGCGGTTCATATCTCTGCCACCAGCGTTTCAGAACCATCATCATGAATTTTATAGATTTTATTGTCCCTTGGTCGATTAAGAGTTTTGTCTGGTAAAGCTTCGACAAGCTCTTTGATTGTGGCTTCTGACTTGCATTTGTAGACACAGTTATGAGAGCCAGCCCCGATTCTCCAGTCATTGTTCCAGCCAAGAATTACATATTCGCAGCCGCCCGAAAACTGCGCGGAAGACTCGCCCGGATTTTGATGAAATATAAATTTCGAATTTTTGGCGCCAGTGCCACAGCTTCCCACAGACCTGCCAGTTATTTCAAAGTTACAGCCATCTGCATTCGAACCAAAAAGTTTGCCAATTACGTTGCCGCTAATTTTTATTTTTGAATTTTTAGCATGCATCATGCCACTGCCAATTCCGTGCTTATCGCCCAAATTTCCAATTAGCTCTATTTCGCAGGACTGTGCGTTATCAGAAACAAAAAGCACATTACCTTTTATTAAAAGTTTAAGAAATTTTATATATTTCAGGCCGTGATTGAAGTTGCCTTCAATTGTTAACTCTAGCCGTCTGTCTTTTGTTCCGGAACTATTATTGCACAAATATTGTAACTCGTTCTCGAAATGCCCGACAGGCAAATAAAAGTTGTTGTAGCCAGCATTGAAAGAAGCCTGTACCGCCAGCCCAATCATCAGGCCAGCCTCGTAAATAAAACGTTCCTGCTGCTCGTGTATTTTTAATTCATAACAAAATTCTTCGACTGCTTTTGGTGTTATGTCAAGGCCGGCAAGCAGGCTGCACTTTTCTCGGAATCCGCGTTTGGCATAAGTCATATCGCCTAAATCTTCGTGCTCCGCCAAAAATATTTTATGCAACTCTTTTACTACATGTTCGAGATTTTCATCCCGCTCTACTTTTATCTGCTTTTCACTTACGTTTGTGAGGCCAGCCAGCACGTCTTTTAGATTTGTTTCCATGTTTCTGCAAACAGCTCCTCTTTTCCTTCGGAATCTGTGAAATAAATCCTGCAGCCACCCCCAATTAAATTTTTTATCAGCCGCGGCAAATGTTTTTCGTTTAATCTCAAAATTGAGTTAGCTGCGCCAAGGCCACATTCATCGTCCCTGCCAAGAACTGTGATGTTTGCATCCTTTGCCCACAAGCCACATGCCTTGGCATTTTTTCGGATGAGCGCAGTACATTTGTTTGACCACGAGATGCATCCGTAGCCTGCATTCCCGCCAACTTCGAGTTTCATGCCATACGCTTCGTAGCCGCAATGGTCGGAAATGCTTCCGCGAACCGAAAACTCTGAGTTTTGGCTGCGCGAGCCCAGATTGTAGCCCGCACGGCCTGCAATTTTTACAATGATATTTTCTGCGCCATAAAACGCAAACTCAGAAACAGAGCCAGTAATTGTAATTCTGATTTTATTTCCCTCGGTGCCCTTGGGGCCAGGGATTCTGTTGTTATTATGCCACGGCAGGGCGAGTGTAAAATTATTATGCCCTGAGTCGTATGAACTTTGAATAAGGTTCACCAAGAATTCATATGCTATCCCGTTAAAGTCATCTCCTGTTCTGGCTGCAGGCATGATGCCCGCAAATAGTGTTATTGCCTGCGGTGGTATTTTATCTGTTTTTAAGTCGATTAACTCCTTTTCGCGCCATCTGCTGGCCAGCCTGCGCTCAAATTCTTCATAAATTCTGCGTGCCATATCTTCAAGGTTTTCATCTATGTTTGCTTTGAGTTTTTTTTCCGGCTTGGGTATTTCTAAATCTGCCAGCACGTCATACAAGGTTGTTTGTTTCATTTAGTTTCCTCAAACACGCAGTCAACCGGAGGTGTTTTTTTGCTGATTCTGTGTGGCGGCCGGCAAGTAAATTTTGATCTGCTCGCGCCAACAGCAAGGTTGGGGCCGGAATCGCCGCGTATCTCAAATTTACATTCTGTGCTGTAGCTCCCACAGCTTCCGCCCGTATTGCCGCCCAAGACAAAAGACGAATTTTGCGAGCTGCCGCCGAATTGCACGCCCGCATTGCCAGCCACACGTACTTTGATATCACTGGACTGGAAGAAGGCCAGATTGCCGCAATTGCCAGAAACATAAATTTCAGAGAAATGAAAATCTGATAAAAAATTGCCAGTGTTGCCATAGATGTTTAATTTAACGTACTCTATGTGGCCGCAGTTGTGTCCTAAATCACCCATAACAGAAACAACCAGCGGCCTGTCTTTTTCATACTTTGAGTAAAGGCCGAATTCTTCGATATCAGTAGCAAGGCCTGCCGTATAAATTGTAAATCCATTCCCACCCTGCGCGTAAGCGGCCTGCACGAGGGCGGTTAAGAATAGGCCGGCCTCGACAGCAAAATAGCTGTCTTTCTGGTACATATATAAATCCTGCGAAAAACCTTCTATTAGCTTGGGCGTGATTGCCATCTTTGAAACGCGCTGCAGGTATTTTTTATAAAATACATAATAGCCAGTGTTATCGTATGGATTTTTTTCTTGATAAACGCGATGTAATTTTACCAGTTGGGATTCCAGATCCCTGTCAACAGTTACTTTTATCTGCTGTTCTTCCTTTATCGGCTCTAAATCTGCCAGCGCTTCCTGCAGGCCTGCCCTTTCCATGCAATATGACTGTGCGTTAAGGTTTTAAGGCTTGGTTTATTTTGTAGTAATATAGAAATTAGTTTTTTAGCATACAAACCACAAACTATTTAAATGCCCGCAGGTATGTTTAGCTTGAGGTAAATAAAATGGCCACATGGTTAAGTGATAAATCAGTAACAGTGATAGCTGTATTAGTAGCCCTGGTTGCGGTAGGTGCACCTTTGCTTACTGGCAATGCCGGTGGGTTGGGCACTGGGAGTTCATCTCTTCCCTATGACTTTTCAGTCACAAATGTCCAAGTACCAGAGCCGCAGTATTCGTACTACCCAGTACGAGGAATTATGGCGACTTTCAAGAGTACGGGCAGCACAAGCTTTGGCTTTGTAAATTATAAGATGGAAGTATCCAGCCCGACTGGTTATTATTACAGGGATGGCGTTGGATCTGTCACGATGCCTGTCAGCGGTTCAGTATCCGCAGAGATGCCAGCAGTCCAGGACTTGCCGGCCGGCGAGTACAATGTTAAGGTCACAATAGACTACACTGGCGAGCACAGCGAGACAGATGAATCAAATAACATGTTTACAACAAAGCTCGTAGTAAAGTAAGGTCGATTTTTTCTAATTTTTTGTTTTTATTTTTTTTAGTTTCAGTTTAAAACCTTAGATAGTTTTATAAACAAGTATTTTAAATATTCGATGTAATGGCCACATACGAGAAATATATTGCAGCCATAGCGGCGGTGTTTTTGCTGGCCAATATCAGCCATAATTTTTTGGGCGCAGGCAGCGCCACAGTAAAAATGCCAGTTGATTTTTCTATTCGGGCGTTGTATTACCCGAAAATAATGCTGCCAAATATGCATATTACTACAAGGGCAGTTTTGTCTAACAAAGGTACGCAGTCCGCTTCTTTTGTAACTTATGATTACCGTATTTTTGACGAGCGCGGTGCCGAAGTATACCGAAGCCCGGATGGATCATACATACAGGTTTTGCCAGTAGACACAGAAGTTTCAAGATATATCAGCACAGTAATGTTTCAGAAGGCTGGCAAGTATAAAGTTCGCGTTACTATTGATTCTGAAAAGCAGTTTGATGAGACAGATGAGACTAATAATATATATGAAACAACAATAACAGTTACAGACTCTTTGCCGAAGTGATAAAAATGGAAAAACATAAGAAAACTAAAATAGCCGCGTTGTTTTTAATAATTCCAATAATTTTCCTTTGGCCGCTGTCCATTGCAACATTACAAGAGTCAGATCTATCTTTTTTTGCGAAGGGCAAGGATGATTCTGGTGCAGGTTCATCTTCGTCCGAGTCCTCTGGGCCGTCCGCTCCATCTTCTCCAGCTCCAGCTTCTGAGCCATCGGCACCATCAGAGCCAGCCGCACCGTCAGAATCAGCGCCTTCTGATGCCAGCGTGGCAGAAAGTAGCTCTGCATCCTCGGGGCAGGCAGAATCTTCGGGCGGGAAGGCCGGCAAGGAAAAATCAGAGGCCAAGGTAGAGAATGCCAAAGATGAAAAAATAAAAGAGACTAAGGAAGAATTAGCAGAAGCAAAGGAAGAGAAAAAAGCCGAGGCGCGCGAGAGTGCAGTCATGGGGCCGGCTGCAAATGAAATTGCAACCGTAAATGAAGTTGCCGCTGAAGTTGTGGCGACAGACCCCGGCGTTACACCTGACTCTCCAATTTACAAATTAGAAATAGCTGCAGAACAGATACAGGATTCTGCTGTGAGCGATCCTGAAAAGAAAGCGGAAGTCGCTGCCGATCGTGCGGAGGAGCGGCTGGCCGAAGCAAAAGCAGTTGAGGAAAAAGGAGATTATAAATCAACAGGGGTTGCTCTGGAAAAAGCACAGGAAAGTGTAGAGGCAATCTCGCAGGCCGTGGAGGCAGTTCCGAAGAGCGAGGAAAAAATTGAGGCGGCAAATAAAATAGAAAAACACGCGCTTCAGCTCGAGAACTATGCGGAGAGCGTAAAAGATAAGCTTGAGGAAAAAGTAAAATCAGGCGATGCGCCGCCCGAAGCAGTCGGTGTTCTTGATACTATAAAAGATCTTGAGGCCTCAGCAGCAGAGGCGCAATACAGGGCCGAAAAAACAAAAGATGGCATTGCAGATAAAATAAGGGAAGAGCGGGGCGTTACAAAACAGGAGGCAGAGCTGATTGTCGAGCAGAAATCCGAGGAATCTGGGCTTACAGAGCTGCAAAAGGAAAAAGTTGCAGATGATTTTGAAAAAGTCCGCGAGAAAATAGAAAAACTTGACGAACGCGCGGCCGCAATTGAAGAAGCCAAAAATGAGAAGCCTGCCGAAAAAACAAAGGAAATAGTTTCTGATAATTTTGATGATTTGAAAGCTGCGCTGAAGGATACAAAAGATTCGCTAAAGGATGTTGCTGAGGAGCGCATCCCTGAAATCGAGCAGCAGTTTGCGGAAATAGATTCGAAAGTAAAGAGTGCGGAGGAAAAGGGCAGCAAGGATGCTGGCGAGAAGCCTGCTGAAGAGGTTAGCGCTCAGCTGGCCGGCGATTTCTCTGAGTTAAAAAATAAAATTGATGTTGCCGAGGAAGAAATAACAAAAGCAGCAGATGCAGAAATTTCCATCCAGTTTGACGAAGTTAATGATAAAATAGAAAAGGCAGAAAAGAAGGCAAAAGAGACTGCAGAGGAAGATGAAAAGGCGCAAATAGAGCAGCAATTTTCAAAATTAAAAGATGAAGTTAGTAAGGCTGAGGAAAAAATAAAAGGTAAGGAGACTGCTCTGCAGGAGGAAGCAGCAATAACAGTTGAAACAAATTTTAATGAGATTAACAATAAAATTGAGATTGTAGAGGCCAACGTTGAAGAAATAAAATCTCCCGACGCGGAGGTTGCATCTGAATTTGCAGGCCTGAAAGATGCGGTTGAACAGGCAGAGGATATAGTTATTGAAGTTGCCAAGCCAGATGACACGGGCAAGATTACAGCAGAATTTGAAAAAATAAAAAAAGAAGTTGAAGATGCCGAGAAAAAAGCTGGCGAAGCAGCCGGAGAAAAAACATCAGAGGAAATAAAATCTGAAATTGCAAAAGAGTTTGATGATGTTGGTAAAAAGATAGATGAAGCAGAACACAGCATAAAAGCTGACAAGCCGGCAACCGCTGAAATTGCAAAGAAATTTGACGAGCTGAAAGGCAAGGCAGACAAAGCCGAGGAAAAAGTAAAAACCGAGAAAGCGGCAGACGTAGAGCTTAAAAAGGAATTCGAAGAGCTTGTCATAAAATCATCAGAAGCTGAAGAAAAGGTAAATGAAAAAAAATTAGAAAAGGCGGAAATTAAAGACAATTTTGACAAAGCGAAGGATGAAATAACTAATGTTGAACGCAGTGTTCAGGCTGAACTGGTGCCGGAAACTGTGGCTGCGCCAGAGGTTCCGAGTGTTGTTGCTGATCTGATTGAGGAAGCAAAAACGCAGCTGCAGGTATCTGAAAGTGCTTTTGAGACCAAGCAGGCAGGCAAGGCCTACAAGGAGCTCAAGGGCGCAGAGGTTATGGCGAACAGCGCAGAAAAGGTTTTGGACTCATTGCTGGGCGATTTTGAAGCCAAGGAAAAGGTAGAGAAGATAGAAAAGTCCGTGGAGAAAGCAGACAAAGATGCGGAGAAAGAAGTGAAGGAGCGTGTTGACGATATAAAAGAGAAGCTTAACAAGGCTGAGGAGAAGGCCATAGACGCGGCAGAGCCGAAAGACAAGGCAGACATAGCCAAGGAATTTAAAGAAACAAGGGACAAGCTTGACGAAGCTGAGAAAAAAATCAAGGAAGATGTTCGCAGCATGCCAGCCGAAGAGGCTGCTAAAGAAGTCGCGGCAGAGCTTGCAGATGTAAAAGATAAAATTGACAAAGTGGAAGAAAAGGCAAGAGAAAAAATTAAGGGCAATGAAATTGATGATGTGGTGCAGGAGCTGGCCAGCGCGAAGGACAAGGCTGACAAGGCAGAAACTAAAATAACAGAAAAGGCTGTTGGTGCTGAAGAAAAGAAAAATGATGTTGACAAAGCGTTTAAAGAACTTGAGACGCCGCTGTCAGTAACTAATGTTTTGAGTGAGCTGGGCAAGGCGGAAAAAGATGCTAGCGAAGACAAAGCCAAGAGAATAAAAGACGCAGAGGATTTTTCGGTTGATTATGAAGCTGCAAAGGAAAAGCTGGATAAAGAACACCCGGACAAAAAAGATGCCTTCGAGAAGGAGTATGCGCAGTCCAAAAAAGTCCTTGAGATAAATGAGAAGCTTGATGCAGAGAATGCAAAAGAACTGAAGGCGCTGCAGGAAGATTTAAAGGCGGAGACAAAGGACGAAGCAAAAGCAGAGAAAGAGGCAGAAAAGCTGCTTAAGAAAAGCGCCGCAGATGAATTCCGCAAGGCATACGGCGAGGAGTTTTTGCCGCCAGGCATCAGCCTGAAACACGAGGGCGACAAGGAAAATGGCAAGCTAGATGAAAAATTTAACGCAGAAGATGCAGGCCATGTCAAGGGGTATAAGTACAAAGATGACGCCACTGGCTATGAATATGAATTTACTTCTGATGGATATAAATTCAAGACATCGCGCGGTAACGAATATGAAGTAAAGTATGATTCTGATTTCGTGCTGCCTAATGGTTACGAGACTGGAAATGAGATACACAAGTTTAAGGTAAAAACGCCGAAGGGCAAGGCAGAATATATATTCGTACCGACCGGGTATAAAGTAAACACAAAAGGCAAGGAAAAGGCAGGCGCATATGATATTGGTGATTATGAAGTTAACGGCGGCGGCAAGATAAAAATAAAACCGACTGGCTACTCGCTCGAGAAAGACGGGAAAGCAAAGGCAGAAAAAGAGAAGGCGGTAAAAGAAAATAAGGAAAAAATAGAGAGCGAGAAGAAAGAGAAAGAGGAGAAAGCGAAAGAGGAGCGCGCAGCAAAAGATAAGGAAATTAAACTAGAAAAAGAAGCCAAAATTAAGGCTGTAAAAGAAAAATCAGAAACCGCAAAAGAAAAGAAAGAGCGCGAAGTGAAGGAAAAAAAAGTAAAAGAAGAAAATGAAAAGAGGGATAAGAAGCTGAAAGAGGAAAAGATAAAGAAAGAGAAGGAAGATAAAGACAAGAAAGAAAAAGAAGCGAAAGAGAAGACTGCCAAGAAAGTAAAAGAAGAAAAAGAAAAAAATGTGAAGGAAGAAAAGACAGTCAAGTACAAATATAATCCAAAATCAAAGAAATATGTTTCGGCAGGCGGGCGTGTGTTTGTGCCACCGCAAGGGGCAAGCCTGCATGAACGAGCCAAGTACCTGCCAGACAAAAACGTATATGAACTTAAAGTAAACGGTGATGTTTGGACTTACGAGTCTGTGACAGATACATGGACATCGAAAAGCGGCGAGGCTGATCAGGAAGCTACGCCGGCGATTTTAGTTGATTTCGGAGTTGACGATGTTAGCAGGCTGGGCGTGACTTTGCCACAGGCCGCGACAGCTTCTATTAAGAACATTGGCACTGCTACAGCTACAACAGTGCGTTACAAGTATGAAATAGTCGCATCTGACGGCTCAGTAAAGTATTCAACAATCGGCGATATAACTGCGGTGCCATCGGACAGCTCAGTGCTTGTAAGGACTGCAATAGATTCTGGACTAAGCCCAGGGGCATACACGCTTAAGTTTACTGTAGATTCTGACGGCAAGTTTGATGAAGGCGATGAAAACGATAATGTCTTTGAGAAGGAGCTGATTGTGACTTAGAAAAGGTTAAATAGTGCGCAGTAGTAGTTGGTTAATTGAAAATGGCCACATACGAAAAAATATCGGCAGTGCTGGCAATATTTTTAGTAATAGGAATTGCCGGCTACTCGTTTTATGGCAACGCTACGCAGGGCGCGGCCGCAGCAGGCTATTACGAGTTTTCTATCAAAAGCCTTGACTTTCCGCAGAATATAACTAAGGATAATCCGTTCAAGGCGAACGCGACCTTTGTGAATTCAGGCACGCTGACCGCTTCGTTTGTCGCATATGATTATGAAATTTTTGATTCTCGCGGGGCGTATGCATATCGCGGCAGAATTGCAGATAGCTATGTGAACCTGCCGGCCGGCTCGGAGGTGAAGCACGAGCTTCAGCCAGTCTACTTAACAAATGGCACTTATTTTGTCAGGCTGACCCTGGAGTCTGAAAATCATTTTAGCGAGGATAACAAATCAGATAATAAAATTGCGACAAACATACGGGTATACTAGGAGTATACTGGCAGTATACTTGAAATAATACTAATTATTTAGCTATGTGCGGCTACTCAGTCCATAACTGGGCGGGTAAAATAATTATCTTCATTTATAGTGCCGTTTGAAGCCTGTTGTATATTTGCTTTTATGTAATACATATCAGCTTCCGCAGCTTTGCCTTGATCACTAAGCGCAATGGATTTGGCAAACAATGCTTTTCGGCTTTGCGGCGCTATTTCTAGAATGCGGTCGAAGCAGACTGTTGCAGCCTCGCTGTATTCGACTTCAAATGGCCAAACAGCATTCGAACTCGGCGGAATATATTTTCTACATTCTTCTATGTACCTTAAAAGTGTGTATCCTTTTTCGAACCATGCATCAGCAAATATTTTTTTAATGTCGTATAATTCATGGTCTAGCGCATTCCCACACTCAGGAGCCAACAATTCAATAGCAAAGAAAATATTTTCCAGCGCAGGAAACCAATACGCTTCTTTTAAATTTGCAACAGTGTTGCTGTTTACTGTTTTAGTGGGCAATTCCCGCTGGAATAAGACTGCATATGCTTTTGCAATTCCAGCAAGGGCAGTAACATTCATCGGGTCCAAACGCAGTGCCTGCGAGTAATATGCGAATGCTTGGCTTATTTCATTAACATCGAGATATTTATTGCCCATGCTTGCAAGGCCATCAACATCTTGGCCCAAGCCGGCAAGCCTTTGTTCCAGCAATGGAATAACTTCGGCGGTGAGCCTTGCCCGCTCTCCCTGCTGGCTGGCCAGCAATTTTCCTTTCACAACTTCTGCGCTGTTGGCTAAACATTCAAGGCTGCTGCAATTTTGAATTTGAATTATGAGTTTATCTATGTTTGTTATTGTTGCCCTGTTAACTACTGCACCCGCAAGGTCGAGCGTTGCCATGAATATTTCTCAACAGAAAACCATAAAAAGCTTTTTAAATAACATATTTTAATTAAAACCATGGCCACAAATGAAGGTTTAATTACAATTATAGCTGTGCTTGCAGTCCTGGTGTCTGTCGGGCTTGGTTCTGTTTCTGAAGGCGTGTCGGGGAGCGCGGTTGCAGATATTTCAGAGCTCTCTGTTAAATCTATTTCTATTCAGCCGCAGGCATATGCCGGCCAGACGAT
>JACQKZ010000021.1 GCA_016204275.1 Nanobdellati archaeon | reverse complement strand
TGCAGCGGGTCGGATATTCCGCCAACTATGAGAGTATCGCCGACTTTTAGCGAGCCGTTATAAATTATGGAATCAGCAGTTATGCCTAAGCCTTTTTCTTCTTTTATTTCTAGTATTGTGCCCTTAGCATTTTCATTTAAATCTATTTCGAGATTTTTTTCCAAAAATTTCTGCGCGAGGCCGGCCAGCAGGGCCAGCAGTTCCGAAATTCCCTCGCCGGTTTTTGCCGAAATAGGGACAATTGAAACGCGCTTTGTATAATCATCAACCTTAAAGTAATAGTCTGAGTCGAAGCCGAGTTTTGAAAGCTGGCCAACAAGTTCGTAAAATTTTCTTTCGAATTGTTCCTTCGTCATTTGCAGCTGCTTATCAAAATTCTGCATGAATGTCTGTGAAACTCCGCGCCAGCCGGCAATTAAATCAATTTTGTTTGCCGCAACTATAAAAGGAACCTTAAAGGTTTTCAGGATTTCTATCGCTTCCTTGGTTTGCGGCTGAATGCCCTGCATTATATCGATTACGACTATGGCAAGGTCGGCAATCGAGCCGCCCCTTTTTCTCAGGTTAGTGAATGCCTCGTGGCCGGGCGTGTCAATAAATAAAAGCCCAGGGATTGTAAACTTCAGCTTGAATCGCTCCAGCAGCGGCCCGCAGATTTTTTTTATTGTTTCGAGCGGAACTTCAGTCGCACCGATATGCTGGGTAATCTGGCCTGCCTCCCTTTGTGCTAAGGTAGTGTGCCGGACATAGTCAAGAACGCTAGTTTTACCGTGGTCTACATGGCCGAGAACGGTTATTATGGGCTGGCGGATCATGCATTAGTTTTTCATAATCTATTTAAAAATCATATGTATATACTTTTATATGTATTGTATATAAATCTATATGTGTGGCTTATTACCCGTAATGCCATGCCTCATCGGCTCTTTTGTAAGAAAGTATTTCGTCCTTCTTGAACCATATTTTTATTTCGCGCTCCGCGTCTTTTGCGTCAGAAGAGGCATGCACTAAATTATTTACGGGAATATTTTTTGCATCAGCATACGCATAGCCGTGATGTGCAAAATCTCCGCGGATTGTTCCGGGAGGGGCGGCCCTTGGTTCTGTGTCGCCGCAGATTTTTCTTACAAAAGAAATGGCTTCTATTCCTTCGACGACCATCGCAACAACTATTTGGTTTGTCAGGCCCTTCATTAGTTTTTTCCAGACAAATTCTCCCTTGCGTTTGACAATGTCGTCGTGATCGTAATGCTTTGCTATCAACTCTTCCGGCGCGCGGACGATTTTCAGGCCGGCAATCTTCAGCCCGCGCTGCTCAAACCGCGAGATAATTTCACCGATCAGCCCGCGGGCCACACCATCAGGTTTTACTAAAACTAATGTGCGTTCTATCATAACAATGTGCAGAATTTTTCGTTTTTAAATTCTTCTATTGTGCGGTGTGTGATGGTGAACATGTTGATGAGGCTTATGCCTGCTGTGCGGCAGGCCAAACTCATAGAATGTTTTGCTCGGGATTAATAGGATTGCAGCTATAATTGCGAGGAAACTGGATGTGTAAAGCACTAAATCTATGCCGAAGTTATCTGTAAGGAATCCGCCGGCCAGCGCAGCTATCCCGTAAACTATATTTACCCCAGCCATTAGTGCAGCCCAGCCAGCGCCGTTTATTTTTTTTGGCGTGTGGCGCGCGAATACACCGATGGCTGGCCAGTAAGCTAAGTCAAAGCCAAGCCCGATAATGACTCGGCTGGCGAGATAATTAAAGAAGTTTTGGAACTGGAAGAAAAGCAGCCCACCTATCCAGATAAGGAAAAAACCAGGCACTAAAATCCAGCGCGCAGGATATTTATCTATTAATTTTCCCAGTGGTATTTGTAAAACTGCACCAACCCCCCAAATAGATGTAAGAATTAAGCCGATTGATGTCAGGCTGACTCCATTTTCTTTAAGGTATATTGGCATGTAAATTGACCAAAATGTCCAGATGAGTGTGTGCGCAATAAGCGTAATAAGAATTATGTGGAATCCTTTTATGTTTGCGACGTCAGAATATTCTTTTTTAATGTCGAAGCACATATTTTTGTTATTTTTTGGCAGGCTTATGGCGAGTGTTGCCGGAATCGCGATCGCAGCAATTGCCGCGCCAGCTAAAAACAGGGTTTGGAACCCCATTGCGGACGCAACAAAGCCAGCGATTATTGGTGATGCTGCTGTTGCTATGTAGCCGAATGTGTTTCTGATGGCCAGCTGTTTTCCTTCTAATCCTTTTTCCAGAATGTCCATGTAGAAGGCAGTGAACGCAGTCCAGAAAATCGCAGCCACGACTTCAAACAGCATGTTGAGAGCAATAAAATCAGGCACAGTTGTTGCCAATGCAATGCCAACGCCATAAACAACAAAACCAATGCTGCCAGCGATTATGAACTTTTTCCTGCCGAAATAATCTACACAGGCGCCAATTGGTATTCTCAGGAAGCCTGCAGCAATTGCTCCGAATGCAAAAACAAAACCTATATTTGTCAGCGATATATTTCTGCTGTCAAGATAAACAGAAAGCAGGCTTGTGATAAGTCCCATGCCAAATACTATTGTGAAGTTTATCAAATATGCTAAAGTGAATTGTTTTTTCATTGTGGCCTTTTTTGCATATTATACTGTATTTTTAAATTGTTTGCTATTTTGCAATAGGTGCAAAACCACACCAAAAGCAATATAAGACTATTTGTGATTATTAGTATATGCAGGGCAAATCTTTGGAAGCCGTTAAACCTATCGCATATAATCTGGCTGGCGATTCGAGCGACTTTAATGCGGTTACACTTGCGCCGGAAGAGAAAGGCATAGCGCGGCGCTTAAGAAACTTAAAAATCCTCTGGAATACATTTTTGCGCGGATGGAGCTACTTTCGCGGCGATGAGATAAGCGTTGGCTACCCAACCATAACATCTCTTGAGCCGACTAATTTTTGCCCGATGAGCTGCAGGATGTGCCCGCGCACAGAGTACATGACAAGAAAGATAGGATATATGGACTTTGAGCTTTACAAAAAAATCATAGACCAGACAAAAGGCCACACACAGTATTTAGGAATACAATTATTTGGCGATTCAGTTTTCCACCCGAAAATCTGGGAAATGGTGGATTATGCGGAAGAAAACGGAATAAAAATAATGATTTCTACAAATCCGACATCGCTGAGCAAGCAAAAAGTTGATGATTTGCTTAAATCGAAGTTATCGAATTTGGTTTTGTCTATGGAAGGAACGAATGATGAAACATACAAATATTATCGCGGGCCGCGGGCAGATTACGCGCTAGCCACAAAAAACATAGAGTATCTTTGCAAGCGCAAGACAGAGCTTGGTCTCAGCAGGCCATTAATCACAATACGAATGATAAAAATGAAATTAACTGAAAATGAGTATGCAGAGTTCAGGAAGCAGTGGGAAAATTATCCTGGCATAGAAGAAGTCAGCATAAAAAATTTCAGCACGTACGGCGGAATGTATTTTAGCATAAACCAGTCTGCTTCGGATGAACAAAAGTCAAACAGATTCAAACAGCCGAATACGTACCCGTGCAGGGATCCGTGGGTTAATGTTACTGTTTTGTGGGATGGCCGCGTTGTCCCGTGCTGCATAGATGTTGATGGATATAATGTTGTTGGCGACCTGCGGACGCAGTCGCTCGAAGAAATTTGGAATGGCCTGAAGATGCGCGAGCTCCGCAGGCAACACATTACGGGCAAGTACGGCAACAATAAGTTTTGCAAGTACTGCCGCGAGCGCCGCGGCTACCCGCCAAGCAAGGCGTATCCATTCAATAAGTTTGTTCTCAAAAGAATCGGAAAGATACGCGAATTAGTGCTGAAAAAACACAGTATTGGTTAGTAATCAACAAGCCCACAAAATGCTTTTATTGGGTTCGTAGCTATTTTTTGCATGCCACAACTGTTGTTTCCGTTCGATAAGCCAAGGGAGATTCAGGGCGAGCTAATCGCAGATGTCCAAAATGCAATACAAAATAAGCGGCATTTGATCGCCCACGCCCCGACAGGCCTCGGCAAGACAGCGGCGACTCTGGGGCCGGCCGTGACAGCAGCACTCGATAAAGGCTACTCTGTTTTCTTTCTTACACCGAAACATGCGCAACACCAGATCGCAGTAGAAACGCTGAGAAAAATAAACGAGCGGCATAAAATTAATGTGCAAGTCGCAGATTTAATCGGAAAAAAATGGATGTGCTCGCATTCTGCTGTTGACAAACTCACGTCAAAAGAATTTAATGAATTCTGTAAAAATCTTCGCGAGGATGAGAAATGCCCGTTTTACAACGCGGTTTTTGGAAAGAAAAGCCAGCTTCAGGGCGGGGCGATGCAGCTTATTTCCGAGTTAAAAGCAAGAGGCCCGATGCATGCAGAAGAAATTTTTTCTGCAGCCAGCGAAACGTTTTGCAGCTACGAAATTGCGTCGCTGCTTGGCAAGGATGCGCAGGTTGTGATTGCAGATTACTATCACATCTTCCAGCCATCCGTGCGCCAGTTTTTCCTTGGCCGGCTGAAGAAAGATTTAAAAAATTCAGTCCTTATAATTGATGAAGGCCACAATTTGCCAAGCCGTGTGCGCGACATTCTGTCAGAAAAAATTAACAATTTTGTAATTAAGCGCGCGGCAAAAGAACTAAAGGCATTTTACTTCGATGATTTAGCAGTTGCGCTGAATTATCTGGCTGACGCCTTTGACAATCTTGAAAAAAACTTTCTTTCAGAAAGAAATGAAAATTATATTAAGAAAGATGAATTCGTAAAAGAAATCGAAGGCGCGACTGGACTAAATTATGATACTTTTGCAAGTGATTTGGAATCGGCGGCAGTTGAAATAAGAAAATCTGCGAAAAAATCTTTTGCTGGCTCGGTTGCAGAATTTTTGGACAAATGGACTGGTGATGATGTTGGATTTTCGCGAATAATAAGAAAGAAAATGTCAAAATCAGGAAATAAATTTTTAGAAATATCTTACAACTGCCTGTCGCCGGCAATTTCATCCGGCGAGGTGATAAAAGAATCAGTATCTACAATTTTGATGTCTGGCACGCTTGTGCCTGGCGAAATGTACCGTGATTTGCTTGGGTTTCCACAAGATAAAACGGACCTTAAGACATACCCAAGCCCTTTCCCGCCGCAAAACAGGCTGGTTTTGATCGAGCCGACAACGACAACAAAGTTTACTTCGCGAAATGCTGGCGAGTATAAAAAAATTGCTGATGAGTGCGTGTCTGTTGTGAATTCTGCGCCAAATAACTGCGCTATTTTCTTTCCGAGTTATTATATTATGCAATCTGTTCTGCCGTTTTTGGAAAATCGTATTTTAAAACAGGTTTTTATTGATAAATCTGATTTGACAAAACAGCAGCGGGCAGAATTGCTGAATGCGTTCAAGAACTCTGCGCAGAAGGGCGGCCTGCTCCTAGCAGTCCAGGGCGGCTCAATGTCCGAAGGGATTGACCTGCCAGGCGAGTTCCTGAAATGTGCGATTGTGGTTGGCGTACCGCTGGCCAGCCCTGACTTAGCCACAAAAAGCCTGATTGATTTCTATGATTACAAATACAACCGCGGCTGGGATTACGGCTATATCTATCCGGCAATGACGCGCGCAATACAGGCGGCCGGCCGCTGTGTTCGCGGGCCAGAAGATCGGGGCGCGGTAATATTTCTTGACAAAAGGTTTGCGTGGGGAAATTACCTGAAATGCATCCCGCCGGAGTGGAAGCCGATTGTGACTAAGCTGGTGGCTGACAGGGTGAAGAAGTTTTTTAGCGATACTAATTAAATACCTTTACGCGCATGTATTGCAAAATCTGACCTTGCGGTTAATGGCAGTCCAATGGAATTTCTCACTGCAAAAGCCTCTGCAAGCGGTGCGTCGAACCTTGTGTCGGGCATGGCCCGTCTTCCTGCCTTAAGTGCGTTTGTTAATTGTTCCTGCACATTAAAGTATGACCGCCGCCCATTTGGCATGCCAGCTATTTTTGCATAGGCTTCCTGATGCATTTGCAGCGCATACATTTTCGCAGCGAAATCGCTTACTCTTATCGGAACTATTTGTTGTGTTTTATAATCTGGAGTTGCTTCTGGGCCAGCAAAATACCACCAGCTTATTGGCCTGCGGCCAGCATCATCTGCTGCTCGGTTTACTGCGCGATGGTCTGCGTTACCATCGTGATATGATGGGGAAATAACTAAATCTGGCTTGAAATCCTGAAGATGCCAGAAAATAGCCTTTTGCATAATATAACCGAAGCCATCTGTGAGATGGCTATCAACAGATATTAAGCGCTGGGCGTAATGATGAGCGGTTACTGTGCGGACGAGCTCATTTTCCATATTTTCTGGCAGTATACGCGGCTGTCGCAATTTTATTTTTTGCGTTTCTTTTTCCACATCAGATTTTAACAAGTCGAAGTAAGATTTTTCTAATTTGTCTGCCCTGGCTACGCCCGCATATGGCACATGGCCTAAAATTTTTCCTTCTTTTATTGTGGCGCTGAATCTCTGCCAGTCGTGCGATGGGTGCAAGGTCATAGTTACATTTCTAACTTCACAGCCAGCTTCGTGTAAAAGATGTATCAAACCGCCTGCAGCTAATACAGAATCATCAGGATGTGCCTCTATAAATAAAACGCGGCTGTCTCGTAATATATCTGTGCCTCTAAATAAACTTTCTGCCAATGCATCTATATTTGGATTATAATGGGCAATTTCTGGCAAAGCAACATTTCGTATATAATATTCCCACTCTTTTTTGCTGCGCAATTTAAGCTGGCCAGTTTTTCGTGCCAGCTGGACTGCTGCGTCTATGTTTTGTTCCAACCCCAATCTCACACCTTCCAAAGTAAATTAGTAAACTACTAAGATTAGAAAATCTTTTAAGGGTTATGCGATATACAATGATATTTAATTATATAAAATATATTTTGTGATAATTATTATTCCCGTGGTGGCACGGGCGCGCCGCCCGCTGACATTTCGCGTGCTGCCTTCCTATGCGGATATTTTGCGGTAAAATCCTTGCGCATAACAACTGCGTTTATGCCATCCTCGTACCTGTGCGGAATTATG
>JACQKZ010000020.1 GCA_016204275.1 Nanobdellati archaeon | reverse complement strand
TCGCAGAATAATTGATTACACAAATCGCCGCGCCGAAGTTTACGAATATATTAGTGATTTTAGCGATTATACTCGTACGGAAAGGACATTGGAAGAGATCGACCACTCGCTTTTCACGGAGCGATTTAGCGCGCTGCCGGCCAGCAAGCTTGTTCAGGTTGCCCAGCGGTTGGCAGGCGTTTCAACGCAGGAAGGGCTTATTGTGAATTACTTCAAAAATTTTCAGCAAAAAATCCAGCCACTCAGCAAGGATGGTTCGCTGCGGGCGTGCATACAGCGGCTGGCCAGCGAGTACCTAACGCGGCACGGGAATGCGAGCGTCACAGATAAAGTTACTGATAGTATTATTGATGCGATGTTTTTAGCCCGGCCAGGCACCGCAGACAACAGCGCAAAAGAAGGCTTGGCAGGCCAGCCAGAGTTAACAGTGGCAGCTGCATAGCCTTCTGTCGCAGCGAAAACTTATGATACGAGCTTGTTGTTCGCAAATAAATGTTCCTTCGAAACATTTATAATACAAACTTCGTTTTTACTCATTTGCAAATAAAGATTCCAGCGAAATCTTTATAAAGGCATTTTTCGAGCAGTCTGTATGCCTGTCCAGCACCTTTAATGGTTTGATGAGCTTGGACGAAATGCTCTTGGAGCAGCGCGTTTGGCGGGCGCATGTGTGAAGAATGGTAAAGAAGATCGATGTTACACAGCATGTCCTAACGCCCAAGTTTTTTAAATTATCTCCTGATGAAATTAAAAAATTACTTGAAACATATAACATTTCTGATGTTCAGCTGCCGGTAATTTCCGAGAAAGATCCGGTGGCAAAAGCGGCAAACCTAAAGGCTGGCGACATGATAAAAATAGAAAGAAAGACACCAACAGGCAAGTCAGATTATTACAGGCGGGTTGTATAATGTCTTTGCTGATTAAAAAATACTTTGAAGAGAATAATTTTGTCCAATCTAACATAGAATCATTTAACAATTTTGTAGACGTCAGGATGCAGAAACTTATCGACGAAGTTGGGACAGCAGTGCCTGCAGTCATACCGCCAGACACAGAAGAAGTAAAATTTGTTTTTGGAAAAATTAAGGTTGGCCAGCCAATCATAACAGAAGCTGACGGCTCGGTCCGAAAGATTGTGCCGGTCGAGGCAAGGCTTCGCGATTTATCTTACTCAGCACCGGTTTTTCTTGAAGTTTCGCTTATCATTGACGGCAAGGAACGCGAAAGGCAGGAAATACAGATTGCAGACATGCCAATTATGCTAAAATCGAAATTATGTTATTTGAATAATCTCTCAACAGAAGAGCTGATTGCGGTTGGCGAGGATCCGTATGATCGTGGCGGTTATTTCATCGTTAATGGCACAGAACGCGTACTCTCCCTTTTGGAAGATTTGGCGCCGAATAATGTTTTTGTTGCCAAGGTTAAATCCGGGCCAGTTACACATCACGCAAGATTATTTTCAAGTTCACCGCAGTTTAAGATACCACACGTGCTTGAAAGAATGAAGGACGGCACGCTGGCCATGTCATTTGCTTCACTCAAGCGAATACCGTTAGTTGTGATTCTCAAAGCGCTTGGATTTACAAAAGATGCGAACATACCTGCCCTGATAAACCTAGAAGGTTTGGACGAGGACATTTATATAAATTTGATTGATTTTGTTGAGATTAAGACAGAAACAGCAGCCAAGGAATTTATTGCGAAATCTGCAGGCATGCTGCCAGAGGACGAAAATAAAATAGCCCGTGTGGATTACCTGTTAGACAGTTTCCTTCTGCCACATATTGGCCAGAAACCAGATGATAGGGTTACCAAGGGATACTTTTTAGGAAGGATGGCCCGCAAGCTTTTCCTGCATAAAATCGGAAAAATCAAGAAAGATGACCGCGACCATTACATGAACAAGCGCATAAGGCTGTCCGGCGATTTGCTAGAAGACCTGTTCAGGACAAATATAAAACTCCTTGTTAATGATATGCTTTACATTTTCCAGCGGTCAGTAAGGCGGGGAAAAATTCTGCCGATTAGCGCACTTATCAGAACTAAATTCATAACACAAAGAATAAAGTCGTCAATGGCGACCGGAAATTGGACTGGAAACAGGCAGGGCGTGTCGCAAAGGCTGGACAGGGAAAACGCTCTCGCAACACTATCGCATCTGCAACGAGTTGTTTCGCTGCTTGAGGCTTCACGTGAGTCGTTTGAGGCGCGCGAGCTTCACCCAACACACTGGGGACGATTGTGCCCGCTGGAAAGCCCAGAGGGAAAGCACATCGGCCTGCGAAAAAATCTTGCGCTTTTGTCTTCAGTAACACCGGACCCCAAGCCAGAAGAAGGCAGCGCCTTGCTTAATTTCCTAGAAAATGCCGGCATGAAAAAGCCGCAGTACTTGGAGAACATGAAATGACTGATGTATATCTCAATGGCGGTTTGATCGGTACGGTAGACGATGCAGCCAAGTTTGCAGAGTCAGTTATCTCCGGCCGCAGGGAAGGCAAGGTTACAAGCCTGCTTAATGTTTACCACAATAAAAAGGAAGACACAATAAGACTTTGGACAGAGCGCGATAGAGTCAGAAGGCCGCTCATTGTTGTTCGCGATGGCAAGCCTGTACTGACTGACGAGCACATGGCAAAGCTGAAGTCTGGCGAGCTGAAATGGTCTGATCTTGTAAAGCTCGGCGTAGTTGAATATTTAGATGCTGCTGAGGAAGAGAACGCATACGTTGCGATGACCCCTAATCAAATAAAGAAAAATCACACGCATTTGGAAATAGACCCGATTGCAGTTTTTGGCATTTGCACATCTATGGTTCCGTACGCAAATTTTGACCCAAGTTCAAAGTTAAACAGAGGACAAAAAACGCAAAAGCAGGCAATGGGCTGCTATGCTCTTAATTTTTGGAACAGGATGGATACTGCGATAAACTTGTTGCACTACCCACAGGTCCCGCTAGTCAAGAGCTTCACACAGCAAATTTACGGTGACGCCCTAAGCAGCGGACAGAATGTTGTTATCGCAGTCATTGGCTTTGACGGATATAATATTAATGATGCGCTCATAGTTAACAGGTCTTCCATAGATCGCGGACTCTGGCGTTCAACTTATTATAGGCCGTATGTTACAGAAAAACTTCGGTACCCTGGCGGACAGATAGATGATATTTGCATTCCGCAAAAAGATGTTCAGGGTTATACGCTGGAGAAGGACTATAGGTTTTTGGGCGAAGATGGTGTCATAGCGCCAGAAGTAGAAGTTGGTGGCGGCGATGTTTTGATTGGGAAGACCTCGCCCCCGAGATTTTTGGGCAAGCTGGAGGCCTTTTCGGCAGCAGCCAACATACGCAAAGATACATCAGTGCGCGTTCGTTATGGCGAGCATGGCATTGTCAACAAGGTTATTGTTACTGAATCAGAAGACGGGCAGGTTTTGATAAAGGTCGATGTTCGCGAATACAGGAAGCCGGAAATCGGCGATAAATTTTCTTCAAGGCATGGACAAAAAGGTGTAATTGGCAGAATTGTACCGCCGGAAGATATGATGTTTTCAGCTTCTGGAATTGTTCCTGATATTGTTTTCAGCCCCAATGGCCTGCCAAAGAGAATGACTGTCGGCCACATAATCGAGGCTCTGGGCGGCAAGGTCGGCGCTCTTGCAGGCAGAAGCGTTGATGGCACATTATTTCACAGCGAAGGCTCTGATAAGCTGAGGCAGGAACTTTTGGCTTTAGGATTCAGGAACGATGGAACTGAAGTTCTTTATGATGGCAGGACAGGCAGGCAATACCATGCAAAAATTTTCGTCGGCAACATGTACTACATGAGATTAAAGCATCAGGTTGCAGACAAGCTGCAGGCCCGTGCCCGCGGCCCAATAGCACTGCTCACAAGACAGCCAACAGAGGGCAAGGCAAAGGAAGGCGGACTCAGGCTCGGGGAGATGGAAAAGGACTGCTTTGTTGCACATGGCTCTGCCCTGTTGATGAAAGAAAGATTTGATTCGGATAAAACTATTCAATGGATCTGCGAGAAGTGCGGCGCTGTTGGAGTATTTGATTCGTATCGGGCAAAGGCGTACTGCCTCTGCGGCGAAAAAACAAAAGTAGAGCCTGTTGAAATGTCATATGCGTTCAAGCTCTTCCTCGAAGAGTTGCGGGCGATGCACATCAGGCCAAAATTAATGCTGAAGGATAAATACTAATGGTAACATCGGACGAGCCAATTGTGACAAAGAAGATCGAAAGGATAGCTTTCGGAGTAATGTCTCCGTCATGGATAAGAAAGGTTGCGGCCGTGCAGGTTGCAAGCCCGGAACTTTATGATGCAGATGGCTATCCAGTAGAAAAAGGCCTGATGGATTTGTCTATGGGTGTCATAGATCCTGGCCTGCGGTGCAAGGTCTGCGGCGGCAGGATGAAAACATGCCCAGGACACTTCGGCTACATCCAGCTGGCCAAGCCAGTACTAAACATACTTTATGTTGATTTGATGCATAATTTGTTAAGGTGTTTCTGCAATGATTGCGGACGCATACTCATGCCAGCAGAGAAGGCAGAGGCATGGCGCGCGCAAATCGCGAAGGCAAAACGCGAGAATAATGTAGAATCACTCTATGATCTGCAGAAGAATCTTTACGCGCTTCTTCGAAAATCCAAGAAATGTGTTTACTGTAATACAAAAAAAATTGACATTGTCTTAGAGAAACCGACTACATTTTATTTGGGCGATGCGCGGTTGTGGCCAGTGCAGATGCGCGAGATTTTCGAGAAAATACCTGATGAAGATTTGGCTGTCTTGGGCGTCGAGCCGAGTTCTCTGAGGCCAGAGTGGCTGGTTCTTACGCTGCTGCTTGTTCCGCCAATAACAATCAGGCCATCAATCACACTCGTAACCGGCGAACGTTCTGAGGATGACCTTACGCACAAGCTTTCAGATATAATCAGGGTAAACCAGCGCCTGCTTGAAAATATAAATGCCGGCGCTCCTGAAATAATCATAGAAGATTTGTGGGACTTGCTGCAATACCACATTACGACTTACTTTGATAATACTGTTCCGCAGGTCCCGCCAGCCAGGCATAAGACTAACAGGCCGCTAAAGACACTCTCGCAGAGAATAAAGGGAAAGGAAGGCAGAATCAGATACAACCTGGCAGGCAAGCGCGTGAATTTCTGCGCGCGTTCAGTTATAACGCCAGACCCATTCCTCAGCATAGATGAAGTTGGCGTGCCGCTGGCCATCGCCCGCGAAATAACAATTCCGGAACGTGTTACAGAGTGGAACAAGGAATGGCTAGTTACTTTCATAAAACACGGAGACGAGTATCCTGGCGCAACATATACAATCACGCCGGACGGCAAGAGAAAAAAAATAACCGAGGATACAAAAGAGCAGATAATAGCAGAGCTTGCGCCCGGCTGGATTATTGAAAGGCATTTGCTCAATGGCGATATCGTTCTGTTTAACAGGCAGCCAAGCCTGCACAAACTCTCGTTGATGGGCCACCGTGTCAGGATCGTTCCTACGAGGACATTAAGGATCCATCCAGCAGTCTGCCCGCCATATAATGCGGACTTCGATGGCGACGAGATGAACATCCACCTGCCGCAGACAGAAGAAGCAGCAGCGGAAGCAAAGCACCTGTTGGCGCTTGGCAGGCAAATCATAACACCAAGGTACGGGCTCAGCATAATTGGCGAGCGTGAAGATACACTTGCAGGCCTGTATCTGCTGACAAAGCCCGATGCATATTTTTCACAGGAAGAAGTATCTGACTTCTTGATTGCGACTGGCGTAGACGCTGACCTTCCAGCGCCGGAAGACAAGAAGAACGGTTTATGGAGTGGCAGGCAGATTGTTTCGTTGGCATTGCCAAAAGGCCTGTCGTTTGAGCACGAAGATGTTAAGATAGAAAATGGTGAGCTTAAGTCTGGCATACTAACCCACGATTATGTCGGGGCAGAGGGTGGAGTACTCATTCATAGCATTCATACAAAGTATGGCACAGAGGTAACACGCGATTTCATAAACAAAATGAATTACCTTGGCTTAGCAGTGGTTCGCAAATATCCATATTCATTTTCCCATAAAGATCTTGACCTGAGCCAAAAGACAAAGGGAAAAATAAAAGAAATGCTCGTAAATGCAGAAGCAGAAGTCAAAAAAATAATAAAGAATTACGGGGAAGGCAAGATAGTGCCGATACCTGGCAAGTCAGCCCGCGAAACAAGGGAAGCGATGATATTAAGCACACTCAACAGTTTAAGGTATCCAGTTGGCGAGCTCATAAAGCATGAGGCATCAGAAGAAAATAACTTAATATTTATGTCAAAGTGCGACATGGCAAGCATAATTAACCTAAGCTCGATGTCTGGCTTTGCAGGCCAGCAGGCCTTGCGTGGCGAGCGAATAAAAATTGGATTTACAAACAGAACTCTGTCGCACTTTAGGAAGGGCGAGGTTGGAGCGAAATCGCGCGGATTTGTTTTCTCCGGCTACGGCGATGGCCTTGACCCTGTTGAAATGTTTTTCAATGCAATAGTTGGAAGAGACTCGTTGATGGATACTGCAATGAGAACGCCAAAGTCAGGTTACATGCAGCGCAGGCTCATAAATGCACTACAGGACCTGCGGGCAAGCTATGACGGCACAGTCAGGGACGCGGAACATAAAATAGTGCAGTTCAAATTCGGCGGCGACAACATTGATGTTTCAAAATCTGATAAAGGAGGTATTGATTTACGCTGATAACGGGCGTTACTTCGCATTAACATGGAAAAACCTAATGATTCCAATAATGATTCAGCTTGGCTAGAGCTGGAATTGCCAGAGAAGCTCCTTGCTGAGCTGGAAAAAACCGCAAAGGAGCGGAAGCTTTCGGAATCACAAAAAAATAAGATGCTTGAGGAACTTAAGAAGAGATATCTTGCTTCACAGGTAACACCTGGCGAGGCAGTTGGCATAATAACTGCGCAAAGCATCGGCGAGCCAGGCACGCAGATGACTATGAGAACACACCACTTTGTCGGCGTCGCGGAACTTAATGTTACGCTGGGCCTGCCAAGAATCATAGAAGTCTTAGACCTGCGCAAGGAACCGAAAACACCATCCATGCTTATTTATTTAAAATCTCCGCACAATCAAAGCAGGGAAGCGGCAGACAAGATTTCAAACCGCATAAGGCAGGTTGTGCTTGGCGAGCTGGCAAAAGAGATATCAATGAACATCACAGATTATTCAATTCTGTTAAAGTTTGACCGCGAAGAGCTTAGTGCGCACCATGTTTCTTTGGATGGCATATTTGATATTTTATTGAAGCAGTTGCACGGTTATGCTGTCGAGAAGCAGGATGGCGGCATCGTGATAAAACAAAAAGAGAAAGAAATTAAGAAACTCTATAAATTGAAGGAAAAAATCAAGGAACTGCCGATTGCAGGCATAAAAGAAATTTCGCACACGCTCCCAATAAACCGCGGCGGCGAGTGGCTCATACAAACATTTGGTTCTAACTTAAAAAGTGCGATGCTTGTTGATGAAGTGGACGAAACCAGAACTACAACAAATAACATAGTTGAGGTAGCCCAGATATTAGGCATAGAAGCGGCTAGGCAGGTTATAATTGATGAAATAACAAAGGTTTTGGAAGAGCAGGGCATGCCAGTAGATCCAAGGCATGTAATGCTTATTGCAGATATCATGAGCCAGAATGGCGAACTGAGGAGCATAACGCGGCATGGCATAACATCGCAGAAGTCTTCTGTGCTTGCCCGTGCATCCTTCGAGATACCACTGAAACACCTGATTAACGCATCTGTTGTTGGCGAGGTTGACCAGCTGAGAAGCGTTGTTGAAAATATAATGATAAACCAGGCTGTGCCGGTTGGCACTGGCTTGCCTGGCCTTGTTGTCAAAATGAAAGAGACAGAAACAAAGAGGAAGGGCAAGCATGATAGCTGAGCGATTGTTAAAGGCTGAAAAAGAAAAAAGAGTTGTTTATGGGGCAAAGCAGGTGCTAACACTTCTTAAATTGGCAGGCGCCGAAGAGGTTTTTGTTTTAGCCAATTCAGCACATCTGGCAGAAGCGGAAAGGCTCGCGGCTTTGTCAGGAACAAAAATTACAAAACTCGATGTAAAAAACGAAGAGCTTTCATCGCAGCTTAAAAAATTATTTGACATAACCATTGCAGCAGTCAAGAAAGGAAAGTGATGAGGTATAAACGCGTAGTATGGTTTCTTTAAAATTTGATTCAGATACGCTGCAACGCATTCAGCTGTTTAAACAGGTTACGAGGATTGACTGCAAGGATTGCTTTGAATTTAACGATTATGTTATTTTTATTACTATGCCGCGGACAGCCGGCCTGGCAATCGGGAAGGCTGGCGAGAATGTTAAGCGGCTCAGAACCAATCTCGGAAAGACAGTTAAAATAATAGATGAAGCCGAAACGCCGGAAGACCTAATTATGAACTTCCTTTATCCAATGCAACCGCTTTTTGTTAAAATTGAGTCCAGGGCTATTACTAGTCCAGATGGAACTGAGAGGCGCGCAGCGATAGCAAATATAAAATTCGCGAATGCAGGAGAAAGGCGGGCGCTGCTTGGCAATAATCTAGCGAACCTCAAGCTGTTGAAGTTCGTTGTCAAGCGCTATTTCCCAGACATAGAAGACATAATGGTTTTGCAGTAACCTTTATAAATCATATAAATGGGGCGCTATAATACTATGGGTAAGATAAAGCTGAACAAGTTCGGCTAACGCAAGCTGAACTTTGTTCGGCTGCGCGCAGAAAATTGCAAAGCAATTTTTTGTGTCTTACATGGATATAATATATGGGTAAGAAGAGCAGGGGATTATTCAACGGGAAGAAAATACGCGATAGGAGAGCGAAGGATAGATGGCATAATAAGTGGTATGTCAAGCGCGCCCTGAAGTTGAAGGAGTTGGTAGACCCGCTGGAAGGCGCACCGCAGGCCCGCGGGATTGTTCTGGAAAAAAGACAGCTCGAGGCAAAACAGCCAAATTCAGCAATGCGAAAGGCAGTCCGAGTCCAGCTTACAAAGAATGGCAAGCAGGTTACTGCGTTCTGCCCAGGCAACAAGGCGATCACGTTCATAAACGAGCACGATGAAGTTATTGTGGCTGGCATGGGCGGCCACATGGGCAAGACCATGGGCGACATCCCGCAGGTCAAGTGGAAAGTCATTGCTGTAAATGGCCAGCCGCTGGAGCTTTTAGTCCGAGGAAAGATAGAAAAAACAGTAGGGCGATAAAAATGAAATTTAAACTATTAATTGCAGGTGTTGCATTCGCAAAGCGAATGCGACTAAAGCGCCAGCCGATTTCGCGGCTGGGAAAGATAGAAAAGACGGTGGGAAGGTAAAATTAAAATGGTTGAAGAACAAGTTGCAGCGGTGGAAGAACCAAAACAAGATGCTGTAACCGAAACTTCTGAAACAAAAGCCGAAGTACCTGCAGAAAAAACAAAAAAAGAAACGCAATCTGAACCAAATTCAGATGCGCCTCGCTCTAAAAGAGCGGAGCCAAAGAAAAAAGTTGTTAAATCTTCTGTTGCCGTTCAAAAAGAAGAAAATGCTAATCCTACAGAAATAAAAGAGCAAAAAGAAGTTAAAAAAATAGAGGAAAAACCATCCGCCGAAGATTTGAGAAAAAAGAAATTTGCGCACTTAAAATTATTTAACAGATGGCAAACGGATGTTGTTGTAAGTGATGCTGGCCTTAAGCCTTACATGAACCTTTCGCCAGTTCTTGTTCCATGGAGCGCAGGCCGCAACATCAAAAAGCAGTTCTGGAAATCCAAGAAATCAATTGTCGAAAGGCTTATGCTCAAACTTATGGTAACCGGCCACAAGGGCAAGAAGCACTACCACACGTCAGGCCCGAACGCAGGCCAGCTTGTGACAATATACAAAGCTGTTCAGAAAACATTTGAAATAGTCGAACAGAAAACAAAAAAGAATCCTATTGAAGTTTTTATTCGCGCGATAGAGATCGGCTCGCCAAGGGAGGGCGTTTCCTACATCGAATATGGCGGCGTTAGATATCCAAAGGCCGCAGACATGTCGCCGCAGCGAAGAATTGATTTGGTTTTGAGATGGATGACACAGACCGCGTTTGTGCAGTCCTTCAAGGGCAAAAAACACGTCTGGGACGCGCTGGCCGATGAGATAATCGCAACTGCAAACAACGATGCAACAAAATCAGCTTGCCTCGCGAAAAGAACAGACCTAGAGAGACAGGCGGGGGCTAGCAGATAAAATGGCAGTTTCATTTAGCGGGGCTTCAACAAGAACTGGTTTAGAAAAAAAGTTCGCAGATGAAACACCAGCACCCACGCTTTTAGATAAGCTTGGCGGAGTTCTAACGAGCAGCAAAGAAAAGCTTCGTGCGGCAGGGCAGATTGTAAGGCAAAATGAGGATTTAATTTTGTTTGCTGGAATGTATATAAATACTGTTGTACTCGTTGCAACAGTTAGTCTTGATATGGCGTATCACCCGGAACATTTTGCAAGAATTGCACCAAACCTCGCAAAAAATCTCCCAATTCCGCTTTGGCGTGCGTACGCTGCAACAGCTACGATCGGTGCGGCCCTTACACCAATATATGCAATGGTGTTTTATAATAAATTTAAAAACGGAAATGTTTTTGGAATTTAAAATGGCAGAGTTTAAGCTAGACATCGGCGACAAGAAAACAAAACGAACATTCAAGTTCGAGCTGAAGAGCCCGGATGCCGACCAGTTGTTCGGCAAAAAGATTGGCGAGACCTTCCGCGGCGAATTGCTCGGGTTGACAGGCTTTGAGTTTCAGATCATGGGCGGCTCGGATCGCGCGGGTTTCCCGATGCGCAAGGATGTTGACGGCGTTGGCAGAAGGAGATTGCTTCTCAGCGCGGGTTCAACCGGCATGAAAAAAGTAAAAAAGTTTAATGGCGTAAGGCTGAAGAAATCAATCCGCGGCAATACTATTTCCGCAGAAACGGCGCAGGTTAATGCTAAGATTGTCAAATGGGGCAGTGAGGATTTGAACGTAAAGTTCCCGCCAAAGATTAAAGAGAAGCCTGCCGAAGTGGCAGCAGCCCCTGCGGCGTAAGTGTTTTAAGCTTTTTCTAAATTTTATATCGTATGCCAAATTATATTGGCCCGAAAGAACCGCCCAAGGAATGGCGTTATATTCGTGTCGAGATTTATAGGGAACACAAGGGCATGTGCCACTTTTGCAGCAAGCACGTGCCGGAAGATAATTACACAATCCATCATAAACTCATGAGGCAGTTTGCCCCTGAGAGCGAGCAGTCCCTTGAGGGCATGCTGAACCGGGATGGCATACACAACAGAAGAAATCTCGTGCCAGCACATCCAGCATGCCATAAAAAACACCACGGCTGGCTAGTCAGATTGTTTGGTGCAAGGTGATTACAGAGCAACTCCAAAACTTTTTAAGTCACCCGCTAGCTGTTTTGCATTTTGAAAATTGATAGTGGCAAAACCAAGATTTTTTGCTGTAGAAAGATTTTTGATATTATTATCTATAAATACGCAGTCAGCAGGATTTAATTTTAATTCTTTAAGTGCATGTATAAAAATTCCTTTTTGTGGCTTAGCAATTTTAATTTCATAAGATAAAAACACTTTGTCAAAATGCGAATAAACGCCTTTTTTTCTTATTAATTTTGCGTGCAGATCTGCGGTGTTAGAAATAACTGCGAGTTTGTATCTGCCCTTTAGTTTTTCTATTATTTTTAGAACATCGCCATCTATGTCAAGGTTATCGTAATAAATTTTTTCCCAAGTACTAATAATATCTGCATCTATCTTTGCTTGTTCTTTTACAATTTTAAGAAAATTTTCGATAGTAGATTTATGTTCGTGTATGTCTAATTTATATTTGTTCCAAACTGTAATTATTAAATCTAAATCAATATTTAGTTTTTTTGCTAAAATTCCAAAGCCGTTAAAATCTTTTGTTACAACACCGCCAACGTCAAATATTACCGCGCGAATCATAACTTGAACTCCCATAGGAGTTCGAGGAATGGAAAATGTAGAACATTTTTCATAGCCCCCAAGTCTCCTTTACATTACTGCGCATGATTTCTGCCAGCTCTTTAAGCACATCTATTTCGTCCTTTTTCAGCAGTTCTTTATGTTCCTTCAATTTTCTGAAGTTTTCTTCGTGCATGGCAACGTAAATAAAATCTCCCTCGCTGATTTGCCGGCCAATTGTCACGCTATCCACTGAGATTGCGCCCTGCTTGCCAGCCGTGAGTTCGTTGGCGTTTTCCTTTTCTATCTGTATGCCCTTCACTTCGCCTACTTCTTTTCCGTCTTTTGTCAGGAAGCTGGCCTTTGTTTTTAACTTGCCTGCCAGCACTTCGACCCCAAATATTGCGGGCTTGCTTGCCCGAAATACATAGCCTTTAAGCACGCGCAGTTTGCATGGCCATATCAGCGACTGCACATTTTGGTTTTCAATCTCCTGTTTTATTTTGGCATGGGATTCTTCATACATGTCAATCAAATGGTATATTATTTTGTCTGAAATTATTGGGACGCCTTCGTCCTTGGCCAGCCTTGCCGCATCTTCATCTGTTTTTACGTTGAAACCGAGTATGAATG
>JACQKZ010000019.1 GCA_016204275.1 Nanobdellati archaeon | reverse complement strand
TCTGCAATCTTTCAGAATTTATCGCGAAAAGGGCGGCGGTGAGCTGCATCCTTGGCGACATTGTGATGTTGCTCACGTTTAACTCAAGCCAGACTGGCGCGGTGCCGTTAAAGCCGGTTGTATTTACAATCGCAAAAATTCGGCCAAAGCGGTCTGTTGTAAGGGTTTGTGTTTGATTAAATAATAAAACTCCGCCAGTCGGCCTGTCATAAAAGGTAAAATTAATGTCAAACGAAGTATCATTCGCGATCCCGCCAGTGCTGTTCCTGATTTCCATCGGGATTGTGATTGGCTGCATAGCCAAGACTGCACTGAATGAAAGCGTCGCTACTAATAATAATATTAACTTCGTGGCCAGATTCATACCTACCTTCCTCGTAATAACTTCGCTCACACCCATATTTAAATCTTACCTTTTTTGTTAGCCGCGTGTTGTTGGTTGTTAGTTGTTCTAACTGTAAACAACAATCTAGCTATTTAACGTATTTTACGTTTTTTGTACTGCGCCTTAATCCGCTTGATTGTATCTGTTGTAAGTTTTTTATGCCAGCCAGCCTGCATAAGCCTCTTGTGAATTTTATCCGGCTTGTAGCCTGCCCTCAACGCCGCGTGCACATACTCATCCAGCGCGCTTTTTGGTTTGTAGCCTGATTTAATTGCTGAACCAACAAAAGTCCGTATTGCGGCCTCGGGCGCTTTTTTTGCATTGCCAGCCAGCCATGCGCCTGCCACAACAACTAGTGCGGCGATGATAACTATTAACAGCTTAAAATGAATTGGGCTTGGGAAAGATGGCAGGGCTTTTTGCGCGCAATCCTGTGGACAGCTCGATTCTGATTCTATTGGCCGCTCGCACAAACTATTTCCGCAGACATGGGCTTGCTTTGGAATCACTGCCGGCGCATTTACAAGTTCTGGCCTGACAAAACCAACTATCGCAAATGTTGAAAAGCCTGGCGAGTCCGCAACAAAATAAACAAAATTGCTGTCCTGCCTTTCCATATTTGTTGGCAAGCCGCGCCACGATGACTCGAGCCGATACATTTCTACCTTGTCCTGTGATATTTTATTATCCGCAAGCCACTGCTTCTCAACCTGAAAGTGCAGGGAGACAGGCGGGCTGATTGCAGCTTCATTTATATTTTTGGTATCAACAGTAACATATTTGTAAACTACCGCTTCTTCTGGCGAAAATATCGCGCTGGATGTAATTGGGCTTTTGATAGAGTCCGCCGGAGCCAGATCAAAAGTCAATTTCACTTCTTCCGCAGGCGCTGTTAACGCGAATTCAACTAAATTTAATCCTGTTGCGAGCTTTGTTATATCTATTTTGTTTTTCTCGCCCGCGCTGACTGATGACAGTGTTGTGCTCTGTGATGTTGGCGAGCCTGCGCCTGCCCCTCCACCACCGCCTGCGGCTGCTGCCGGCGCTGGGGCTTGCGGAGCTGGCTGTTCCTGCGGCTTTTCTTCCCCAGAAAACACATAACCAAGCGAAACATTAAACGAGGAGGAGCTGCCAACGGCTGCAGGTGTGACTAAAACCGAAACGTTATAGCTTGAAGAACTGCCAGCGCCGCCGCCAGATGCGCCTTCAATAGCAGTAACATTAAATGAAGATGAGCTGCCAACGGCTGCAAAGGCCTGCTGTGCAAATACCAATATTACAACTGCCAAGACAATGTTTTTTAACCATTTCATTTTAACGTAATTTCCATTTAATTAACGTAGTTAATATCCTACTGCTATCCATGAAGCGTTCATAAACGGTGGTTGATTCCCTGCCTGGAAAGTAAGATTAAACTGGCTGGCATTCATATTTATAATTATAAATGTGCCCACTATATTAGTGCCATTTGCCATGCTAGCCACAACGCTGTAGCATGCGGTACAGCTGAAACCAGTGCTCATGTTAACAATTACTTCTGCGTTATTACTAAGAGTAACTATACCGATTGCCTTGCCAAATACTACACGACCGCCAGTGAAGCCTGTATCATTATATATCTGATTAACGCCCTGTGGTATTGTTCCGAAGCCGACTGCTGAGGCGTTGATGCCTCCCGTGGAGTTTATTAGCAGGCCTCCAAGGCTATGTGTGAGATTGTTTTCGAGATATGTTGTAGCGTTAATAACTATTATTGGAAAGCTTGGAAATGCAGCCACTCTGAATATCTCCTTTACAGGAGAGCCTGAACTGGTATCGCCAACCAAAAATGATGGATTGCGGTTCGTTGTTAGATTAATCGGCAGTCCGACACGTATTAGGTTTGGATTGTCTGTGTCTATTTGAAATATTGCTGTGCCAACAGAATTGTAAATACTAAACGCTGTTGCACTGCTGGCGGGCATGGTAATATTTAAACCTACCCTCGAAAATGTTTGTGCTGCTGTCCATGTATTCGTAGTTGATAATAACAAGTTCAAAACTCCGACCGGAACACTGCCGAAGCCGACTGCTGAGGCGTTGATGCCTCCCGTGGAGTTTATTAGCAGGCCTCCAATTGTGTGCGTAATATTTCCATTCAAATTTAAAGACGCGTTTAAATCAATACTATTTCCACTGCCCGCTGTAGCAATTACTAAAACATCTGCACCGCCCCCACCCGGGGCAGTATCATCACGAATTATAAATTTGCCTGCTCCTTGAGTATTGCCTGGGCCTGTTGAATGAATTGTCCATACTTTTGCTCCGGCTCCGCCAGCTAATAAACGCAATGCGGCTGCTGTTGTGCCTAAGTTTGTTATATTCAAATATGTATTTACATTATTATTAACTACGGCGAGTTGTGTAAAATTTTGTTTTGCTGTCCAAACTCGCACACTGTCTAAAACTCCCTGCGGTATTGTGCCGAAGCCGACTGCTGATGCGTTGATGCCTCCGGTTGAGTTGATTAACAGCCCGCCAGCATTATGAGTCAGATTCCCAGCAAGAGTAATATTATTTAACGTCAAGCCTGTCCGTGTCTGGTTCTGCAGCCTTTCTGCATTCTCTGCATAAAGCGCGCCGGTAATCCTAAACCGCGGTGTAATCATCTGGTTGCTGATGTTAATCTCTAGCCAGACTGTGGTGTTGCCCTGCAGGCCAGTCGTGTTGATTATCGGGAAAAGCCTGCCGTTGCTGTCGGTAATCAGTGTCTGTGTTTCGTTGTAAAGCAATATGCCTGCTGTCGATTCGCTGAAAAAAGTAAAGTTAATAACAAGCTGTGTATTATTTAGTATGCCATTCGTGTTGTTCCTGATTTCCAGCGGCACGGTGATGGGCTGCATAGCCGAAACTGCCGCTAAGGAGGCTAGCAAAACCAAGAACGAAAAACTTAATACCAACAGCTTACGCATTACTTTGCCTCCCTTGGCTTTACCACGATGTTGCCGACCAAATCGACATCTATCGAAACATTTTTTGCCTTTTTGAACGCGGGAGCGGCGCTTATTATCTCCCGCGGAATTGTAATAGAAAACTCGTCATACTTGCCCTTAATCTTCCTGTGCTGAAAACGTACTGTCAGGCTGACCATTACTTCCCGTTAAAAAAACGAAATTTCCGTTAATATAAATGTTGTGTTTTCACTTATAAATGCTTACTTAAATTAATATACTTTGTTTTGGGTTTATTAGCATGCCGCTACCTTCACCGCCAAAACCCAAATCACATAACATTGCACATGCACAGCGCCAGGTAGCGCGGCTTTCTTCGGATGTTGAACATTTGAGCAAAAAAGCGGCAGGCCTTGCGACACATGCGGCGCTAAAAAGGCTTGAGAAGGCACATTCAAACTACCGCGAGGTATCTGCGCGGAAGCTGGCCGAGCTCTCGCTGGCAATCGCCAACGCCCGAGACTTGCTGAGTGACTTACATACTGACATTGACAGCGTAAAATCATCTACTGCCGAATACAAAGAAGACAAGAAAAAATGGAGCAAAAATATTGATGAATTTCTTGCAATGCAGCACGAGATTCACAACAAACTAGAATTTGTTTCGCAGCACCAGCACGAGCTTTTGGAAGGGCACAGGGCGATAAAAGAAAAACACGAAGCACAATCCGGAAGGCTTGTTAGGTTTGAGAAAGAGCTTGCACAGTTTGAAAAAATAATTCCAAACGAAAAGCTGAACAAGCTGTGGGAATCGCACCGCAGGCACAGCGCGTTTGTGGAAGTAAAGTTAAAGGAATTTGAGTCCTCGGTTTCTGAAATCAAGGCGCTCGGGGAAGAATTGCGCACAGAAATGCAAAACAATGACAGCGCGGTTGCTGGAAGGCTGGCCAAGGCAATCAAAAGCGAAAACGCAAAGTTTGATGATAAAGTCTCTGTCCTGACATCACAGGTTTCTGAAGTAAAAAGTTTTGCTGGCAAGCTGCACGCAGACATGCAAAACGTTGATGACGCTGTCGCCCGAAGATTAGACAAGTTGATGAAAGAAAAAGAAGTTTATATTAATTCAATTGTGCGCGAGGTAACTGAAGAGCAGAAGAAACTGCACGACTTTGATGGCCTGCTGAAGCGCGACATGTCTGCGCTTGAGGAAAAAGTTGCTAAAAAGATTACCTTGCACATGCGCGAAAAATCACTGGAAATAGAAAAAAATCTCGCGAAATACAACGATGAACTTATCTCTATCCGCAATCTGATTGACTCGCTCGACAAAGATGTAGCAAACGCAATTTCAGGGGCGCAGGAGAAAGCTGATAAAATTATTGGAGAAAAGGAAGCCTACATTAACGCGCTGGCCGACAAGCTCGAGAAGGAAAGAACTGAGCTAAGAGAGTTTTCCGAAAAACTTGAACAGGCAGCAGCGGGCGCAGATGAGCGCTTCGCGAAAAAAGTTGAAAAAATTCTGGCTGAAAAAGAAAAACTAATCGCCGCAATTTCAGAAAAAATGTCAAAAGAAAAAGACGATATGCAAAAAGACCTCGAGTCAACTGAAACAAGAATTATGGCTGAGCAGGACAAATTCCGTGATGACATTAAAAAATTCCACAAAGACCATAATGTCTGGGACATCGCATTTGACAATGTTGAAGCGACGCAGAAAGAGATAGAAGGCAAGCTTGATAATTTCACGAAGCTGGAAAAGCATTTACAAAAACAAGGGACTGATTTATCGAGGCAGATAAAAGACAACAACAGGCGCGCCGACGCACTTTCCGGAAAATTCGAGCACGCAGAAAAAGTTGTTGATGATTTTGAATCCATAATCAAGCCAAACGCGATTAAAAAGCTCCATGAAAATATCAGCAATCTTGCCAAAAATCTTGCGGCTGTTGATAAGATTAACGACAAACTGCATGACAAAATGATCTCTGTTGACAAAAAAATAACTAATGTTGAACAGCATGCCAGGACTGCAGAAGCTGCGAGCAACAAGGCGGAGGAAATATCATCAAAGGGCGAACACAAGGCAGAAGAGCTGGACAAAATGTTCCGTGCCAGCGCCGAGAGGCTAAACACAATTGACACAAATTTCTCTGATTTTCAGAACGCGATTGCTGAAATAAAAGACGAAAACTTCGCAATAAAAGAACAGATGAATGTAATGGAAAAAAACTTTGATGCGCTTGGTAAAATGAACGACCAAATAAACAACATAAATGAAACGCTAAAAAGCTTGCAACAGCACATTTCTTACCTGGAAAAGATTTCCATGCGGACAATGGTCATTCAGTAAGATTTAATAACCCATTATACTTCAATTTTATATGACAACCGAAAAAATAAGCTCTGCAATAACTGCTGTGAAACAAGGAAAATTTACGGCTGCACAAAAATTTATTGACCAGCACGAATTACATGCGCGCAGTGTTATGAAGGGCAAGGCTGCCAGCGGAAGCGTATCTGAATATTATAAGGTATATGGCGCATACCTTGATGAAGCAAAAAAATCTGTTAAATTCAAAAGAACCAGGCTGGCAACAGGCTATCTGGAAAACCTCAAGATAATTTTTGGCAAGCTAGCGCCGATGGTACAATAAATATTGCACGATTAATAAAATGACTAAAACACAAATAACTGAGGCAATAAACGCGGTAAGAAAAATGAATTTTGATGCCGCTAAGCGTTTGATTTCTGAGCATGAAAAATATACGCGCACTTTTATGAAAAACAAACTTGTTAACGCAGATGTCCGCGGGTATTACAACAAGGTATACAAATCATTTTTGAACGAAACAAAAAAATCTATCAGAGTTAAACATATCGGGCAGGCAATTGCATACTTAGAAACACTTAAGGATGTTTTTGACATATTAGTTTTAAAAGTAAATAATGCACTTAGGCGGCAAACTATTTCTTCCTAACAAACAAGTAGGCCATCCCTACGCCAGCCAAAACAAGGACTGTTGCCAGCAGGCCTTCCGAACCAAGAAATGAAAGTGAGCCAGAATCAAATGTTGCTGCGCCAGTCAGCCCGCCGGAACTAAACAAACCAAAAACACCGACTAATGCTACTACTAGCAAAGCAAGTGTTGCGGCATTTGAGTGCAGTGTGGCCATTTTACTGCTTAGCGATTTATGTTTATAAATCTATTGTTATGTCGGCGATACAAATCTTTTTATTCCTCTTTGGTTTTGCAGTTCCATGCTTCAGCTGCCTATCAAAGACGTAATCACAAAAATACAGTCAGAAACAGGATTATCTGAAGCAGAAATCAAACAGCAGGTCGCCAACAAAATGCAGGCCCTTGATGGCTTAGTTTCTGAGGACGGCGCAGCCTACATAGTCGCTTCCGAATTGGGCGTACATTTATTCAAAGACACAAGATCTGGCGCGATAAAACTAAACGACATTGTGGCTGGCATGCAGTCCATCGAAGCAGTTGGCCAGGTGATACGCGCATTCAGCCCGACAACATTTACTGGAAAGGATGGCAAGCCGAAACAAGTTGGTTCATTCATTCTGGCGGATGAAACCGGCGAAATCCGCACAGTAATCTGGGACCAGAGGGCCAGCTGGCTCACCGATGGAAGAATAAAAGAAGGCACAATTGTAAAAGTCAAGGACGCATATGCAAAACAAAATAATCTTGGCGGAAAAGAACTGCATCTAGGCTATAAATCTTCGCTAATTCTTGATCCTAAAAATGTAAATGTCACTGTTGCTGCCCGAGCTGGAGTTTCAAAAAAGAAAATTGCGGAGCTGCAGCCAAATGATTTTGCTTCTGTGATAGGTGAAGTTGTGCAGGTGTTCGCGCCTAAGTTTTACCCGGTCTGCCCGCAGTGCGGAAAAAAAGTTACTATTGACGCTGCCGGCGCGGTTTGCGCAACACACAAATCTGTCACGCAGCAGCAGGCAATGATTCTTAATTTCGTACTGGACGACACAACAGAAACCCTGCGGTGCGTTGCGTTCAGGGATAAGGCAGGCGCACTGGCAGGCCTGACCGCTGCTGAAGCGCAGGAAATCCTGCTGAAAGATGGGCCGGACAGATTGCAAGAACGAGTAGATGAATTTTTATTTGGCAAGACAATAGAAGTTTCCGGCAAGGTAAACCGCAATGAAGAGTATGACAGGACAGAACTGCTCGTCAATCAGGCAAATGTTAATCCAGATCCGAAAGTGATTGCGAAGGAATTGTTGAACTCTGGCAAAGCTTAGTCTATTAAGAACATTTTTTCTTAAACTATGAGTATTGACATGCTTTTCGTATCCAAACCAGCCAGCGAGAGCAACATTCTGCTAACTTAAAGTTAGCAACATTTGAAAGTCGGGACTATGAATCTGTTATTAGGGCATCTGTCGCCTAAATGTATCCATTGCTTTCAAAGCTTGCCTCAGTTTCTCTGGCGACTTGTAATTAAATTCCTGTGCAATGACTTGGTACGGATTTAGCGCGGCGCCTGAAGGCGCAGCGGCGCAACACGACGTACCCCGAGCGAGGTAACAGGGTCCTGCGGATCCCCATCGCAGTCGAGACCGACAACATCCGCGTAGGCGTCGAACCTCGCAACACGTCTTTCAACCGCCGGCGGTTTATAATTTACTCTAAACAAATAAGTTGGAGTGCCATTGATAAATCTAAAAACCTTATCTACTGCGCCAACATTGCCTGTGCCAACTAATGCTTCAAGGCAGGCACTATCTTCCTGCGTAATTTGCCTGCTAAGCCCAGCTACATCCACTTTTTTCTGATAAGGTTTTTCTGTTCCAACGCCATGAATAACTACGTCCTCGCCTTTTGGCATATATGCTATTCCTGTTAATGTCATTAAATAATTATCTTGCATTGATTTGCGTAGGAAAGCTACTGGTGCAGAAACATCCCACTCAGTTTGCTGTTGTTCAAGTGCACGAAGAATTCCAAAATACATGGGCAAATCTTGCGCAGTAAATTTATCTGGGTTTGCCTTTGCATGTGCACCTGCTTCCGCTTGAGTCATTGCCGGCAGGAGGCCATCAAGCAATTCTACTGTTAAACTCTTGCCGCCATATTGGACGCCATGAATTCTCCAAAAACTTTCTCCGTGAGTGTATTGTATTGGCTTTAGGTTTGCCATTTTCAACAAATCCACTACTAATAGGTTTAAAAAGCTTTCTATATTGTTTCCATTATTAATTCGGCACAAATTACAAAACAGTATCAACCACAACACACAAATCTTTTTATTCCTCTTTGAATTTTAAATTCTTATGGCTAAAAAGAAAAAAGATGAAGAAATTGAAGCTGATGTTGAAATAACAGATGCTCCGGCAGGCAAGAAAATCGAGAAGCTGGAAGACCTGCCTGGCATCGGCGCAAAGACTGTTGAGAAACTCGTGGAGGCCGGCATCAACGATGTTATGTCGGTTGCGGTTGCAAACCCAGGCAATCTTGCGGACATTGCGGAAATTACAAAACAGACCGCGATGAAAGCGATCGCTGCGGCTCGCGCTGCTTTGGATATGGGCTTCAAGACGGGAGAAGAAGTTTTCAGAATTAGGCAGAACACCGGAAGAATCACGACTGGCTCTGCGGAATTAAATAAATTACTTGGCGGCGGAGTCGAGACTTGTGCGCTTACGGAAGGTTTTGGCGAGTTCGGAAGCGGAAAATCGCAATTGGGATTTCAGCTAGCAGTTAACGCGCAACTGCCAGTCGAGCAGGGCGGGCTGAACGGCCATGTTGTTTTCATAGACACTGAAGGAACTTTCAGGCCAGAGAGGATAAAACAGCTTGCAGAGGCAAAGGGATTAAATGCGGACGATATTTTAAAGAACATCCATGTTGCGCGCGCTTACAGTTCTGACCACCAGATGCTTCTCGCGGAAAAGGTCTCGGAGCTGATACAGAAGGAAGGCCTGCCAATAAAATTAATCATAATCGACTCGCTGACTTCTTTATTTAGGTCAGAATATTCCGGCCGCGGAACTTTAGCCGATAGGCAGCAGAAGCTGAACAAACATTTACACCTGTTGCAACAGTTATCAGACAAATTTAATCTCGCGGTTTACATAACAAACCAAGTGATGGCCAACCCTGCAATCTTTTTCGGCAATCCCACACAAGCGATTGGCGGGCACATCGTCGGCCACGCGGCGACATACCGCATGTACTTGAGAAAATCAAAGGCCAGCAAGAGAATTGCAAGGCTGATTGACTCGCCACACCTGCCAGAGGGAGAGGCTGTGTTTACTGTTGGCACTGATGGCATTGGGGATGCCGAATGAAGCTAAGCTTCATTGGTGCAGCAAAAACGCAGTTTTTGATTACACAGAGTAATTAAAATAAAAATCAAACAATTATTTGTGTTTTGCTTTCACTGCTAGCTTTGTTGCTGACTGTGCAATTTTTGGCTTGCTTCCGAGTTCAACCCAGCTTTGCGCTGTAACTTGCTGATGTTTCGGCGCGCCCTGTGGCGATGATTCCCATACCTCTGAGCTGGCGTAGATGTTGTTTGCGGCCGCGGCAACGCCAAGCAGGCCCTCGCCTGCCGGTGCATCACTCGGCACGGTTGCGTCTATGCTGAAATAGCCTGTGCCTGGATTGCCATTGACATCTAAATCTGCCGCGCCAATTCCGATTTTATAATCTTGCTGCTGGCTGCCTAATTTAACGTGTGCCTCTGCATCCATCGGGCTGGCAATTAGGTTCCACATTCCCGTGTCTGGATCTCTGTACTCAATGTGCCCTTTAATTTTGAATGGCTGGCCCTTTGTTATTGCCTTGTTTGGACTGCCGAAACCAACTTCGCTCCAGTCAACAACAATTCTTGTCGGCGGAAGGTTTGCATTTTGGTTTTGCCCGTTGTTTTGCCCATTTCCCTGTCCATTACCGCCCTGCTGGCCTTGGCCCTGTCCTTGCCCTTGCTGGCCTTGCCCTTGTTGCTGGCCTCCCTGCTGTCCGCCTTGATTCTGCCCTTGCTCTCCGCCGTTTTGTCCTTGATTGCCGCCTTGCTGTCCTTGGCCCTGTTGCTGTCCCTCGCCCTGGCCTTGAGATTGTCCTTGGCCTTGACCTTGACCCTGTCCTTGGCTTTGTCCACTGCCCTGCTGTTGCCCTTGGCCTTGACCCTGCCCGCTTTGCCCGTTGCCTTGGCCGTTTCCTTGCTGCTGGCCTTGCCCTTCGCCAGCGCCTTGGCCTTGCCCTTGTCCGCTCTGGCCGTTACCTTGTCCCTGGCCTTGTCCTTGTCCTTGTCCTTGACCCTGTCCTTGGCCCTGTCCAGTTCCCTGACCCTGTCCCTGACCTTGACCTTGGCCTTGTCCTTCGCCCTGGCCTTGCCCTTGTCCGGTTCCTTGTCCCTGTCCTTGCCCGCCAGAACCTTGCCCAGGTCCTTGGAATTGGCCGTCTGAAACTCCACTGCCTTTTGTGCTAGCTGGCGGATTTGATGTTAAAGTTGTTGAAAACCTTGCGAAAATATATTTTGCGCTAGTAATTAGCTTACCAAAAGCTTTCTGCTGGCCTTGCCCATCAGAGCCGCTTCCTGTCCCGCCTGGCTGGCTTGATTCATAATCGTCCGGAATCAGCGGGTTTGGATCCTGCGAATCTTGTGCGTATGAATCGCCGTCTGTATTTGGATTTGTCGGATCTGTGCCTGCCAAAAATTCGTGAAGATTATTCCATCCATCTTCATCAGGATCGTTCAGATATTTTTGCGCATCTGAATCTATCCATCCATATAAAGTTGTTGGATTATTTTTTGCGCTGGAGATTTTTTCTTGAGAAACAAAGCCCGCGTCATTTCCGTCTGTGGGATTTAGAGGAAAAGCAGGCCACTCCTCAGAGATTTTATTTCTAACTTGCTGCTGTTGTTCTGAATTCAACTCATCATATTTTTTATCGAAAATATTTTTTGATTTTTCGCTCAATTGTTTTTCATACCAAACTTCCCTGAAATGGACTTCCCAGCCATCATCAGTCAAATCGGAATCTGTATCTGCATTGTTTGGGTCTGTCCCGTATTGATACTCGCCAGAATTGTCCAGCCCGTCGTGATCAATATCCTGCTTCGCGTCACTGCCGTCAGTCGGATCCAGTGCAACTACGCCAACTGGGCCGAAAAACATCAAAAAAACTACTGCGGTTGCAATTACGCGAAGTGCGTTACTATTATGGCTAGAAAAGTAAACCATGGTAATATATATTAACGCCCTTAAACTATATAAGCCTTTTGGTCATTTTCTATTTCCCAAACCGTCTCTTCCTTTCGGAATAATCCATAATTGCTTTAATCAAGTCTTCCTTCTCAAAGGCTGGCCAGAACTTCTCGCAGAAATAATATTCCGCATAATCAGATTTCCACATTAAAAATCCTGATGTTCTCTGCTCGCCAGATGTTCTGATAACTAAATCAACATCCGCTACGTCTGCGGAATACATATGTGCCTCAAGCAATTCTTTAGTAACATCTGCCGGATTTATTTTTCCATCTTTTATCAGCTCGCCGACTTTCTGGACAGCGCTTATAATTTCTGCCTTGCCGCCATAGCCCGCGGCGATGTTAAATCTTAGATTACTATAATCTTTTGTGGCTTCCAGCGCGTCCCTGATGCCAGCCTGCAGGCCTGCCGGGAAAATTGACGTATCGCCGATTACCGAAAGCCTTACCTTGTGCTGGTGTATCTTTGGATTTTTTATGAACTCTCGCGTCATATTTTCGCCAATCCTAAAAAGCTCGCCAAGCTCCTCTTTCGGGCGCTTCAGGTTTTCCGCGGAGAAGAGCCAGAGCGTTACCTCTTTTACGCCAAGTTCAAAACACCAATCTAGAACTTCCTCGACTTTTTTTGCGCCATACTCATGGCCCATCCACACAACTTCGCCGAGCGCGTGCGCGAACCTGCGGTTGCCGTCGCAGATGATACCAATATGCCTCGGAATACTATTTCCCAACTCTATCATTCATCTCACTACTCCAACTCTGAACCGCGAGGGACTTTGCCCCTCCCAGTTTCAAGGTCCTCCTGACCACCCCAAACACCATCTAATGATGGCGTTAAACTAATTTTCATTCTAACTTAACTTGTTCTTTGGATTTTCTCAGGACCGTAAAATCGGTCCACGCTTTCAGCGGGTTCGGTCTTCGACCGAACACACTTTTGTTAAATACCATTTTACTCTAATTTCGCCTGATCCTTGCTTTTTCTCATCTTTAACCAAAATTCAAAAAACTTTCTGCCCTCTGAAATTTTTGGAAAAATTACCCAGACTATCATTAGTACAATTACGATTGCTGCTGCGGAGAAAAATCCGAGCAGGAAAAAGAACAGCGCACTGAGATTGACTTCAACTAATACCATTCATCCAACAACAACCGAACATCTTAAAAAACTTTTGAGAACGGTTTATATACTACTGGCATTTGGTTATCGTATGGCCACAGACTTGGTATTTGCATCTGTCGCAGTCATAATAGTAGCTATTGGCACAATAACTGATTTTCAAAACCGCTGGGCGCCGGACTATGTAAGTTACTTCGGCATTTTATTCGGGTTTGGCGGGCATGCCATCCTAACGCTTCAGCAAAATTCCTACTGGCCACTTCTGCTTTCTGTTGGCGGGGCTGCTGTTTTTTATGGGATTGGCTGGCTTATGTTCAACTTCGGAGCCTGGGGGGGCGGCGATGCAAAAATGTTAATTGCGCTTGGCGCGTTACTGCCAGTTTACCAGCCAATTACTAACTTTTACTACGGCGCACCGTGGCCTTTCTTAGCCACACTCATGTTAAACATCCTTATTTTCGGCGCGATTCTTGGCGTAATAGGAACTGCTTTGATTTTTGCTAAAAATTTCCGCACAATAATACCTGAAATAAAAAAACAATTCCGCGAGAACAGAAAATATTTGTATCTCTCTGCTGGCACTATCGCTGTTTCCCCTGCCTTTTTGTTTTTCGCAAATATTTATCTCGCTGCCGCGGTTGCGCTGGCTGGCTTTTTTGTCATACTTTTCTTCGCTTTGAAATCCATCGAAACAATCTCTATGCATAAGGATACTACTCCCGAAAAACTTGTAGAGGGCGACTGGCTTATGGAAGAAATCACGATTGGGGATTTTCATGTCAAGCCGACAAAATCCGGCCTTGAAACTGATGATATCAAAAAAATAAGAGATCTGGCAGCGCAGGGAAAAATAAATACTGTCCGCGTGAAAGAAGGCCTGCCATACCTGCCGGCTTTTCTTGCAGCATTAATTGCCAGCTTGTTTTATGGAGATTTGATGCTAAAAATAATTACGGCCCTCGCCCTCGGAACTTGATTGGCTTTTTGGGCTTTGCATCTTCTGGTTTTGCGCCGGGGGCGGTTGCGGCTTCAAATTTTTTTACATTTTCAATGATGCGCTTTTGAAATTCCAGCATATCTTCTTCTTTCAAATCCGTGTTTGGCAGGTCGATGACAACTTTGTCGCCGTCGAACCTTGGTATGATGTTAAAAACCATGTGTGGAATTGTCTGGCCTGCGGCCTGGCCATTCTGCTGTAGTATTGTTATGCCCTGCGCATTTGCCGCGTCGAAAACTGCTGCGGAAATGTTTCGCAGTAAAATGGAAAGCTTGCCTGCAAGGGCGTCTGGCAGCTTGACAAGAATCGGTATGTGCTCTTTCGGCGCGAGGAACGTATGCCCTGGGTTTGCTGGGTCTTTGCTAAGAAAAGCGATAAAATCATTATCTTCGTAAACAACTTTTGTTGGAATCTTACCCTGCGCGATGCCGCAGAACACACAGCCGCCGCCCTGCCCACGAATGGCCTGCTGCTCCTTCAAGAATTCCATCTCCTCTGGCGTGAGAAGCTCCTGCGCTTTTTCGGCCTGCTCCTCTGGCGGCAGTTTGGCTATCTCCTGTACCTTCAAATTCAATGCCTTGAGCTGTTCCTCCGATAGCTGAGCCATAGATATAAAAACAATTATTATCTTTTAAAGTTATGCCATTAACTTCTAAAATTAAGCTACTGCCTTTGCACCTGGCACTCTGACATAAACCGCAACCATGTCGCAATCAAGTGGCTTGCCATCAGCCATAAATGCCTGCTTGTCAACCAAAACCTCTGGCCAGCCTTCTTCCAAATATTGCTGCCTGATATCTCTCAGAGATCTTGGCGCGCGCAGGGAAGTGTTAGCTGGGCTGGCCTGCCTTGATTGATTGTATAAATAATACCACCCTTTTTGATTTAATTCTTCTTCCCTTTTTGATTTAACTCTATTTGTGGCTGGCACTGGACTATGAAAACCAGAATATCTGAAAAGCGCAAGACCATTAGGATTAGTTAAATCTTGAACTAAAAGCCACTCTCTCCTCTCTTTAGCAAAGAATGTTTTTTCTAAATTTTTTGTTTGAAATCCCAAACATACTGGCTCCAATCCGCGCGGAAGATTATCGAACTGGCCTAAGTAGTGCCATCCATTTTTCTGCAATTTTTCTACTAACGTTGCTGTCATGTTGATTTTTATGTAGATAAACTTAAAAACTTTATGCTGTGCCGCGCAGCCTCATCACACATAAACTACTAAAAATAACGACACAGATAATATTTATTCTTCTTCGCTGTTTATGAGATTTCTATTAGCACCAATACATTCAACTCTGTTATTTTTTAAATAAACCTCAATCACCATGCCCTTCAAACGCGAGATGCTTCTTTGTCCTGTTTCTTTTAACAATCCAACTATGTCATGATTTTCCAACGTCAAATCGCTGGCTTGAGCGTCCTCACAAGTCAGCGTGAGCTCCAATGTCAGATTATCACCTTTACCTAAGCCAACCCAAGTACTATCTATTTTGGCGTATTGCTTCTCAAATTTGCTGATAGCATCTTGTGACATGCCATGGCTATACCATTTTCTCATGTAGAAATTTCCGCAGCAATAAACATATAAGACTTTTGTTAGGCTTGGCCCCGTAACTTCATCGCCTCAGCAACCTTCTGCACGGCCAGCGCATAAGCCGCAACCCGCATAGAAATTTTATTCTGTTGGGCAAAGTTTGTAACATCCCAGAACGCTTTTGTCATCACTTCGTCCAGCTTATCGTTGACTTCGTTTAATTTCCAGTAGTAGCCAGTCCTGTTCTGCACCCACTCCAGATAGCTGACTGTGACTCCGCCCGCGTTGCACAGGAAGTCCGGAATCAAAAGTATTTTTGTCTTTTTCAAAACTGCGTCTGCGTCTTTTGTTGCCGGCCCGTTTGCTGCCTCTGCTAATATTTTGCATTTTAATTTTGTAGCATTTTCTTTTGTAATCTGGTTTTCCAGCGCGGCGGGCACCAAGACATCAACTTTTAATTCCAACAGCTGTTCGTTTGTGATGCACTTTGTGCCCGGGAAATTGTGCAGCTGGCCAGTTTTTTCTTTGTGCGCCAAAACTTTCTCAACATCCAAGCCTTTTTCAGAATAAACTGCACATTTTGAGTCAGAGATAGCAATAATTTTTGTGCTGAACTTCTGCTGCAGGAGTTTTGCTGTCCAGCCGCCGACATTGCCCGCGCCTTGCACTACTGCCGTAGCTTTGCCCAAATCAATTTTCAAATGTTTTGCTGCCTCGCGGATGCAGATGACCGTACCCATTCCTGTTGCCGAATCTCTGCCGAGCGAACCGCCGAGCGCGAGTGGCTTGCCAGTGATCATCGCTGGCGATTGGTGGCCGACTAATTTTTCGTACTCGTCCAACATCCACGCCATCTCTTTGCCAGAAGTATAAACGTCCGGCGCTGGAACATCCTGATCTGGCCCAATGTGTTTCCAGAACGCGCGGATGTATGCGCGGCTTAACCGCTCTAGCTCGCCATCTGACATATCTTTAGGATTGCAAACAACTCCGCCCTTCGCCCCGCCGTACGGAATCCCAACAGTGGCACATTTCCAGGTCATCCACGCAGCGAGCGCTTTCACGGTGTCAATAGTTTCTTCGGGATGGTATCTTATGCCGCCCTTGCATGGCCCGCGGGCATCGTTGTACTGGACTCTAAATGCTTGGAATGTTTTTGTTTTTCCGCTGTCAAGTTTTATTTTAAGGCTCGCTTTGAAAACCCTGGCTGGCTCTCGCAGCAATTTGTGCAGTTTTGGTTCCAACTTCAAGAATCTTGCTGCTTCGTCCAACTGCATCTGCGCGATTTTAAACGGATTTCGTTCTTCAGCCATCTCACACCCAATCAGCTTTCCTTTTTGCAATCTTTAAAATGTTTCGCTCATAGTAAAAGCTTGATATTACGGTTATGACAAAACTTACTATGGCTGTTGACCATCTTAGCTTTGGCGATTCCAAGAAAACGATAAACAATTCCAGCTTGAGCAGCGCGAAAACTATGATGGCTATTATCGCGCCGTGGCCAAGATGCTCGAACGGGTGGATATATTTATGCAAATACCTGTGAAGTTTTTCGAAACTCATAGCGCACGCCCTACCCTATCCATCGCTGTGGAAATTTTGTTATAGTCGTTTGCATATGAAAACCTTGCCAGCCCTTCCCCATAAGGCCCGAACTCTGTACCAGGTATGCAGGCAACTCTTGCTTTTCTGATTAAATCTTCCGCGAACTTTACACTCGAGTTACTGAAGTCAGAAATATCTGCAAGCGCGTAGAAAGTTCCTTCTGGGTTTACCGTGTGCAAACCTATTTCATTCAACCGCCGGACAATTAATCTCCTTCTTCTGTCATACTCTCGTACCATTTCAGAAATATATTTTTTATTTAGTTTGAGCGCAGCAAGGCCGGCCAGCTGGCTTGTGTGCGGCGCGCAAATCTCGAGATAGTGATGAACCTTTGAAACCGCTTTCACAAACTCTTTCGGCCCGTGCATATATCCAAGGCGGAAGCCGCACATCGCATATGTTTTTGAAAACGTGTTAAATGTTACAGCATGCTCTTTCATTCCATTTAAAGAACCGATTGAAACATGTTTTGCATTCTCATAAACTATTTTTTCGTACGCCTCATCAGAAAAAACATACAAATCGTTTTGCACCGCAATATCTGCAACCTCTTCCAAAATTTTTTTCTTTATCACTGTGCCTGTCGGATTGGATGGTGTGTTAAGCATTATCGCGATTGTTTTTTTGGAAATTTTCTTTTTCATTTCGTCAGGATTAATTTGCCAGCCATCCTGCTCTCGCAATCTAACAAAAACTGGCACGCCATCTGCCAGTTCAATTGCCGGCACGTAACCTAAGTACCCTGGGCTTGCCAGTATAACTTCCTCTGTTGGGTCAACTGTCGTAAGGAGTGCAGCCATCAGGCCTTCCTGCGAGCCAGCAGTCACGATTACATTTTCCCAGTCCGCTGAAATTTTATTTTCTTTTCTCAACTTCTGGGCGATCGCCTTGCGCAAGTCAGTACGGCCAGCTGCAGGCGAGTAGTGCGTTCCGCTTAGCATAAATTTTTTTGCGGCATCCAAAATTGGCTTTGGCGTTTTAAAATCCGGCTCGCCAATAGAAAGGGAAATAATGTCCTTGTGCTCTGCTGCTAATTCCTGTAACTGCAGCATGAGTGTGTTCGGAAGTTCCTGTTCGCGTTCACTGATATGCGTCATGGCCAGAAATGTATTTTAAGCAGAATATATAAGCGTTTAGATTACCTTCTCGCCAGTCTCCAGCTTGAACACATGAATCACGTTGACTGGGCAGACCTCACCGGAAGTCTTTAAGTCTTCGTACTCTAAATCGTCGATATCTAAAATCCACACATCGTTGTCAATCTTCCAGCCGCCCTTCAGGTTTGCCTTGTTGTCCTGTGCCATCTCCCACCTTTTATCGAAGACCGCAACACAGGCTGCTGCGCCGATGCAGGCTGGCCTTTCATAGATGACACGATACTTCTTGCCGGCCGCAAGTGCCTTTTTTACATCTAATGTATTTGGGTCGACTGTGAATTCCATACGAAATGCTTTAATAATAGTTTTTTATATCTTTCTCCGGTTGGGTTGGTGTAGATGTACGAAGATCTGGCGGACTGGGCGATAAAACACGCGCAAAAACTTGGCGCTACTTATGCAGAGGCCAGGCTAGAAGAAACACGCGGCCAAAATTTCATACTCAAAAACGGAATTCTCGAAGGCTCTGGATTCTCTGCAACAGCAGGCCTTGGCATACGCATAGTAATAAAAAACACCATGGGCTTTGTGTCAACCAACCTTCTGAACAAGAAAAACCTTGAAGAAAACCTTGGGCGCGCGGTTAAGCTTGCAAAATCAGCTTCAAAAATGACTGAGCACACAACGATGTCTGAAGAAAAAAGCTCGCGGGCCAAATACAAAGTAAACGAAAAAGTAAAACTCGCAGACATAAGCCCTGAGAAAAAAATCGGTGTGCTAAATGAAATCGAAAAGGCACTTATTGCGACAAAAGTTAAACTGCCTGGCCGCTACCTAAACATTGGTGATTGGAAAACTTTGAAATATTTAGTTAATACTGACGGTTCAAAAATAATTTCGAACATTCCATACGTAAACTTCTTCTATTACCTGACTGCGATGGAAAAAGGCCAGACTGCGCAGCGGATGTGGCAGTACGGCTCAACAGGGGGCTGGGAACTCGTGAGCCAGTGGAAACTCCCGAGCCTGCTGGCCTCCGAAGTTAAGGCGCTGAAAAATGTCCTGCAGAAAGGCATCGCTCCACCAAAAGGGCAAATAGACCTTGTTGCTTCGCCGCAGGTCACTGGCATAATATCGCACGAAAGCTGCGGGCATCCTTACGAAGCAGACAGAATTATGGGCAGGGAAGCCGCGCAGGCCGGCGAGTCGTTCATAACACATGGCATGCTAGGCCAAGCGATAGCAAAACCAGTTGTTACGCTAGTAGATGATCCATCTGTTCCTGGCACATACGGATTTTACAAATATGATGATGAAGGCGTAAAGGCCCGCAGAAAATTTCTAGTTAAAAACGGAATAATAACTGAATTTTTGCAGAACCGCGAGACTGCCAGTTTTTTCGGCACAAAAAGCAATGGCGCCTCCCGCGCTTCAGAATTTGACAAAGAACCAATAATAAGAATGTCCAATACTTTTTTCTTGGAAGGCGACTACTCTGAAGAAGAGCTAGTAAAAGATGTCAAGCACGGCATATTTATGAAAAGTTTTATGGAGTGGAACATAGATGACAAACGCTATAACAACAGATATGTTGGCTCGGAATGCTACCTAATAGAAAACGGAGAAATAAAATTGCCTGTCAGAAACCCGATAATTGAACTAACAACGCCCGCACTTTACGGCGCAATAGATGCACTTGCAGATAACACTGAGTTTCATGCTGCTTCCTGCGGCAAAGGCGAGCCGATGCAGGCCATCCCAGTAACACATGGCGGGCCATCCATACGCCTCAGGGGGATACGATTAGGATAATGGATTCACATGTCTTTGAAATAGCCAGCTATGCCAAGAAAAAACTTGCAGATATAGCTGATGATTTGGTAATAGCTGCTGTCGCAAGCAAGGCCAGCCAGATAAAATTCTCGAACAACAAAATAGCAAAAACTGCTACTGAAAGCATGTTTGATATTGGAATTTTCATGACAAAAAACAAAAAAATACTTATGACAAATATAAAGGACGCGCTCGGCGAAACTGTTGCCGAGCCAAGCGCGGCAGGCCATGCGGGAACTGAAATTCAGGCAGATAAATTATCCGCCGCAAAGAAAAAAATTGATGAAACAGCAAAACAGGCGTCAAAATTCCTGAAATTCATAAAGCCAAAGCCAGATTATTTTGGAATTGCTGACGGCCCGTTCAGATATAAAAAAATCCCTGGCCTTCTGGATAAAAAAATTGAAAATTTTTCTTTTGACAGCGTGGATGTTGTTGAATCGGGCATTCGCGCAGCCATAAACGAGGGTGCTGAAAGAACAAATGGCATTTTCCAGCTTAACTTTGCGGACAGCCTGCTAGTAACGTCTGGCGGCGTCGAGGCGCAGTCAAAGTCAACTTCTGCATACTTTTCTATCCGCGCAATGATTGGCAAGGAAGCATCCGGCCACATGACATCCAACGCACGCACGTTATCTGAGCTCGATGTGCTAGGCGCTGCAAAATTTGCCGGCGAGATAGCAAAGCTGGCCAGAAATCCCATAGCTGGCAAGGCTGGCAAGTATGATGTACTTTTCGCGCCCCTTGCATTTTCAGTTATCGCACAAAATTTCGGTGAGGCTGCGTCGATATTTGATGTCGAAGCAAACTTATCGTTTTTCAAAGACAAGCTTGGCCAGCAGGTAGGGCCAAAAAACCTAAACATCTACGATAATCCCACAATTCCAGGCGGTATAGCATCGGGCGAATACGACGCAGAAGGCAGTCCGACAAAAATCAACAGCATAATAAAAAATGGCGTGCTTAAAACATATTTTCATAATACTTCAACCGCAAGAAAATACAAAACGGAGACTACTAGCAACGCAGGCCTGATAGCGCCTAGCCCGCACAATGTTGTTTTTGAGGCTGGCAAGGGAACGCGCGATGACTTAGTAAGGGAAATTAAACACGGCATTTACATAACTAATCTCTGGTACTTACGATATCAAAACATATCAAACGGCGAGTTTTCTGTTATACCGCGGGACGGCATGTTTATGATAGAAAATGGCGAGATAAAAAAACCGATAAAACAATTACGCGTTTCTGAAAACATGCTTAACATTCTAAAAAATATCCACTTGCTTGGCAAGGATATAAAACAAATTGCCGGCTGGGAGACGAGCACGCCAGTGCTTACGCCGCACACAATCGTTAAGAATGTTAACATAACACAGCCAACAAGCTAAAATTTATTTCCAAAGTTTTAAACTGAGAAAAACCGCTGCTGTAGAAATTATTGTAACATAAAAGAACGGCAGCATTGGATTGTAAAATGCCTGGGCAACCACGCCGCCTATCAGCGGGCCGAATATCAGGCCTAAATCTTTTGATGAATCAAACACGCCAGTCATCTCGCCCCTTTTTTTGGCAGGTATTATTTCAGTTGCGATTGCCTCAGTTCCGGGATAAATCCACGCAACAGAACCGGCAGATAAGAGAAGGAAAAATATAAACATTGGGGCGCTGACACTCAAAAATGCAAAGTAAGAAGAAGAGAACAAAAGCAAAAAGCCAGATAATATTATGTACTTCGGGCCAACCTTGTCCATTATATAACCCGAGCTGAAATAAAGCAAACCCTCTACTGCCATCATCGCCCCCAATATGATGCCCGTAATTTCTTCATTCATGTTAAAAACTGCGGAGCTTGCGATTTGCACAAAAACCCACTCTATGCCAATCCAGATGTTTAAAAAAACTGATAAAAAATAAAGTGGCAGTGCATGTTTGTGCATAAATATATATTCTTTAAACGAAGTTTTCAAGGCAAACAACCTCGCTATCCTTCGTTCCGTTCTCGCTGCATTCGGCTTGATTTTTATTTTTCGCTTGCTGAGAACTATCAGCGCGTACAAAAGCGCCAGAAAAATAAAACCTGAAAAAATAAGGAAATTGTATTTTGGCGCAAGAATTGTCGCGATTATGCCTGCTATCACCGGGCCGGCAATCCAGCCGAGCTGTGAAAATGTCAAGTAAACACCCTGCGCCTCGCCAAATCTTTTTTTTGGGGAATAATCCCTTACTAAAACTGCCGCGGGTATCCAAAATGCAACTGCAATAATTCCAAACAGGAACTCCAAGGCCATCAGCTGTAATATATTCTGCACAAAAAAGTAAACTAGCCCGATTAAACCAAGGCAGGCCAGTGAAACAAGCAAAACATTTCTCCTGCCGAATTTATCCACTGCAAGCCCGAGCGGAACTTCAAAAACAAACGATGCAATGTAAATCAGCGAAACTGTAAAACCAATTATTGCCATGTTAGTAGAAATATCATTTATAAAATAAGGTATTGTGAAATCAAAAATCCCAAATGCAATTATTGTTAAAAAAGCCGCAAACGAAACTTCAAATATGCGGCCGAAGTTTGAAATCTCACCAAAGAATCTCGCGCGCGTTGCCATTTATATTTTCCCCTGCACGCTGCATTCGCCATTTATACAAACCGCCTGCACATTTTGCTGCGGCGTACATTGAGGGACTGTTCCAACGCAACGAACACTGGCCGCTGCCCATGCATTTTTGTAATTTTTATTTATCGCCCCGATGCAAAAGCTGCCGGCCTGGCAATCGTTATCTAAAATATTACAAGATGGGTTTCCGCACAGCGGTTCAATAACAACACAGTCCGACTTAGAGAGGCAGCTATGGACCTCACCCAAACTTGTTGCGCCAGAATGTGCGCAATCCTGATCGACTTGATATGTGCAGCCCTGCGGACAGCTGGAATCGCCTGACTTGCAATCCAAAACCTGCTCTGGAGTTTTTGACAAGAAAAAAAAGATGCTGTAGACTGCCAGTATGAATATTATAACTGCTGCGAGATATTTTCCAGTGGCCATGGAATTTGTTGAAATTTGGCGTATAAAAAGTTTGAGTAACAAAAATTGTTACTAACTAATTAGAAAAAACAAATACAATACTTATTTAAACAACGAATCACAAAATAAATTAATTTGGAGGTTAAAACAAATGGCCAAACGAAAAG
>JACQKZ010000001.1 GCA_016204275.1 Nanobdellati archaeon | reverse complement strand
GCTGTGCTTGCAGTCCTGGTGTCTGTCGGGCTTGGTTCTGTTTCTGAAGGCGTGTCGGGGAGCGCGGTTGCAGATATTTCAGAGCTCTCTGTTAAATCTATTTCTATTCAGCCGCAGGCATATGCCGGCCAGACGATACGCGGGACAGCAATTTTTTCTAACACGGGAAGTTTGAGCGCGAGCTTTGTCCAATACAAATACGAATGGATAAATGAATACAGGAATGCACTTTTTACAACAAGCGACAAACTTGCATTGATTGCCGGCCGCGATACTGATGTTACTCTAAAGGATGTTGAAGGCCTGCCGGCAGGCAAGTATACAGTCCGCATCACAGTTGACCATCTGAAGGAATTTTCTGAACTTGATGAAACTAATAATGTTTATGAAATAAGCGCGGTGATATTATGAAACAGGCAACAATTGCTTGGATCGCGATAGCTGTTTTCCTTGGCGCGTTTGGCGGGCCATTGCTGACCGGCCAGCACAGCGCCAGCACAGCAGTAAGCCCGCTTGACTTTTCGGTTAAATCCGTAACTTACTCAGACACAAAGACAGGCCTGCCGTTTACAGCAACAATTGTTTTTTCAAATTCCGGCTCGATAAGCGCGAGCTATGCAAGATATAATTACGAAGTCTTTGGCGAATTTGGAAATTTGTTTTACTCGAATACTGATTATGTGCAAGTCCTGCCAGCCAGCGGGGATGCAACAGTAACAACGCCAGCCTATGTCACGATGCCAGCAGGCAAGTATACAGTTCGCGTAACGATAGACAGCGACAAAAATTTTGACGAACTGGACGAAACAAATAATAAATGGGAAGACAGTTTGGTAATTAAATAGGCATTTAGTTTTTTTTGGCATGTTAGTATTATACCAGTAATATGCCAATTTAGTGTACCAATAATATACTATTATCAATATTCCGCCGACGGCGTAAATGTTCGGAGGCGAGGTTCTCCGATGGAACGCTCTTAGTGAGCGAAGCGAACGTCCAAGAGGGTTCCGATGAGACAAATAATAAATGGGAAGACAGTTTGGTGATTAGGTAACCGCAAGCTATATAAATAGTCTTTTACATATAAATATAAAATGGCCACACATATTGATAGTAAAGCTTTAGCAGGAATAGCCGTATTTATCGCGCTTGTAGCGTTTGCCAGCCCATATTTAACTGGCAATGTAGCCGCAACAGTTGACAATCTGGATTTGATTGCTTCTGATGTGACTGTGCCAGACAGAATACTGGCCGGCGTTGAGTTCCAGCCGACATTTAAGGTGAGTAATTTGGGCACTGCTGGCATCAGCTCGACAATTTACAAATACGAAATCCTGCGTGGCACGCAACTTTTTACGAGTTCGACAGAAACATTTACTATAATCGGTGGTAAAGAACAAATAGTAGAACTGCCAAGGAATATATATCTGCCAGCAGCAGGCACGTACACGCTTAGAGTAACCGTTGACCCGTACAATTATTATGCCGAAGTAAGTGAGGCTAACAATGTCGCGCAGACTGAATTTACAGTTGTTTAAAATGACTAGTACAAAAGCCCTGGCGATAGTAGTTTCGTTGCTGGTTTTTGTTATTATTGCAGCGCCCAACATAACTGGCTTTGCTACCGCTGTCGATTCTGGTGGGTGCAGGGGCGTGCCAGTCCTTACATTAAGCCCAAACCCAGTACAAGCAGGCAAGATTTCAATTGCGCGAGTGTCAGGCCTTGTGGATTGCAATGGCAAGACCATCGACATGAAGCTGGACAATTGTTTTGGCCAGCAGCTCGGTTCAATCAGATGCGTAGATAAATTTTGTTCTTCTGCATTCCAAGTGAAACTTAGCGCGCCAAAGGACTATCTGATTGCAGCATGCATAGACAAGAACAGCAATGGCTATCTTTATGATGCCGGCGAACGCGCAACCTCGCTTTTCAAGGTGCGCTCGATGCCAGATGTTTATGTAAGCAAAATAACATTCCTGCCATCAGACCCAAGGAGGAGCCAGCAGGTCATACCAGTAATCAGCGTTGGCAACCGCGGCTCAGCTTCTGCATATTTCTTCAACCTGCGTGTGACACTTTCCCAAAAGGACAGCAATAATAGGGATGCAACAATTACCTCGTGGGAAAACAATGTTCAGGTTGACGCGAACAGCGTGAAGGACTTCAGGGCGCCAGGCTACTCGTTAAGCCCAGGCGATTACAAGGTTACGGTAGAGCTGGACAGGCTGGACTACCTAAACGAGCTGAACGAGCTGGATAATAATGCAGATGCCAAGCTGAAGGTTTATCCTTAAGTCTCATCTTCAATTATTTTTATTTTCAAAAACTTCTCCACCTTTCTTGCCAGCCCCAAGTCCAAGCGCTTGCCCTGTTCTGCAGCCTGAATGACTGAGAGCTTTTCGTTTAGTTTGCTGGCCAGCTCGTCTTGCTTCAAACCCATTTGCTGCCTTGCCGAGGAAATTATTTTTCCAAAATTTTCAGTTACTGTTTCGCCGGATTCCGGCGCAATGTACTGCAGGACTGGCTGCCTAGCCGCAGGCTTTGGCTGCTCGATTATTTTTCCTGTTGCCGCACAACCCGAGCAGACATTCAGAATAACTCCATCAAAGCTGGCCTTAGCACTCGCAGGCGCTGAGCCGCAGATTTCACAGTCAAGCATAACTTTTAGTAGCACTGCCTAAATATAATCCTTTGCATCAGCAATATAGAAAGATTTATAAATAGCAATTTCTGCATAATATTGAAAATGGTAGATAAACCACAATTAGTAATGTTAAGGGATGGCAAATTCAGACTGGCTAGCATGAAAAGTTTAAGCGTAACTGTGGATGAAAAAACAGGTTTTGCAAAACGCTCTTTGGATTATATACGCTTAAAACTTGAGCCAAATTTGGAAGTTTCGGGCGAGCCAATAGATGTGGCAAGCATGCATTTGGTAGCTTCGCAATATTTAGGGCCAATCAGTTATGTTTCTGATGATAGTATTTTAAACCAAAATAGTTCAACAAGTATTAATTCGTGGGAGATAAGGCGCAAGCATGTTCGTAATTGTTTGGATGCCCTAATTTATCAGGCAATGGGCGCAGCCAGAGAGTTTGGAGCAAGCCATTTTGCTTTGGTTCTGGCGTCTCAGGGTCAGCAAGTAGGAGTGGCAAATTTGGATGCGACAAGCAGCGAAATGAAAAAGAGCTACATCGAAGACTACAAAAAAAGTTGGGAATCTCAACCCAAAAAACAACATGAGTTTATTTTGCATCCGATGGCACAGCTTTATGTGCACAAGGTTGCTTAACCGTTTTATTTATAAATCCAAATTTTAATTTTATTCCATGAGCCTCAAATCAAAATTCTGTGCAAGGTGCGGCCGCAGCGGAGTTATGCTAGTTGATGGAATCTGCACTGACTGCAGGCTTGGCACGGGATTTATCGAAGTGCCGAGGAAGATCGTTCTTAAGGTTTGCAAGGATTGCGGGGCGGTTGAGGTCGAAGGCCTTTGGATAAAGAGCAATGAATCCGAAGAAACATATTTTGAAAACACCCTGATTAAAAAAGTTAAAATTCCCGAAGGCGCGGAGTTGGAAGAAGTTAAATTTTCCGGCAGGGAGAACGTTTCTGTCACAATAACATTTGACCGCAGGAAATTCACGCAGGCCTTCCCGATAATTACGCAGGTAAAAAACACAGTCTGCACAGAATGCGCGATGCACCGAAGGAAGCAGTATGTGGCTGTCCTGCAATTGCGGGCCAGCAAGCCAGATATTGAAAAAATGCGCAGCATAGTTTCTAAAGTTGATAACTATGTCCTGAAATACGAAGAGCAGCGCATGGGCTTTGATGCTTATATCACAAACAAGGAAACCGCGAGGCATCTTGCGTCAGAGCTTAGGCAAAGATTCAGCCTCAAAACAAAGGAGTCCGGGCAGGCCTACTCGTGGGACAAGCAGAGAAACAGGCCGAAGTATAAGCTAGTAATTTTGTTAAGGTCGAGGGATGTTCAACAATAGCGATAAGGTAATGTTGCGCAGGGCAAGGCATTTGTTTATTAGTTTAAAAATATTAGTGAGGAACGTTTATAAACACACTAACTGTTTTTAACTCATGTTTAAACCACGCCCGCGCTTTCAGCAGAACAAAAGGCCAAACAGAGGCCAGCCAAACCAGGGCGAGCAGCAGGTATTCAGGGTAAGGCTGCCGCGAGGGAAAGAAGTTTTGGGAATAGTTGAGATGCGCCTCGGATTTGGCCATTCCAGAGTAAGATGCACAGATGGCAAGACAAGGATTTGCCGCGTTCCCGGGGCTTTAAAGCGGCAGCTTTGGGTGCGGCCAGACTCTATTGTTCTGATCGAGCCTTGGGAATACGAGGGCGATAAAAAAGGCGACATAATCTACAAATACACAGATAATCAGTCCAGATGGCTGAAAGAGCAGGGCCATCTGAAGGTGCTGTTCGAGCAGAAAGAGTTTGCATAGCAATATAGAAAGGTTTAAAAGTCCATTTACGCCTAGTTTTGTATGACACATTCAGATTTAGAGCGCAGGATTACGGCCGGCGAAACATTAGCGCCAGACGAAGTGCTTGAAGTTTGGGATGATGTCAGACACGGACCTAGGAAGCAGTTTCCGCATAATCGGCACATTGGTGGCGGATTTTTAACAGTGCCAGAACATCGGTACACTATAATTACAAAATTTGTATTGGACTTCCGGTTCAATCGACCAATAAAAAAATTTAATGACTGGCAATATCCGGATACTAATGACTTTAGGCGTGCAAAGCTCGGTGGTTTGCTGGCAAGGTACTATAATGATTCGACATACTATGCATTTGTTACTGTGGGTTTTACCGACCCAAAAAATCCAAACTATGATTATTTGTTGGATAAAGCACCTTGGACTATTTTGAGCATGCTACCACAGGAGTATTGGCAAAATATAAATAATCGCGTGGCTGCGACAACATGGCTGGTAAATATGTTCGCGAAGATAGGTAAATCCGCATCAGAATTAAACAGGCAGGATTTTATAATAAATTGCTTGCATGGGGTTTTAGTATATACCGGGGAATCGCATACGGCTGCTTTACGGGAGGCAGATTTATTAACATCAAAAACAAAAAGTGAGTAATATGCAATTTATTGACGAAATTCTGGTTCCGAGAACAAGGGTTGCTGTAGTTATAGGCCCGAAGGGCGCGACAAAGGTTATCTTAGAACAGCTTGGCAACGTAAAAATTACTGTGAAAGACAATTTAGTTGAAGTCGAAGGCACTGACGCTTTGGAAGTAATGATTGCCAAGAATGTGGTTGATGCGATTGGCCGCGGATTTTCGCCAGAGTCTGCAAAACTTTTATTCAAAGAAGATTATGCTTACGAGAAACTTTCGCTGCCGGACTATGGCCACAAAAAACAAAGCCACCAGCAACGTGTCCGTGGCGTTGTGATTGGCGCAAACGGCAAGGCGAAAAATTTAATCGCACGTGAGACCGGCGCCGAGATCGCTGTACAGGGCAAGACTGTTGCGATCCTTGGCAAGTATGAAGCTGTTGAAAAGGCAAGGCAGGCCGTCGAGATGCTGCTGACAGGAAGAAGGCATGCAACGGTTTATAGGTTCCTGAGCGGAGGCAAGGGTTCCGCGAGGCCCAGCCGAGAAGAGCTTGACTTAGATTTAGAGAATGGCAAATGAAACTCCACCGCGTTTCTCTAATAATATTTTATGATTCTAGGAAGCGGATTTTATTGCAGGACAGGCGCGGGATTAGCAAGGTCGGCGAGCATTGGGCATATTTCGGCGGGCATATCAATGAAGATGAGACGCCAGAGCAGGCCTTGCTTCGTGAAACTAAAGAAGAGCTTGGCTTTGAGTTGATAGGGTATGATTACAAATTCTTAGACAAGTTTACAGAGCAAAAGAATCAAAATAGGAATTTCATGGTTGACCGTTGGGTTTATGTTGCGCCGATGCCGCCACTTTCAGAATTAAAACTAGGAGAAGGTAATGGGATGAAGCTATTTACTCTTAAGCAGGCAATGAAACTAAAGATGGTTTCTGAGGGCGATAAGGATGTTATAAGAAAACTGGAAGAAATGCTTAAATAGAAATATAAATAGTCTATAATTACAAAAATAAACAGAAGTTTTGTAAACCTTACGGTTATTGAATTGACATGAGTGATTTGATAGAAATAATTAATAAAGAAGGAACATTGCGAGCTGGCATTAATCCAGAGAATGGCCAGCTATGCAGCCTTCAGCGAGATGGGCAAGAGTTTATGTGGGGCGGTGGCAAGCCAGAACATCTCAAAGCCCCGCACGAAAAGAAAGAGGCAGGCGGCTGGCAGAATTCTGCGATTGTTATGTTTCCGATTATTGGGCTTGCTAAAAATAATTCAGTGACTGTTGATGGCGTGCAATATAAAATGCCGCGGCACGGGATTGCAAGATATCTGCTGCCCACAGATATTGCGGTAGGCAAGCACAGCATTGGAGTAAAGCGTGAATATCACTGCGGCGCGCCAGTAGAAACACCAAGCGGATTTGCCAGGTTTGCGACTTCGTTTGCGATTTACGAGCTGTATGATTTGACTGGCAACAGCTTGGAAGTTACATTTAATATTTTAAATAGATCTGATGAGCTGATGTCATATGCACTTGGTTACCATCCAGCGTTCAAACTACCATTAAATATGGGCGGAAGATTAAGGACGCTAGATAGAAAGCAGTTACATGGCGCGAAAAGTTGGCATTTTGGGCAAATATCAAAATTTTCATATGCTACACTAATTTTAGATGCAATTACTCAAGTTAAATGTCCAGTTAAAGCTGGAACTTTAAAAGTAAAGTCTGATATGGGCCACACAATGGCTTGGCGCCCGTCAGACCAGCCAGTTATATCACTAGAATCTATTACTGCACTGCCAGCACCAGAGCATACTGGAGAGTTTGCGGGCAGGCCAGGAAATAGGGAAATCCGGCCAGGCAGTATCGTGGTATATCAAGTTAAAATAACACCAACAGCCACAGCATAAGCGACGTATACCGATTTTAAAACGAAAGCATTTTAAAGCCCGCTAAATAAACCATTTTCTCAGATGAGCAGTTTCGCCCGCGTTTTGTGCGATCGCAGATCGCACCGGGAGGGTCAGGAGGACCTTGAAACTGGGGAGGGCAGAGCCCTCCGCGGTTCAGAATGGCAGACAAACCAATTGTGGCGAACAATCAAGACCTTAGATCGATCTCTCCTGCCGAGTTTTTCGAGAAGAATCGCCATCTTTTAGGTTTTGACAACCCTATCAAAGCCTTGTTAACGTCAGTTAAAGAGGCAGTGGACAACTCCCTAGATGCCTGCGAAAGCCACAAAATCCTGCCGGAGATTTTTATTCAAATCCAAAAAATCAACGAAACCAGATACAAGATGATCGTGGAGGACAACGGTCCGGGTATTTCAAAAGAACATGTTGCAAGGGCATTTGGAAAACTTTTGTATGGCTCAAAGTTCCAAACATTCGGCGGTAAGCAAGGTCGCGGACAGCAGGGCATCGGTATCTCTGCTTCTGTAATGTATGGCCAGCTCACGACAGGCAAGCCAGCCCGCATAATAACCAGAACAAAGGGCATGAAGCTAGCCTTGGTCCAAGAGTTGAAAATAGATATCAAGACAAACGAGCCGCAAATTATTACAGAAACAACAATAGAGTGGAAACATGAGCATGGCACTCGCATAGAGATTGAATTAGAAGCCAAATACATGGAGAAAAAGGCGTCTGTTGTCGAATATGTGAGGCAGACAGCAGTGGTTAATCCGCACGCAAAAATCACATATATCGATCCAGAAGGCCAGAAGACAATTTTTGAAAGAGTTGTTGAAAAGCTGCCGAAAGAAGCTGAGTTCATCAAGCCACACCCGTACGGCGTTGAGCTTGGCGTTTTGCTGCGAATGCTAAAAGAAACTTCAACAAGGGCGCTAAATTCGTTCCTAACAACAGAGTTTGACAAGGTCGGCGCGACAACAGCAGAGGAGATTCTAAAAACATCCGGCCTTGACCCGAAGATAATGCCCAAGCTGCTTTCGGTGGAGCAGGCCGACAAGCTCATCAAGTCAATGCACGGTTGCAAGATAATGTCGCCAACCACAACTTGTTTGAGTCCGATTGGCGATGAGAATTTGAAAAAAGCGCTGGAAGCAGAGTATGATTTGGAGTTTGCCTTCGCAGTTACAAGGCCGCCATCGGTTTACCGCGGAAACCCATTCTTAATTGAAGTTGCAATCGGCTACGGCGGCGAGCTGCCTGCCGACGGGCCAGTCAAACTAATTCGGTTTGCAAATCGCGTCCCACTTTTATACCAGCAGGGCGCGTGCGCACTGACAAAATCTATTACAAGTGTTGACTGGAAGAACTACGGATTACAGCAGAGCGGGCAGAACGTTCCTAACGGGCCAGCCATCATACTCGTGCACATGGCGTCAGTCTGGGCGCCATTCACTTCAGAGTCTAAGGAAGCGGTGGCACATTATCCAGAAATAATCAAGGAAGCAAAGCTTGCGTTGCAAGAGGCTGGCCGCCAGCTACAGTTATACGTCGGCAAGAAACAGAAGAAACAGCTTGCAGTCCGCAAGGCTGACATGTTTAAGCTCTATGCAATCGAGCTGTCCGAGGCGCTGTCCGCCTTGACAGGCAAGCCAAAAGAGCCGATTCACAAACAATTAAATAAGCTCACCGAGGAAATGCTGAAACTCGGCGCAATCGAAGAAGAGGAAGCAAAATCCGCAGAAGAAAAGGCAAAACCGAAACGAAAGCTAGGAGCCTTCAAAGGAGTAGACGAGGAATAAAATGGGTGCAGTTAAGGGAAAATCAAAACAGGAAGTCCTCAAGGCATTAGAAGAAGAGGCAAAGCAGGTAGTCGAAGCGATTGAGAAGCTGAAGAACCCTGGCGTGAAGATTCCGCTCAGGGCGCTGACTAATGTTTATTTTGATGCAAAACAGAGAATGATAAAGCTCGGGGACAAAACCGGCTCAAGAACGTTCTACAACGTAAATCAAGCGAAAAAATTCATGCAGACCATGCTTGTCGCCGCGCAAATCAAAAGTTTGATTTTGCAAAACTCGCCGACACTCGACACGAGACAACTTTTCTACTTGCTCAGGGGCACGATGCCCAATTCCGAAGAGGATAAGTTTGATGATCAGGACGAGTCAGACGCGATCATTGAAGATGTTGAAGTTATAATTGACGCCTTGCGCGAGGAGTTAGGTTTAATCGCAGTTCCAAAAGGCGTAATTGCAGGCCCTCTAGTCATAGAGGATGTAGCTTCTGGCGATATAATTGATTATACAAAGATGGGCGCTGCTGGCGGCGCAATCCCCGCCTCGGTCGAGCCGGAAAATTTCAAATTCAAGAAATGCACTGCGGATTATATCTTAGTTGTAGAAAAATATGCGGTTTGGAACTTGCTAAACCAACAAAGATATTGGGAGAAGAACAACTGCATCTTGATGACGGGGAAAGGCCAGCCAGCCCGTGCAGAGCGTAGGCTTTTGGCAAGATTTGAGCGCGAGATTAAGATTCCAATCTATGTTTTCTGCGACATGGACGTTTACGGATATTATATCTACTCTGTTTACAAGCAGGGCTCTATTAACTTAGCATTCTTCTCAGAAAAAGCAGCAGCGCCATCCGCAAAATACATTGGCTTCAACGTAGATGACTACAAGAACTTCAAGCTACCCAAGACCGCGCTGATTAAGATGAACGATGACGATTTGAAAAGAATCAAGGAAGTCAAGGCATATGACTGGTTCAAGAGCAAGGAGTGGCAGGCCGAGCTGGACAAGCTGGCAGCATTCGGCTACACAATCGAGTCAGACGCGCTGGTAGCAAAGTCAATTGATTTTACGTCTAAGACGTATTTACCGGAAAAGATTAAGAAGAAAGAGTGGCTGGATTAGTTTTTTTAACTATGAGTGCTCCCGGCGAGACTTTCTGAAGGAAAGCTTGCGACAAAGCGCAGCTTTTCGCTTTATTTGAACTCGCGCCACCAGCTTTCTTTACTGGACATCTTTTGTGCGCTTGAGCGCAGCGAAAGCGTACTGCTTTCTTTCTAGATGCCCGGGAGCGTCTTTCTTTTGCAAAGAAAGAAGCTGCCGCGAAAGGCTAGCATCCTTGACCGGGTTTTCTGACTGTCGCCGTTCGCCCTTTGGTGGATTGCGAAGCAATCCGCCCGTATGTAGACTTGGCGAGCAGTCCCTAGACGACGGGAGCACAAATTATCGGCAGAGTTTTAGTTTAAAAACATTCCTAAAGAAACTTTTCCCACAAAAAATAATCCTGCCCGAACCAATGGCGTTTCAGCAGGGAGACTTTTTGCCAGCCAGTCGCTTTCAGCAGGGAGATGCCAGCCGCATTGTTTATTCTGGAATCGGTTTCTATTTTATGACAGCCAGCCTTCCTGCACTCTTTGAAAAGCGCTTTAGTTAAGGCGTGCCCGATGCCGTGGCCCGAATAATTTGGGTTGACAATGCACCAATCGCACTGCGCAACGCCGCCCATAATTTTGTAAACGTTTGTGAAACCAACTACATTATTATTATCTTTTGCAATTAACATTATCCATTGCGCATCATTTAAATCTCCTCTGAGTTTTGCCGGCGTGTAGAAATGCTCCCAGTATTTACAGGCATGTTCAGAGTAGCATTTGTGGTGCCTTATAATTTTGTGCAGAAGTTCGTGTGTTTGCTTAATATATTTCGGAGTGAGCTTTGCTATCTGAATGGCCATATTTTTGTTTGTGCTGGCAAGTATAAAAATGTTTAGTGGGCCAGCGCGGACTTTCTCAGCACCGGTCATCTTAAGTGTATTCGCGCAGCGAATACGCTGCCTTTCTTTCTAGATGCCCGGGAGCGTCTTTCTTTTGCGAAAGAAAGAAGCTGCCGTTTGAACCGCGGACCTGTCGCTGGCTTGCGGACTTCTCTTAACGAGAAGCGCCATATAAGACGACCGCTCCACCAGGCTAAGCTACTGGCCCTCAATTGAAACACAAGTTCAAGGTATTTAAAAGTTTAAGCGCCCGATGAAGGAATCGAACCTTCAACCTTTCGATGTCTATCGAATCGCTAACAGTCGAACGCTCTACCGTTGAGCTAATCGGGCATGCTATAAGGTTTTAGAAACGATTTATAAATCCTTCTGACATACTACTGGCATGTTAGCCGCAGCCGCCGACTTCATACGCAAGTGCAGGCCAGAAAAAACAGTAATAGTCTACCACAAAACGTGTGGTGATGGCATATGTGCAACAGCTGTTATTGCAAGAACTTTTAAGAAGCTAACAAACAAGTTTCCGAAAATAATACCCTATGCCTATGACGAGGATTTCGGAAAACTAACTGCTGAAATTAAGAAATATGGCTCCGTAATATTTTTAGACTTGTCTATCGATAAGTACAAAGATGAATTACTAAAATTAAAAAATTCTTCTGACGTGTTAATTATTGACCACCACGAACTTACAAATAATATGAATGAAAACGGAATTTTGCATATACATCCGAAGTTTTTCTACTCTGGAAATTCGTCAAGATATGTGGGTGCAAAGCTGGCCTACGATATTTGTTCGCAGCTAGCGGATATTTTTGAGATGAGCTGGCTAGCAGCAGCCGGCCTCATCCACGACGTCGGCTCAGAAGATTGGAAAAAATTTATGGATGATGTTTACAGGCAATTTCCAGAACTGCGGGAGGGAAAGAACATATATGGTTTTGACTGCAGGCTGGGGCAGATCGTTTCAGTGATAACTGCGGCAAGCTTTAGCGCGCAGGCAGAAAAAATTGCGATTGGGCTTTGCATCGAGGCAAAAGACCCCATGGCAATTCTCGAAAGAAAATATCCCGAGGCAGTGAAGTTAATGAATTTTAAAGACAAAATTAATAAAGATATCAAAAAATATGTAAATAATTGGAAGTCTTTGTGCAATTATAACATAGATTTGAATCTGGCCGTGTGCGAGATAAAATCAAGGCATGCAATTGGCGGGCCAGTCTCTACGATTCTTTCTTTGAAGAATACAGATATAATTTTTGTCACATATAAAGTTGGCAGCAAGATAGTTAATTTTAACATCAGAAACCAAAATATAAAAATTAACTGCTCAGATCTTGCAAAAAATGTTACGGCTAAACTGGAAAATGGCACTGGTGGCGGCCATATACCTGCGGCCGGCGGCTCATTTGCCGCAAAGGATTTAAATAGGTTTTTGGAATTACTGCCTAAAATCGCGAAGGAGATGCTTAAAAAATGAGAACTTTTTTGATGTACTCGCATGCAACTACAAACCCGAATTTTGATTCCAGTAATACTTACGAAGCTGGCCGGCTTGATGTTGTGGTAAGGTGCTGTCTGAATGTGATGTGGATTTCAGAACACATACGAGACAACGCACAGTTTATTGTTTCTTTGAACGGCGGGCCGAAACCGCCGATTGCAATTAAATTTGACGGCTCGAAGCTCGGAAATATAATTCCATCTGAGCAGGGCATTGCGCATGTAATCAAGAAAGCCCTGAGGGCTGTGAGGGATGAAAACTGGGTTTCGTGCCATCAGGGTGTTTCAGTTTCGCGCAAATCGCTGCAGGGACTGATAAAAGAAGTGGATACGCTTTATGTTTTGGATGCGCGCGGCATGAACATTTACAAGGCAGTGCCCAGAGAAGGAACATACTTGTTTGGCGACCATGCAGGCATTCCTGCAAAAGAGCTGGCCTTTGCATTAAGAAAGGGCGAGAGAATTTCGTTGGGCAGGCATACCTACCTGGCCAGCTTCGCAGTGGCCGTTGTGAACTGGGTGCTGGATCAGAAATAAGCACACAAAGCTGATACTGCAATATAGAAAGGTTTTTAAATCTACTAATAATTATTCAGCCAAAATGTGTGCAGAATATGGAAAAAACATACATAATTACTAAGAAAGTTGCAAAGCATGGCAAGCAGGCCATCATAGTAATACCAAGCTTCTTGCAAAAAGAGTTGAAACCAAAAACAATTGTTGAAGTTCAAATTAGAGTGAAAGAGGTGCAAAATGGCTGAAGCTGAAGCAAATAGGTTGGCAGAGGCGCAGACAAAAGACTTGATAGAAAAAATTTCAAAGCAAGGCGCATGGAAGAACACAAAAACTGTTTTTCTTGGCGGCGTGGAATTTTCAGTCCGCGATGTGCTGATAACTGCGCCATTAATTGCGGGGCTAAATGTGTATTTTATCGGCGGAACGGGCGAAGGTAAAACCCAATTAGCCAACGATCTGGCAGGGCTTTTTGGCAGGGATGCGTATTGTTATGCAGAAGGTAGGCCTGACTTTGACCTTGCGGAGCTTTTGAAAGAAGTAGACCTTGGCGGCCTAAAACAAGCAAAATCAAGCGGAGAGATAATACGGCTCACACAGAATGTTAGAAAAAGCTTATTTTATGTGGATGAATTAAACCGGACGCTGCCAATGATTCAGAACTACTTTTTTAATTTCTTTGATGGAAAATTAACTCACCAAGGGCAGATATATCCACTTGGCCAGCGAGGTTACTCTGTTGGCTTTGCATCAGGCAACATAGGCGATGGCGCTTATGTGGGCGTTCAGGATTCAGATAGGGCATTAAAAGACAGAATGCATCTGATTGTGAAACTAGACTATCCAGACTTTCACACAGCAGAAGAAGATGATGGCGAACTTTTTGAGATGAACAAAAATCCGCGGGCAAGCCTGCCAGAAGAAACCGAAAGCCGATTGGAGGAAATTTTAGAGTTGCATAAAAGATTTAAGCAAAGGGAAATTCCGCTGGCTTGGCCTGCACTTGGCATTTATTTCCACAAGGGATTGGATTATCTAGAGCAAACTGCAAAACACAGCAAGCGCGCAGTTGATGCGCAATGGCCGAATATTAACGCCATAAGAACAGATAACGATGAATCTGCAATAATGCCATTGTCAAAAAGGGCTGTTTTTGGAGCAATGGCGTTAGGAAATGCCTTGCAAATGATTGCTGAATCGCGGGGGCGCGAAGCTAACGCAACTGATTTGTATTTGGATACACTAAGGCTTACGGTTCCATATTCTGGTGTGCTTAGCCCGCAATATGTTGCAACAGACCATTCAGGGGATGTTTATTCTGCATTCGATGCGGTTATGGTGCATTCCCGTAACGAAATAAAATCACGGTTAGATGCAATTGAAGCGGCAATTGTTTTTGCGCTCGGAGGGCAGAGCAATTCTGAAGCACTTGAGCGCATATCAAAGGTAGGCACACAGGACCGCTGGACTCCGGTTCGCAGATATGTTGAAGGATTGGCGAAAAAGCCTACGAGAATTAAGCTAACCGACGAAGGCCCCGCCAAGCGCGCCGCCAAAGTTCGGAAGCGGTTGAGATGACACTAAAACTAGATCCAGCAGAAATTAAAAGGATACTTGAGGAAGAGCAGGCAAGGGCACAGAGGCCTGCTCCTTCTCCTGCGCCACAGCCACCGCAGCAGGCATATGTGGCAGGCGTGGCAAATCCTGAAAATTATATAGTAATTCCTAATACAAATATAATTATCGCAAAAACTCAAAGCCACAGTGGTTTTAATTGGCAAGATACCAAGAATGTACTTGCTAAAGATGGTATGTTTATGCCTTGGCCAAGCTTATTTATGCAGTATTTTAATGCCATTATTTATGCTTCACAAGGCAAAGCTACCCTTTACAATGGCGCCGGCAGAGTAATTGATTCTGCGGAAACGCAGCAACTTTATCAATATATGGCCGGGAAAGCTGCAGAAAAGCCATGGGTTTGGCTGGATGCGAAATTTGAGGTTGGTAATGGAGCTGGCGGTTTAGATATTACTACTAGCGAATTTACTGTGCAAGGAACGATAAATACTATCAGGCAAGCACTACTGCCATGCTTGCTTGAAAATTGTTTTGCAGATTTAGATTCATTAAATACGCAAGGCCTGCCAATTAAAAAATCGAGGCAACAAGCATATTCGCCAAAAGATAATATTTACTTTTACAAACCCTTGAATCCCTTGAATGGGTCTGTTGCGGGGTTCGGCGCCGACGCGGGTGGTGTCTATCTCAACTGCGATGGGAGTCCGCGGGGCTCTAATTCCTCGCTCGGGGTATTTGAGTGCGCGCCTTTGGCGCCGCGAAAAACATAACTATGGAAAGCATAGAAACAAAATTAATAGGTATGAAGAATAAAATCGGTCTAGTCCGCACAAGATTGAATGTTTCAATGCCCGAAGATAAAACAGGCATACGTGAGTATATTTTGCCAGATTGGAGTGAAATAGTAGTGCAGGTAGGGCAGGATGTTAATTTAGTGCCAGATTTAAAAACAAAAAAATATTTGGAACGGCTAGCGCAAGGCGAGCCGTTAGAAGTTTTAGTAAGTGATTTGCTATATCATGGTTGTGGGCATAGGGAATTGCCAACAGAGACAGGCTTGGGTTGCCCGCACAATGCTAAAAATCACGATTTGATACTCGATGGTATCTGCCAGGCGCTTCAGGAGAAAGGCAAGGCAGGCCAATCTGTCAGCGATGCAGATGGCAATTCAAGAAGCCTTGAATCTTACGTCGCTAATGCCTTTGAAGATGTTTTAGACAATGTTAGTGTGCGCAGGCACACGAGGCATGCAGGGCAGATTTTATTCTGGAATAATCAGGGTTTTGAAAACAAAGGCAAGTTTGGTGAGTTTTACGAAGCTTTCGTAAAAATAAACCTTGTGCTGTGGGGCAAGCCAGAAGATGCCGGCCTGCTGAGCAGATTTTACTCAAATTCAGGAGAAGTTAAGAAGGCAGTGGATTTATTCACAACTTATTTGAAAAATTCATTGCGTACAGATAAATTACTGGGTAGTTTTGGGCGCGAAGAAATATTTACGCAATTATATGATAAATCGCGCTGGCGCGATATGGCGTATCAATTTACCACGGCGCTGGCAGATTTAATCAAAAGCCAGCATGGCAGTGGCGGCGAGGATGGCGAAGAAGGGCAGGCAGGCAAAGGCAGGCAAAAACTAATGCCGCTTTGCTTCGGCGCGCCTGCGGGCACGGAATCGCCATTTGACAAGGAATTAAAATTGCCACAAGTGCAGGAAGAAATTGCACATGGCAGATACGTGGCTGGCATTGGCCCAAGCAGGCATACTGAGCCGTTGTTACAGTTAGATGCGCTTTACAGAAAAATATCCCGCGCAATTTCTGTTAAAACTTCTGATTATGTGCAAGCTAGCGCGTTTCCGATAGCGTATTTTGGCCGGCGCGAGCCGCGGGAAGGTGAACAGGTAAAAATTTCTCGTATCAAGGGTGTTGGAATTAACGAAGATGGGCAAGTTGGCCTGCGGGTTGCAAGGTATAGCATCGACCATCCTGCAACGCACAAAATACATCCAAGAAATTTCCCGCGGCTAAGAGTTGCGCTTTTAGATACTTCAGACTCTATGGGCGAGGCTGCGGATGGGGGAAGTGTTGGAGATAAAAGCTTCATTCCTTGGGGCGATAAGAGCAAATACCACTACGCGCTTATGGGTTTGTATGGAATTGATAATTTCTTGGAAAGGCAGGGCATTGCGCAGTTTGTGAAAGCCGAAGCAATTACTTTCAGTGATTCTACAAGAAGCTCTGGAAGGCAGGCTTTGTGGAGCGAGGCAGAAAGGCGCGCGCTGTTGCAGATGCCGTCCGGCGGAACTTCAATAAATACGGCGCGCCTGTTAGAAGGCTTAGATGACAAATGCTTCCTGATTTCAATATCTGACGGAAAAATTGACGGCTGGGGAAGCATTAGTGCAGACTACAGAAAAGCTGTTGAACGAGCACAGTATGCGCACATACATATTGGTGCACAGAATAGTTTTACAGAAGATTTGAAATCATGGGGCGTGCCGGTTTACTTTGTCAAAGGCAACGAAGATTTAAGCAAAATTATGATTAATGTCGCATCTGCGCGTTATCGCGAGGTGAAGAAATGACACTAAAACTAGATCCAGCAGAAATTGAAAGGATACTTAGGGAAGAGCAGGCAAGGGCACAGAGGCCTGCTCCTTCTCCTGCGCCACAGCCACCGCAGCAGGCATATGTGGCAGGCGTGGCAAACCTGCAGGATTATGTTTTTTTGGCTGGCAGGACACACGGAACTTATTCTTATCCAGATTCATTAGTTTCAAAACAAACTTCTTTTAAAAACAAAGATTGGTTTGAAGCGCATCAAGCGCTTCAGGCAGAGCAAAGGCAAATGCTTACCCCGCGGCAGTTTGTGGATTTCCTGCATCTCCTAATGTTTGAAAAAGCCAGCGATGGAGCTGGGACTGCTCTGCCGCCAGCAGAGCAAAAACAGCTCTTGGATGAAATTATCGCAGTCAGAGACCCATGGCGAGCTGAATGGCTTGATGCGGATTTCAAAGTTGTCAATGGCGAATTGCGCATAAATTATGCGCATGAATTAATTTCTGGACAGCTCAGGCCAAGATATTCTGAAAAACTAGTGGATTGTTTAATTGAAAACCGTCAAATTGATTTGCCTGCTTGGCTTAAAGGTGCAAATCAGTGGGGCCTGCCACGCCAGGGCATTGCAAAAGGTTCGCTGTATTATCGGTTTCCGTTAAGCGATAATAATTCTGTTGCGAGGTTCGGCACCGTCGCGGGTGGTGTCGGTCTCTACTGCGGTAGGAGTCCGCGGGGCTCTGGTGCCTCGCTCGGGGTACGTCGTGTTGCGCCGATAGGCGCAAAAATTTAATAGTGTTTGTTTGACTTTGATAAATTATTTAAACAAATAATATTAATGCCTTTTGCCCCATTAGTCCTAATTGGGACGAAGGGCTACACGTAACCTTACTTGTGTGCAATAATGCGCGCAAAATACAGCGGTGATAATTAGTAGTGTTGAGCGCCTTGGGGAAGCAGATCCTTATAAATGCAGAATTAAAACAATAAATAGAGGAATTTCACTGCTCGGATATAGAGTTTTCTATTATTATAAATTGCTAAGAAAAAACAATTTAAGAAAATTTCAAAAGAAGTTTTTGCAGACGAAAGAATTGGTCAGAAAAAACCTGCTACCTAAGGATTGTTTAGAAAAGTTTATGGCTGGCGTGGATATGCGAGGTACGCAACTAATAATTTTATAAACCAATAGTTATCTTGATATTTATGCACGACGCAATTATCCCGCGTTTGTTCCGAGAACGCTATAATAAAATAGCCCCAAGCCCGAAGTTGTTTTCCAAAATAATTCAAACTCCTTTGAAGCCAGCCATCAGAGTCAACACAAACAAAATTTCGCGGGATGAAATTGTTTTGCGCCTGAAAAAGCAAGGTTGGCAATTAAAACAAATTCCTTTTTACGAAAATGCTTTCATAATTGAGAATACAAGCGATGATAACAGAATTGGCCTGACAATCGAGCACTTCATGGGTTATTTCTACGTGCAGGAGGTTGTCTCGATGTTGCCTGCTGTTGTCCTTGCTCCGCAGAAAGGTGATTTGGTTTTGGATGTGTGTGCTGCGCCAGGCTCAAAAACAACACAAATGTCGCAGATGATGCGCAACACAGGATTAATTGTCGCAAATGATAATGATTTTCTGCGGCTGAAGCCGCTTAAATATAATATTGAGAAATGCGGCTGCCTGAATGTTGCAATTACAAACATTGACGGGCGCGTTGTAAAAGGAAAATTCGATAAAATTTTGCTGGACGCGCCGTGCAGTTCAGAAGGGCAGATAAGAAAAGACTGGAAAGTTTTGTCAAGATGGTCTGAAGAATACGTAAAAACTTTTTCAAACGTGCAGAAGCAATTAATCAAGCATGCCTTTGAAATCCTAAAGCCAAACGGGACTTTAGTTTATTCTACATGCACATTTGCGCCGGAAGAAAACGAGGAAGTTGTTGATTATTTATTAAAAACATTTGAAAATGCAAAGTTAGGGAGTGTGGAATTGAAAGATTTTAATTTTTCAGAAGGACTAACAGAGTGGCAAGATAAAAAATTCTCGCCAGAAATTAAAAAATGCATCCGCGTTTGGCCGCACCAAAACGATACAGGAGGGTTTTTCGTAGCGAAAATAACTAAATTATGAAAATTGAACTATTAAAATCAGAGCAGCGTGAACGGGTTTTATCCGAATTAATAGAGCGATTTGGATTCGACAAAAAAGTATTTGATTCGTTTGAATTTTACCGAACAAAAGACAATGTTTATGCTTGCTCGAAAGGCGCGATTGAACTTGCAAAAGGCATTGCCGGCGTGCAGGACCTTGGGTTTGCCTTTGCGCGGTTTGGTGTTAATCTGAAAATTACTACAAATATTGTGCAATTAATCGGAAGGTTTGCGAAAAAGAATTTTATTGTTCTGAATAGCAGAGAGGCAAGGCAGTTTATTGCAGGCGAAGATGTTGCTTTTGAAGAAGGGCAAACAAACGCAACAAACGGCTTTGTTATTGTCAGGCTTGGCGATGATAATCTCGGAGTGGGATTCCTCCGCGATAAGAATATGAAGAACTTACTGCCGGGGGCGAAACAACTGCCAACGATATAGTTTTCAAAGAAGTAACCAAAAGGCTTATAAATAAGTCTAACTAACTATGAGTTAGGTGAAATAACATGGCAGTTGCGATGAATTTACACGTTTCGGAATATGCGAGCCGCGTGCTTGGTGTTGTAAAAGAAAAATTCGGCTTAAGAGATAAATCAGAAGCAATGGACAAATTTGCAGAAATGTTCGGAGACGAATTCATAGATAAAGAAGCAAAAGATGAGTATATAAAAAAAATAATTGAGATAGAAAAAAAGCACATTGCAAAATACGGGCAGAAGAAAATGACGCTGGCAGAGCTGGACAGGCTCTGCGGAATTTCAAATGTTTGATTTTGACTTGAGTGATGAACTTAAGCTGATCATAAGAAAACTCCTGACAAAAGACAGGAAAAAAGTCGAAATAATCAACAAAAAAATAAAAGAAATTGTGAACTGCGATGCCGCAACAGTCGAACATTATAAAAATCTGAAATACAGCATGTCAGATTATAAACGGGTTCATATTGATAAGTCATTTGTCCTCACGTTTAAAGTCGACAAAGCCAGAAATTTCATATTATTTGTGGATTTTGACCATCACGATAAGGTTTATTAAGTTATTATGTATTACATTTCTATGGAAACCGCAACTGCACCGCCACCAACACTGGCAGATTTTCCAAGCGCGGGAAAAAGAATTAATTTGATTAGATATTTGGGACATGCATTTGTGGGCCTTGGTGCGTTTGGTGTGGCTTTGGATTTCTATCAACGAGGCAGTTTTACTTGGTGGATGGGTCCATCACAAATTGCGATAGGCGGACTGCTGTACGCAAATGCAGAAATAATGAAGTCACAATTTTCAAAAATGTTAGCAAAATTAACTGCGCCAACAGTTGAAAAAAAGTATTCTCTTTGGTGGGGGCATAAGTTTGCAGCCCGTGTAGAAAGCCCATTGTCAAGAGATGCACTATGCGCTAGAATCGAATATTACTTGCGGCAAAGTCAGATGCCAGTTACATACAATTCTCCACAACATATTTCTAGCAGTTACACAGCCAGTCTTTGGTCAGAAGATATTGGCATCAAGCTTAAAGAAAGCCCAACTGGCAATGGCACTGTTGTTGACTTACTTTGGTTTGGCGGCGCAGGTGCATGTAAACATATGCCAAATGGTTTAGTTGATAGAATAACAGCATAGCATTTAATTTTTAAACTTCAGTTTTGAATAATACTTATGGACACAAAGCAGGAAGTAGTAAAACTATTATCAAAGGCCGCAGGCCTCAAGGAGAGCGAAGTCTCCGAAATTCTGGAAGTCCCGCCCAATCTGGAGCTGGGCGATTATGCCATGCCGTGCTTCAAGCTGGCCGCAAAGCTGAAGAAAGCCCCGCAGATAATAGCAAAAGAGATTTCTGCCAAAACAAAAACAAATGAAACAGTCCGCGAAGTAAAAGCAACCGGCCCATACGTCAACATATTTCTTAACACTGGCCTGCTTGCCGAGAATACTATATCCAATATTCTTACAAAAAAAGAAATGTTTGGGGAATCCAAATTACTCGCAGGCAAAAAAGTTTTAATAGAGTTTTCCGGCCTGAATCCAAATAAGCCAGGGCATATTGGGAATGCAAGAAACACATGTTTGGGGGATTCTCTTTCGAGAATTTTGGCAAAATGCGGCGCAAATACGATAAAAATGGACTACATAAATGACATGGGCGTTCCTACTGCCGCAGTTTTCTGGGCGATTAAAAATAAAAGAGCCCCAGATAAAAAACAATTTCCAAAGCTAGATCACTGGCAGGGCGATATTTATGTGTCAATAAAAAAACTCATGGACGAAAAGCCAGAGATTAATAAGTCAGTCCACGAATTGCTTGCGGAGTTGGAGTCTAACAAACACCCAAAACTAAACGAAGAGCAGCGCGAACTGATTGAGGAGTGCGTTAAAGCGCAATATGAAACGTGGTCAAGGCTTAACGCATTCCACGATATTAGGGTACATGAGTCAGATGTTGTTTTTTCAGGATTATTTGATTTTGGGCTGAAAAAATTAAAACAATCAGGCAAGCTTGTGAAAGCAGAGAAGGGCGACGATAAAGACTGCTATGTAATACCGCTCAGCCAGTTTGATTATTTCAAGGGCATGTTAAAGCCAGATAAGATTCTGATAAGGCCGGACGGAACCGCAACTTATACCGGCAAGGATGTCATGCTGCAAATGTGGAAGTTCGGAATTTTGCCGGATTTACTGAAATACAAAAAAATTCTGAAGCAGAGAAATGGCGAGGAGCTTTACGCTACATGGCCTGCCGGCAAGCCAGAGAAAAATAGATTTAACTCTGCTGATTTTGCAATACATATTGTCGGCGCAGAGCAAAAGTACGTTATGCAGGTTGATTATTATGCTATGAAAGCGCTCAACTATGAAAAAGAGTTCCAGAACTCTTATCATTTTGCATATGGCTTGGTTGGTTTTGGCGGCGAGTCAAAAATTTCCAGCAGGGAGGGCGCGGCTGGCCTGACCGCAGACAAAATACTAAATACTGCAGTAGACTTAGCAAAAAAAGAAGTAGACAACAGGAACAAAGAACTTCCGGAAAAAATGAAACAGGAGATTGCAGAAAAAATCGGGGTTTGCGCGGTAAGATATTATCTGGTGCGGTTCTCTCCGGAAGCATTCATACAATTTGATTGGGACAAGGTTGTTAATTTTGAGGGCGATACCGGCCCGTATTTACAGTATGCTTTGGTTCGCGCCAAAAAAATAATCGCAAAAGCTGGAAGGCTGCCAAACGAGGCAAACTTTAATCTTTTGCAGAAGGCGCAGGAGTTTGAATTAGTAAAAAAGATGTCCGCCTTCTCAGAAGTTGTGGAGAAGGCTGGCAAGGAGTACGCCCCTAACTTGGTGGCAAACTATGCGTTTGATCTGGCCAACACGTTCAGCACATTCTACGAGGCCTGCCCCGTCATCGCGGCAGAATCGGAGGGACTGCGGAACGTGAGATTAAAATTAGTTCAAGCTTTTGCGCAGGTTTTGAGGAATGCGCTGTATTTGCTTGGGATTGAAGAAGTCGAGGTTATGTAGTGCTAATATGCTAGTTTTATAGAAGGAAAGCTTTATATACTTAATTTCTATATTGCATACATAGAAGATGGCAATTGAAGAACAAATTAGGGGTGACGGGATACTAACGCGAGAGGCGTTAGAATTTTTTAAACGGGAAAACAGGTTTGAGCACTTAGGTAATGGTACTTATCAGTCTGAACAAGCCCAATTATTTTTATATGTGAAGGCCTGCCACAAAGCAGAGACGCTAAAGCAAGCAGAAGAATATGTGGCCCTCGCCAGGAGAATTACTGAATTGGGTGTTCTGCATCCTTCAACTAGGTGGGGGTTTTATCAAACCGAAGAAGGCAAATATCAGCTTTTTGCAATAACCCCAAAGCTAGATACGACAATGTGCCATCTAGAGAAACCCATTCCAGGACAGAAAGCAACAAGAGTTGGCTGGCTTTCTGAAAAGCTTGGCAGGGACATTTACTGTGTTCAATGGGTAGACAGAGCTGATCCCTTAAATCCGAACGCTATTCCTGCGGTAAGGGATCTGCAATTTAGGTTTGGGTCGTCGCCTGAACTAGCTGTTTTGTTCAATCCAATTGAAGCTTCGCATGCTGATAATTGGGGTTATGATACTGGCAGGAATACGTTATATCCGGTTGACATAGAAGTAATAGATTTTTTAAGGCTTCGGCGGCCAGTTAGATAGTTTTTTAAATTCATATTTTTATTTTAAACTATGAAAAGAGGCTCAAGAGCTTGGACAAAGCAAAATTGCGATTTTGCTAGTCCCTGCTCTCGAGGTAAATTATGAAACGTGGATCGAGAGCATGGAAGAAAAAGAACAAGAGCGGATACCGAGGCAGATGGAAGTGGTACCGCAAGAAGCTGAAGAAGCGAAAGCGCTTGAGACGGCTGCAGAAGACAGGTAGATAGTGATTTAACTGTTGTATCTGGCTTGCCAGATACGACCAAAGCGCCCGCCGATTTTGCGGCGGAGCGAAAGCGCTTGAGACGGCTACAGAAGACAGGTCGCTAATGGTGAGTAGAAGTAAAGTTATAGCAGTAGTATCTTTTGCAGCTTGGCTAATTGTTTGGCTTTTTGCAACTTTGTATGCGCAATTTCAATACGCGTTACAAATTGGTTTGGCTGTCGGCGTAGTTATGATAATCGTCGTTTTGACTTTGAAGGCGAGAAAGCTGTTATAAAGATTAAGAAGCCAATATGTTGAATTGGCTTGTTCGGCAAGTACAGCAGGATTAATTTTTAAATTAACATTTCTATAAATTTTTATGAGCTATTATATTATAATCCGAGGGCCATTAGGAATCGGAAAATCTACCATAGCAGCTGCCTTAGCTAAACTTTTGAATGCAGAGCATATTTCTATGGACAAGGTTTTGGAAGAAAATGAATTGGATAAAGAAGATAATAATTTTACATCAGTTGATTTTATCAAAGCAGACAACATTGTTTTGCCAAAAGTTAGAAAGGATTTAAAAAAAGGGAAAATTGTGATTTTTGACGGGTGCTTTTATTTCAAAGAGCATATAAAGCATCTAGAAAAAAGTATTCCTGCAAAATGTTATGCTTTTAATCTTAAAGCACCTTTGGAAACGTGTATTATAAGAGACAGCAAAAGAAAGAAGGTTTATGGCGAGGAGAATGCAAAAGCTGTTTATGAAATGGTTTCAAGGTTTAATTATGGAATTCCAATTCAGACAGGCAAGAAAACTGTAGCGCAGGTAGTAAAAGAAATACTCAAACATCTGCCAGCCTAAATGTTTTAAAGCGAGTTAACATCTGTATTTTGTGCGGGGATAGCGAAGTCCATCGAATCAAAGAGTAAAAGTCTTTTAACGATGGTCGGAACGGTCAAACGTGTGCGGCTTAGGACCGCATGGCTTAGTGCCTTCGAAGGTTCGAATGCGAAGCCCTTTTCTCTCGCGAGAGAAAAGGTCTCCCGCCCCACCCCAAAAGAGAGGCAGCGCGATCTGCGATCGCGCAAAGGTGAGGCTCGCAAGGAAGTCCTTCTCCCCGCACTTAAATTAAAATGAGTGATGTAACTGAAATAACAAAGCAAACTTATAATAAAATAGCAAATAAGTGGGCGCAAAAATATTCTGGCATAGAATTAGTAAATACTAAGCTAAATAAATTTATGAATTACGTGCGCCCCGGCAGAAAAATATTAGATGTTGGCTGCGGCTCCGGCAAGTATATGAAATGGTTACTTGCTTGCGGCTTTGATGCCATAGGAATAGATTTTTCCAAAAACATACTTGATGAAGCCAGGCAAAGAGTTCCGAGCGGTGATTTTAGATTAATGGATATGCGAAAGCTGAAATTCAAAGATAATAGTTTTGACGGCGTAGTATCTACAGCTTCTTTATTACACATACCAAAGAAACAAGCAAGCGGTGTTCTGGAAGATTTTAAGCGAGTTATGAAAAACAAAAGTATTATTTTAATTAGCGTTAAATATGGTAGGGGAGAGTCACTTTGCGGCATTGCGCACAAGCGATTTTTTTCATATTATACTAAAGCAGAGTTAGTAAATTTATTAAAAAAACATGGCTTCAAATTATTAGAAAGTTTTTTTGAATTTGGTGATGGTATTAAATGGCTTGTCGTACTTGCGCGAGTTACTAAATAGCACTACCAAAACATTTATAAACTAACTTTTTACTTTGTTCCTGTTAGAAAATAACTAACGGCAAAGGCGAAGGACTGTTGAATGATTCGCTTTCTTTGACTATGAGCAGCCAAAAAAACAAGATGGCTTGCTCTCACTTAGTTCATCTGTCATGTAGCCGCGTTACTAAAATGCGGCGGTGATTCAAAAATCGTACGCGGTTTTTGTTATGAAAAAATGCTGAAACCAAAGAGAAATACTTTAGCATTTTTCCATTCCTCAAATTGCCCTTTGGGGCGAATTTGAGTCATGCTCACTTTGTGGGGCCTCGATGTAGGCGTTCATCAACATCGAGGTGCAATAATGAGCGCCAACTTATAGTAATTGGCATGATGGAAGAGGCAAATCCGCTATTCAAAAGAGGTAGCGGCCGTAAACGCAAAATTAATCACTAGCGTAGAATTCCCGTCGATCCTGCGGGAGGGCACTGCTAGTGGGGTTCGACTAAGCCATGCAAGTTATCCTGAAAGGGAAGCGTAAGGCTCCGTAACACGTCAACAATCTGCCCTAAGGAAGGAGATATCCTCGCGAAAGTGAGGGTAATATCCTATAACGAACGGCAACTGGAATGTGCTGTTCGCAAAACGTAAGGCCTTAGGATGAGTTGGCGGCAGATTAGGCTGTTGGTGGTGTAACGGACCACCAAACCAAAGATCTGTAGGGGGGATGAGAGTCTGAGCCTCGAGAAGGACACTGAGAAAAGGGTCCTAGCCCTACGGGGTGCAGCAGGCGCGAAACCTTCGCAATGCGCGAAAGCGTGACGAGGGGACCCCACGTGC
>JACQKZ010000004.1 GCA_016204275.1 Nanobdellati archaeon | reverse complement strand
TTAAAATATATTATATATAAATTAATATATTACTGAACAAAAGGATTTTAAACTAGAATATATTTTTCTTACTATGGATTTCAAAAAGTATTACCTGCCAGCCACGCTAGTCTGGGCGGCTGGCCTGTTTGCTGGCTCTGTCCTGCCTGGCCGCTCTCTTCTAGCGACAGAAATTGAGAGGTTTAACCTGTTTGGGTTTGGCCTGCATTTTCTTGGCTATTTGATTTTTGGCCTGCTTTTAGTTCTTACTCTGAAAAATTATGGAATCAAAAATAGTTTTGCTTACGCGGTACTGATCGCCGCGGCATTTGGGCTTGCAATGGAAGGCCTGCAGATGTTTGTGCCGTACCGCGACCCGTCTGTTATTGATGCACTTGCAAACGCAGTGGGAGCATTTATAAGCGCCGGAATTTACGAATTTTATCATGGATATAAGGGAACTTCTCAAGCATGAATTAGTTGTTGCTGCACACGTTGGTGACATGGATGCATGCGCGGCGATGGTTGCATTCAGAGAGCTGGCAAGGAAACTTGTAACGCAGCCAAAGCGCTTAGAGTTTACATTCTCGGGCGCGGCAAACAAGGAAGGGGAAAAAATCCTGAAGATGTTTGACCTTAAAACAAAACTTATGGACGATGTTCCGCTCGAGGATTTTGAATATGTTGTCCTGCTTGACACGCAGACTAATGTGATTCCGGATTTTCTGCGCAAAAAGAAAATTTTTCTGATTGACCACCACGTTAAGATTGAGAGCAAGCTGGCCGGCGGAGTTGTGGATGAGCTGGCCGCATCAACAACTGAAGTTATTTACAGTTTATTTAAAGAAAACAAAATCAAGCCCAGCGCGAATGCCGCAAAAGCAATTATTTACGGCCTGATTTCCGACACGGCTGGCATGCGGTTCGCAAAAACAAAAACGTTCGGCGTTATGCACGAGCTTCTTTCAGAAAACAAGTTTGAGTACCAGAATTTGCTGGCCGAAATCTACGAAGAACGCGATATTTCAGAAAGAATTGCATGGCTTAAAGCCGCAAAGCGCACGGAGGTTAAGCAAATTAACAACAGGCTTGTTGTTATTTCTGAAATTGGGGCTTTCGAAAGCTCGTCTGCCACAAAACTGCTTGCCCTTGGCGCTGATGTTGCGCTTGTTTTTTCCAGCAAGCCAGGGGAAGACAGAATAATTGGCCGGGCAAAATCAGGAATAAATCTTGCTGAAATTTTTACTAAAGTCGCGGCTGAGTTTAAGGGCAGTGGCGGTGGCCACATGGGTGCGTGCGCGATGAATGTGCCAAACGAGAAGGGCAGGCCAGCAATAGCCCTTGTGATAAAGGCACTGAAGAGCGTTTTATAACTAACTGGCCCGCGATAGGTTAATTTATAGCACAAACTTCGCTTTGCTCGTTTGCGCGATAAACGCTCTGCGGAACGTTTATAAACCTCGTGTCGGCTGATTTTGTGATTAAGATGGACCTAAGCGAAGTTACAGAGTTGCTGGCAGTCCTGTGCGACGACAAGACAATTTCAAAGAGTGTCCGCGAGGCGCTGGCCGAAATAAAGCAAGGGTTCGACTCAGGCTCTGGAGAAATCGGAATAAAGGTTGACTCCGCGCTGGGCAGGCTTGAGGATTTATCCATCGACCCAAACCTTTCTGCTGACATCAGGACTAAAATCTGGGATCTGACTTCTAAGCTAGAAGGCGCAGCGAACGGGAAATAGCTCGAACTCCGCTTACGAGTTCAAGAATAGGAAAATGTGGTTTTAACGCATAAGTTTTAGGCGCCGCATTCTTTCATAAGCCAAAACCGCTTTAATTTTAACAGTCCCAAGACCACTGATTCAAGTAAGCTATTTGACGCTCGTTTAATGGATATATTTTTGGTTTTATGGTATCGCGCTCACTCGTCTTCTTAAACACAAATTCACATATGCAATGATCAAGTTCTCCGTACGGCTTTAAGCTGCCAAACTGTTCTATTTGTGTTATTTGCGGTTCTGTATTTAATAAATAGTCAAATAGTTTTTTCCCATGGTATGGTGTTTGGTACGCTGTTATAATTAGAATTCCATCTTGATGCAATAGATTGATTGCAGATTCAACTATTTGTTTTTTTTCGCGATTTGATGTGCCCGGTCCATCCCAATCTTTTGTGTCAGAATGCCCTGGTGGCGGAATTGATAGTACGTCGGACACAATCACCATATCTAAAGATTGTTTCCGTAAGCCAGGCCTGCGAGCATCAGCACTAATAAACCGTATTTCACCGTTAAACAAATTGCTATGATTGGTTAAAAATTCCTCAAACCAACTTTCAGCATAATGAATGTGCCTATTATCAACACAAAAATAAGTTGTGCCTTCTGGGATGCCACAGTGAGCGTTGCTAAGCGGCGTGCCTATGCCGCGATCTTTCCTAATTTGTTGATTTCCCAAAAACCAAGGAAACTTACCACAACCCAAATCTGCAACTAACATATCAATTGTGAAGTAAAAGGTTTTAAATGCTTTACCACACGTATATTACACATCCGAAATCTTTATATTGGAGTAGTAAATCGATTTACTGTTGGGGTGCGAGGGAAGGAGTCAAAATGTCTGTCTGGGACAAAATAAAAGGAGTTTTTTCTGAAGAAACGACAGCTGCAGAGCTGGGGGAAGAGTATGTTGAGCTTGAAACTGAGGCGAAGGACAAGACTTCCAAGGTAATAATTAAGCCATTTACCCTCAATAAGTTCGATGACATACGCGGCGTGCTTAATGCGATCCGCGAAGGCTATACTATTTCGATACTTAATATTGCACCCTTAAAAGAAAAAGATATATCCGAGCTGAAACGCGCAGTTGACAAAATAAAAAAGACTGTTGAGGCAAACGAAGGAGATATCGCAGGCTTCGGGGAAAACTTCCTTGTTGTCACGCCAAGCTTCGCAAAGGTCGACAGGGCAAAGGAATCTGCGGACGGGCCTGCCGAGCCAGCAGCTGAGGAAGATATTTAGTTAATTTATTTAATTATATTTTTGTTTTATAATTATTAATTAATCCGGCAGTATGCGGAAGAATTATCTGACAAACTTTTATAAACCACCAAATCCTAATTAAATCATGGCAATAACTTTAGACAAGCCTTTAGTATTTGGAGTAGCAGGTGGACTGCTGGTTGGTATCGGGTTCTATCTGGCACACAAAGAGTTCAAGGGCTCACACGAGCTCGGATCGTTAGTGCTGGCAATCGGCGTGATACTGCTAGCCTTGAGGTAAAATGCCAATATTTTTAGATGAGCCTGCAGGCAAGCAAAAACCAACAAACCCAATAACTATGAAAACTCAAGAAGAACTGGAAGATTTAGTTGGGCGCGTAGAACGGGCTGCAAAAGCAAGAGCGTGTGGCACTGGTACATATATTGTGCGTCTTGATGAGCTGGAAAATGGCATGAGAAGGCTTCATATAATCGGCGGCTATAGTGATACTGGAAAGCAAGAAGCGCTATTGACTGGAAATCTCAAGTCATATTGTGAAGCAGGCGGCAAATTTCCGGTTTACGTTGTAAATGTTAATAGTTTGGACAAAGTTGTTGAGAAAAACGGCGTAGTTGAAGTTCGGGAAATACGAGCTGGCCAACACTGCGGGTCCGCGATAGTAACACATGCAGAACAATAAATAAATCCGTTAACCTTTTAAACCAGCAACACCAAACAAAAATAGTTAGGAGGTAATGAGAATGGCACTTGAACCTGGAGAAATAATTTTATGGGCAGCCATATTTGGCGTTTTAGTTGGTGTAGTCTGGAGCCTGAAATACATAGTTATTCTTGACCGCAGGATAGAGCGGATTGAAGAGCACATCGAAACTA
>JACQKZ010000017.1 GCA_016204275.1 Nanobdellati archaeon | reverse complement strand
TCATAACATTTATATACTAATTATTCACTAACATAATTGATAAACATGCGCTGGCCACACATAATTGTATTCTGTCTTTTGCTGTTTGCCCTCGGTTTGCCTATCGCACATGCAGGTTCTGATGTGGTGATGACACAAAGTGCATTAATTGGCTCTGTTGCCTACACAGATTCTGCAAAATACAGCGTCACGGTTGGCAATAACCAAGCGAAATTCGACAGGTTCTGCCTTTCAGCTCCAGGATGGGGCACTGCTTCTTTTGATAATTATATTCTGGATATACCCGCAAATTCCGCAAGGTCTGCCGAACTAAGGATCACGCCGCCGTCAGATGTTTATGCAGGCACTTACGCGATTGAGGTAACTGCAAAGGCGTGCGATAATCCAAAGGTACAAACTTCAGTATTAGTTAAAATAACTGTTCTAACAGAGCCGCCGCACATTGATTCTTCTATAGATTTGGAGAGCAAGATAAAGCCCGGCGATTACAAAATAAATTTGATAGTAAAAAATTCTGGCAAGGATGAAGCGGTAGGCCTGACAGGAAAGTTGAGCAGTGATTTGTTCCAGCCGGTTGATTTTACGATTGGCAAGCTGGCTTCCGGCGAGGCCAAACTTGTTTTGCAGAAAGACATAACAATAAATTCAGATGTAAAGCCAGGCAACTACAAGAATGTGGTCTCGATTTATTCGGCTGGTAATCTGGTTTCCCAGCAGAGCAAGCGGTTTCAGGTTTTGTCTTCCGAGAATGTGGTTTCCAAAACAGATACTTCAGGGGCATTCCTCGGCACAAAATATACAATCACACTGACAAACAAAGGCAATGTTGATGCGGTTGGCACACATACAGTTTTGCTTCCGTCTTGGCAGCGCGCATTCTTTTTTTCGAATCCAAATGCAGAGAAATTAAGCGGTGACGGCGGCGGATTTGTGGCTGGCTGGCAGTACTCGCTTTCTCCGGGCCAGAGTACAACTATGGTTTACACAATATCTTATATGTGGCTGGCTGCTGTTTTGATATTGCTTATAGCCGGCATTTATACATTGTCAAAATACTACGGCGCAGAGTTTAGCATTACAAAATCAGTAATAAAAGGGCCGAAGAGCCTGAAGGTCAAGCTTGTTGTTAAGTCGATGGCTGGCAAGCAGGTGCCGAATGTTACCGTCACAGATGTTATTGCCACGCCGCTAAAACCAGGCAGCGATTACGGCACGATGAACCCGAGCGTGATAAAGAAGGAAGGCGGGCATGTCAGGCTGAGCTGGAAGTTTGATGTTTTGTATCCGGGCGAGGAAAGGGTTTTGACTTATGATTTGAGGACATCCCTTAGTATTGTTGGGGAGATTAGGTTGCCTGCTGCGCACGTAAAATTCAAGACAGAGAACGGCAAGGCAAAGGCAGTTGCATCCAACACTGTTTCTGTGCTTGGAAAGATTTCTACGAAGGAATAATCGCACAGAACTTTTTTAAACCATACTAGATTATCTTTCTATCCCGTCCTAGCTCAATCTGGTAGAGCACTTGGCTGTAGACAGCACTCAACGCGAGTTGAGACATTCGTGCTCAACAGACCCCGAGGGGTTTCAGGTTCAAAACGGGCGAAGCACGCTTCATGCGAACGTTTCGCCAATGTAGCTCCTGAGGACGGGACTCTTAATAACAAAAACTCGCTGCTAGCATCTATCTGCGGACTATGTGAAAAATCCACCGATTTTCCATCACCAAGAAAAATGCATCGGCATTTTTCTCTGGAAGTCCGCAGTTTTGTGATGCTCGCTTTACCAGCGAGTTTTTGAATTGTGAAGCGCAGGGTTTAATACCCTGCACTTTGGTGCGCTTCACAATAAAATCAAACATAATCAAACAGTTAAACTTTAAAAACACTAATTTCTGTAGAAGTCTGTGCCCAAGTAGTCCAGCGGTTAGGATAGAAACAGGTTAAGAAATAATCTGCTATTGCCCTGTCAAATCCGCAGAACGGTTCAGACCCGAGAGGCAAGAAATTGCCCGGTTATTCGAATCTCGGCTTGGGCGCTTATGCTTTTTGGTTAGCACTAATGTAGTACAGTTTAATTTAAGCTCGCAGCGACTGTAACCAATATAGAAAGGTTTAAAAAGCCTTTTGGGTGGAATAATCTGGTGATATAATATGTTTGGTCCTAATAAGGGAAAAATATCAGATTCCATAGAAACGTTTGTTAACAGAATGGTGGACGTCCACCCGGACGTGCGCTCAAGAGTTTTAGGCAGATTAAAGCAGTTAGAACTTTTCACAGTTGCAGATTTGTCTGTTAAAACAAGACAGTTCGTTCGGCGCGAATTAGTGCCGAGCGTAGATGCTGGAGTTGTTGAACACACTTTAAGTGCTTACTATGGTATAACTCTAAAAGATTTAAAAGCAGTCCAGCGTGCGCCAGGCGATCCGCCGCGCATTGACACTGGCTATAATGGCGCGCCAAGATTTGAGTGATGGCTTGGCCAGATAGCGTTCCGCAGCAAACTTTAGAATTATTTGAACAGAAAGCCAAGGGCATTGATTTATCCGGAAAATCTCTCGAAGACATTGCCAGCGCAGTTATAAAAGTTACAGAAGGTTTCAAGTACGAGTGGGGCCGCACGCGCGCGTTTGGCAATTGTATATTATTTCCATGGCCGCACGAAGTTGAACAGCTCGGCGAGGTGTTCTGCGGCACAAAGGCGCTATACAGATTTTTGTTCGCAAAATTTCTGAAAAATAAATTTAACCTGCCGTTTGATGCAGTTTTCCTGCTTGCCGGCTCCCATGGAAGCGTTGGATTGTCTGATGGAAAGAAAAAATACGCGCTGGAAGATAAGCCTTCAGAGCAATATTCTGGCGGGACAACAGAGCTCGATCTGGAAGATACAATTTTATTAGTTAATAATATTCGGGCGCAGAATCCGCTGGACATCCTGAAAACTGACCAGGTCATAGCACGTTCGTCTGAGAAAAAGGTCAGCGACCTGACTGTGCAGTACGATGGGAAAAGCATAATTTTTAACATCGCCCATTTCAATAAACCAGGCTCAACAATTGGGTTGTGGCTGAAGATGACAGCCAGCGATTCCGGCGTTGATGTAAAACGATTTTATTATGTCTGCCCCGGAAGTTATGCTTCAAGAACACAAAACTTTGACGCTGAGAAATGCATCGCGCATGATGTGCAGGGCCAGCGCATTTTAGTCCCAAAAGAAGATGCCCTAAGGTGCATTGCACTTGATGTTATTTATTCCCGCACACTAGAACTGAAACAAAAAAACAAACCCAGTGCGAAAATATTATTTGAAAAAACAACTAATGAAATTTATGACAAAGAGAGAGCAGAGGCAGGCCAGCGAAAGAAAAAAAGGAACAGCCTCTTTTCAGAAGGTATGGATAATATATATTATATTTCTAATTCTGGCGTTAGTGACATTCACGATAGCGCGGATAGTAATTACTTTGACTTTAATACTATCATCAACGCTAATAATAGGGAATCTGATCAGAATTCGTTGCGCGATACGTATACACTATTTAGAAATCGCAGAATAATTGATTACACAAATCGCCGCGCCGAAGTTTACGAATATATTAGTGATTTTAGCGATTATACTCGTACGGAAAGGACATTGGAAGAGATCGACCACTCGCTTTTCACGGAGCGATTTAGCGCGCTGCCGGC
>JACQKZ010000018.1 GCA_016204275.1 Nanobdellati archaeon | reverse complement strand
TGATTGGGGGAATTAGGCCCCGGCAGGAGCGGTCCGATCCCATAATGCCGTCCGTCCTGTAAGTTGGCGCTTGAGCACTACAGTTCGCGGCCGTTCCAGATATCAAGTCCGCAAGCCCCGGAAGCCGTGCATCAACAAGCGTCTCCGAAGAGGCCTAGTCTTATTGATGTCAGTCAAGCATGGCCTGCTATCTTAATACCTGAACGACGCAACATGGGTTGCTGTTCTGCCAGGTTTACCCTTCCTCTATTTTGGAACATTAGTAAAACGTATTTGAATTATATAAATCTATCCCAATCAAAACAAATCATTATAAACCAAATTTGGCGTGAAATGTTATGGATTTGCTGGTTAATATTCTGACTGCAGCAGTTTTAGCCGCGGCATTCCCGCTTGGCTTTCTTCTTTACGAATGGAGCAAAGAAGAGGTTGATGCGGTTATCAAGAAATTTTCCGCTCTGAAACAAACAAATAAAATTGTGCTGCCACTTTCCGTAATTACTGGCGCAATCGCAGTTTGGGCGACAACTGAACTCCTTTTGGTTTTGTTTGTAATAAATCTTGCTGTCAGTTCTATTGGATTGCGGAACTGGAAAGAGAGTGTGAGGCCTGCACTCGGGCTGGCTGTGTTGTTTTTGGGGATTAGGTATATTTTACTCATAAGATAAAATCTGAATCAATCTCCCTCTCCTTCGGCAGCAGCCATGGCGCGTAATTCCCGAGGAAATAACCGAGCTTGTTGATTGCTTTTGTTTTGAATAATTGCCAACCGAAGAATCGTTTCAGCTCTTTGTGATATTTATCGAAGTCCGGGAAATTCCTGAGCAAAATATTTGCGGCAGTCAGCGACCAGATTACGCCGCCCCCGCTCCACGGCTTTGTCAGCCCGCAGGCATCACCACCGCACAAAGTTACAGTTGGATTATCAGACACAATCATTCCGCTTGGGATTGGCCAGGCCTGCAAGCCTTCAATCTTCACTCCCAACGTTTCGCAAAACTCGTCGAGCATTTTTCTGGCGACGGCTGGCTCTTCCATGATTCCGTACTCCACCCGCGAGCCGCGCGGAATCTTCCAGAAAAATCCGTTTTTGGTTGGCCAGGTGTCTACAAAACTATCTGAATTTTTTTCCGAGACAAAGAATTGCAGGCCAGTTTTGAAGTGCGGTTCTTTTAGCCTAAGTAATTTGCGAGTAGCAGAGAGAGCGCCATCAGTTCCGATCACGCGGTCGAAAATTGTTGGAAGCTCGTCGACCTTATGATTCAAAACAATTTTTACCCCTGCCTTTTCTGCGAGCGAGGCGACGTATCTGTCCAGCTCTGCGTGCGACATCAATAACATTTTTTGCCGGAATTTTAATCTGCCGCTCCATTTTTTAAAATGCACGTTCGCAACGCTAATCTCATGCTCGACGAGGCCGTCCTTCTTTGGGATAAAATTCCATAGCCTTTCAGAAATTAGGCCAGAACACACAGCTTTGCCTATTTCGGCCCGTTTCTCAAAAATTGTTACTTCGTGGCCTAAGCCCCGAAGGCGCCAGCCTAAGTAAGAGCCCGTGATGCCGCAACCGATAATAGCAATTTTCATATTAGTAAAGGCGTGGAAAGATTTAAAACTTGTTTGTTGCGATTCCGCCGAAGCGGGTTGGGAGAGGATCAAGGAGAACCGTTGCACTGAGGGGAGGGCTACGCCATCCCTGCGGTGCCGCGAAAAGCTTTAAAAACATACTTCAAAGACCTAATCGATACAATGGTAACAATATTCGATGTCCAGCCACAAAAGCTAGCGGAAGAGATAGCCAGCCAGCTCAAGGGAAAGATTCAGGCGCCGAAGTGGGCACAATTCGTAAAAACTGGCGCGCATAAACAAAGGCCGCCCGTAAACCCGGACTGGTTTTATATCCGTGCGGCTTCTGTGCTAAAAACACTCTATGAAGATGGGCCTGTTGGTGTTTCAAAGTTGCGCTCAAAATATGGCGGAAAGAGAAACCGCGGTGTTTCGCCGCCAAAATTCAGAAAGGCTTCGGGCAACATAATCAGAAAGGTATTGCAGCAGCTTGACAAGGCTGGCCTTTCAAAGTATCAGAAAGACGGTGTGCACAAGGGCCGCGTAATAACACCGCAGGGCACTTCATTGTTAGCAAAAGCTGCAGATAAAATAGCGAAGCAACAGTAGAATGGATGCTGCTGAAGAAATCAGAATGCAACAGGAAGCAGAACTGCAGAAACAGCAAATCAAAGCAAAACTGCAGCAGTTTATGACCCGTGAAGCAATGGAACGCCTGGCTTTTGTGAAGGCAGGCCATCCGGAACTTGCGGAGCAGATCGAAGCCCTGCTGATTCAGTCTGCAAATGCAGGCCAGCTGCAGGGAAAAATAACCGAGGAACAAATAAGGCACCTGCTTGAACGGGTGAGCAAAACAAAAAAAACATTCAGAATCCTGAAATAAAAAATGGCAACAATAAAACCGTCCGGCAGAAAGAGAAGATTGGCAAAGGCAGGCTCACAAACAAGGTGGGCGCCGTTCTGGGTAGTGCCAAAAAGATTCGGCCTGAAGCGGGCGAGGCATATCCATCCATCCAGAGTCACATCAAAAAAGCGCGACTGGAGGCGCTCAAGGACTAAGGCGTAAAATGGCAGAACAAATACTTATTCTTAATTTAAGGCGCGGCTTCATAAAAGTGCCGACATGGAGAAAGAGCAAGCGCGCGATGGATGAAATCAGGAAGCAGGTTGCACACTACACAAAGGCCAAGGAAGTTACATTATCAAGATATATTAATGAGTATGTCTGGGCGCACGGGGCAAAGAATCCGCCGCCAAAAATAAAACTGAAAGTCGAAGTTGACAAAGAAAAAAAGACAGCAAAGGCAGAGTTATTTGAGCTGTCCGCGAAATCAAAGCGCGACATCGATAAACAAAAGAAGGCTGAAGCTACGGCAAAGGCAGTGGAAAAAGCCGCAGAGAAAACAGTTAGCGAAAAGCCTGCCGAGGCGGCTGCAGAAGCCAAGCCAGCCGAAAAAGAAAAGCCAGCTGGCACAAAGAAAGAAGAGCCAGCCAAAGAAACGAAAAAGAAAGCGCCAAAATTAACACGCAAGCAAGAAATTGCTATGAATCAGTAAAATGCAAGCACTAACAGAGACTTCTGAAAAGCATATATTGATAACTGAACTGGAAGGCAATTCTAACATAGGTTTATTTGGAATCGCAACAGACAAGTTCTGCCTTGTCGGCCGCACAGTGAGCGAAATAAAAATCAAAGAAATAGAAAAAGTTCTGCGCGTTCCGGTGTTTCAGATTGGCTTGTACGGCACTGAATTAGTGGGCCTTTTTTGTGCTGCTAATTCCAGCACTGTTCTTCTGCCAGATATTGTGTCTGAGCATGAACTTAAAACCCTCAGAGCAAATTTAGCAAAAATAAATGTTTCTGTTAGCGTGATTAAAACGGAACACACTGCGCTCGGCAATACAATTTTACTAAATAATAAATCAGGAATAATTTCGGAAGCTTATGATAAAAAGGCAGTTGCTGAAATAAAAAAAGCATTCCCAAACGTGGAATTTGTGCAGATGGATTTGTCTGGCCTGCCAACTCCGCGCACAGTTGGCATAGTAACGGACTGCGGAGGAATTTTTTCGCCAAATCTTTCTGACAGCGAAATTAAAAAAATAGAACATGTTTTTGGATTTGAAATAGGCCTTGGCACAGTAAATCTCGGAAACCCGTTTGTAAGCACAGGCATAATCGCAAATTCAAATGGTTTTGTAATCGGCCGCGCGAGCTCTGGTTATGAAATATCGCGGGTTGACGAATCCTTGGGTTTTATAAAAAGAATTTAATGCATAGTTTTAAAAACCGCATAAGCTGAGTTGAAACATGGCAGGCAAGACGGACAAAACAGATAAGCAGGCAGAGTTGCAGCAGAAATATGTTGCCCTTCAGATGATCGAGGCACAGATAAAAGAGCTGCAGGAAGAGCTGGAAAAGCTTGAGCATAGAAATCAGGAGCTTGTAAGCCTCGGCCAATCGCTGGGCGATTTTGCAGCAGGCAAGCCAAGCAAGTCTCTCTCGTCCGTTGGCATGGGAATCTACGCCGAATCCGAGCTGAAAAACACAAAGGAAGTTCTTGTAAATGTCGGCTCCGGAATTCTTGTTAAAAAGCCTGTTTCTGAAACAAAAGATCTAATACAAAAACAAATCGGGGCGTCCGCCGAAATACTTGAAAAACTCACACAGAATTTGCAGCTGCTCGTACAGCGGGCAAACGAACTGCAGGGCGAACTGCAGGAACTTGTAAAAGATTAATTTAAAAATCTCAGTTAACAACTATTTCTATGTTTGGCTTGCTCAAGAAGGCATTAGAGTCTTTTACAAAGAAGGCAGAGGCTGAAGTAGAAAAAACTGAAGATGCGGCGAAGGATTCAGCTAAAACTGATAAGAAAAAAGAAGCGGCAGAAACTAAACAGGAAAAAAAAGGATTTTTGTCTAAAATATTTGCTGGCAAAGCAGAAGCTGAAAAATCTCCAGAAATAACCGAGGCCAAGAGTGAAACCAAAAAACCAAAAGAGTTAGTAAAAATAGAAGAGAAGGTTGGCTTCATTGAGTCAATAACAAAAGTAATAACCGAAACAAAACTTTCCAGCGAGCGCTTTGATAAGATTTTTGCAGGCCTAGAGGTTGGCCTGCTGGAAAATAATGTTTCCGCAGAAATCGCGGAAAAAATAAAAGAGAAACTTAAATCAGATTTAGTTGGAACTTCAATAAACCGCGGCCATGTTGGGGAAATAATAAAAGATGACTTAAAAGACGTCTTGTTTTTGATTTTGAACGAGCCAAAGAAGATAAGCTTGCTCGATACAGTGCATACGATTTCTGAAACCGGCAGGCCAGCAGTTGTTCTTTTTGTAGGCGCAAACGGCCACGGCAAGACAACAACCATAGCAAAAGTAGCTAATTATCTAAAACAAAATAATATTTCATGTGTTTTCGCGGCTTCGGATACATTCCGGGCGGCAAGCATAGAGCAACTCGAAGAGCACGCAAAAAAACTCGGGGTTCGTGTCGTAAAACAGCAGTACGGCTCTGACCCAGCCGCTGTTGCGTTTGATGCCATTAAGCATGCAACTGCAAACAAAATAAACTGCGTGTTGATAGACAGCGCTGGCAGGCAGCATACAAATGCAAACCTGATGGATGAGCTGAAAAAACTCAAACGTGTTGCCAAGCCAGATATAACTATTTTTATTGGGGAGTCAATCGCAGGGCATGATGTTGTTGATCAAATTAAAGACTATGATGCCGCAGTAAACATAGACGGAATAATCATGACTAAGGTTGATGTTGATGAGAAGGGCGGCGCGATAATGTCCGCGGTGCATGCGATTGGCAAGCCAGTTTTGTTTTTAGGCGTCGGCCAGGAATACAAGGATTTGAAAGAATTTAACCCAGAAGAATTTATCAGCAAGATCATTTAGTTTGCAAAACCTTTTTAATTCTTTTTGTATGAATATATGCATGGCAGAACTAGATAAAACACAAGCCGGGCTTCACTTAGCTGGGCAGAGCGGTTTTTCCCGTGAGCTGCTTGAAAAGCTTAATTCACTCGGCTTGCCAGAAGAAACAAAAGCTAAAATTGTGGCGCTGATAAATGAATCGAACAATGCCTGCCTGCATAACTTTTCTGATAAAGTCATAGCTGAAATCGGGTTTGCCGGCAAGATAGCACTCATACCATCAGATAAAATTGATTATTTAAAATCTAACATAAAAGCAATGGTTAAGATTGAGGGCAGTAACGGCTAATTCTTCTACCACAAGCATTTAAAACTTCTAAATCGTATCTTGTGATATGGTGCTGGACAAGCTTTCAGACTCGCTGAAGAGCGCCCTGCAAAGGGTGTTTAGGGCGTCGTTGGTAGACCCAAAGCTAATTGACGATTTAGTATCAGAGATAAGAAAGGCCCTGATATCTGCAGATACAAATGTAGAGCTGGCAACAAAAATTTCTGAAGCGATTAAAAAACGGGCGCTTGCTGAGAAGCCTGCGAAGACCCTGACTGCGAGGGAGCACACGATAAATATTGTTTTTGAAGAATTAACAAAGTTCCTCGGCGCAGAGGAAGGCAGGCTTGAGGCAAAAGTCAAGCCGACAAAAATACTTTTAGTTGGCCTGTACGGCTCGGGAAAAACGACGACAGCCGGAAAGCTGGCAAAATATTTTAAGAAGCAGGGGCTAAAGCCAGCCCTTGTTCAGCTTGATGTCTGGAGGCCAGCCGCGTACGAACAGCTCTCACAGCTTTCTGAAAAAGTTAAAGTTCCATTTTATGGGATCAAGGATGAGAAGGACCCATTAAAGATTATAAAAAAGTTTGAGCCGGACTTTTCGAGATTTGACGTCGTGATTTTTGACTCGTCTGGGCGAGATGCATTGAACAAGGAATTAATTTCTGAAATTAAAAACGTGCGCGATGTGATTAAGCCGGAGCATGTTTTGCTCGTGATTTCCGGCGATATCGGGCAGGCTGCAAGGAGGCAAGCGGAAGCGTTTCATGAAGCGACTGGCGTCGGCGGCGTGATTGTTACAAAATTAGATGGCACTGCAAAGGGCGGGGGCGCGCTTACTGCATGCTCCACAACAAATGCAAAAGTAAAGTTTATCGGGCTTGGCGAGCATATCGAGGACTTAGAGGAATTCAGGCCGAAGAATTTTGTTTCTCGTTTGCTGGGAATGGGCGATTTAGAGTCTTTGCTCGAAAAGGCAAAGGAAGCAATTTCTGAGGAGAGCGCGGAAAAGCTCGGCAAGAAAATGATGAAGGGTGACATTTCGCTTACGGATTTATATCAACAGCTGGAAGCCCTGAAAAAAATGGGGCCTCTGTCGCAAATCATGAATATGATTCCAGGAATGGGGATGGCGAACATTCCGAAGGAGATGCTTGGCGTGCAGGAAGAAAAAATGAAGGTGTGGAAGTTTGTTATGGATTCAATGACACCTGCAGAAAAAGATAATCCTGGAGTAATTTCTGCACGCAGGATCGAGCGGATTGCAAAGGGCGCCGGCAGGCCAGAGCAGGACGTCAGGGACTTGCTCAAGCAGCATGGCCAGCTAAAGAAGGTAATGAAGATGATGGGCAATCCGAAACAGATGCAGAAAATGATGAAAATGTTTGGTGGCAAGCTACCGCAGATGCCAATTTAATCTTCAGCTACAACTGCTTCTAAACCTGGCGGAGCGATATTTTTTAAGATTGTTTTTAGTGCCTTTTGCGTACAGTTTTGGTCGGAGACTCTGATGTCTGCTACGTCAATAGTATAATTTCCATGCGGACCGATGGGCTTGTTGCGAGAAGCCAGATAGATATGCAATGTGGCAAGCATGGAATTGTCGCGCTTCACAGTTATGATTACAGATTCTGGGCTCCAGCTGTTGCCGCCATGCCAGAAAGTGTATGTATCTTTTCCATTGGCAAATGTTCGGCCAAACGCCCCATTCCATAAATTATCTTCTTTGGCGATTGGCTCGCCAAATCTTTCCTGCATAATTTTCACGTAAGAAACAGCGTCAAGCTTCGGCGGCACGAAAGAAAAATGTTCATGGGCTGGCTTGCTGGACGTTTCTTCGAGTGCAGGTTTTTGGGCTTTTGTTATTGGTGTTGCCATAAAATTACTCAAGAAGTAAAACCTTAAAAGATTTTCGAAACCTTAATAAGCAAACCATCATCTGTGACCGATAGTTTTATATATCTTTTTATATACATTTATACACTCCGGTGATAAATATGAGTAAAAACATTTTGTTAAGTTTGCCAGAAGAACTGCACAAGAACGCTTCGAAGGTTGCGAAGGACATGGGCTACAAGAACATTCAAGAGCTTTGCCGTGAGGCCTTGCGCGCATACATGGCCGGCCAGTCCAGCATACTTTCGCAGGCCCGTGAAAAGCTAGAAAAGGAAGCAAAGAAACTGCTGAAGTAAAAACACCCAAAAATCGTGTGCAGTAAAAGCTTTTAAATCCAGTTAATTTCCTTAAATTAAAATGGTACAGAGAGCCGGCGGATTCAGGGCAAGAACACGAAGGACGCTATCACGAAGTCCGCGCAGCAGAGGCAAGATATCGCTTACGAGGCTGATGCAGCAGTTTAAGGAAGGCGATAGAGTCATGATAGATATAGAATCTGCAGTCCACAAGGGAATGCCGCACCCGCGGTATGAAGGGCGCGCAGGTGTAGTGGTTGGCATGCAGGGACGGGTTTACAGAGTCGCGATCATGGACGGTGGCATCAGGAAAATATTCCTGTCAAATGCAGTCCACTTAAGGAAATTATAACATGGAGCTAAAACTAGTTAACAAGGAGCCCTTGCACTTGCCAGCGCTTGCGAAGGTGCTGCAGGCCATCGGAAAGAAAGAAGAGCGCGCAGACATACAGAATAAAGTTCTCGATTATGCAAAGGCAAATTCAAGGCTGAAAGATGACGATGCTGAAAAACTGCGCGAGGAACTCCGCGCGCTGGATATCGCAACGCTGACAAACGAGCATATTGTTCAGATTATAGATTTGCTTCCGCAGGACTTGGCCGAGCTGAAGTCAGTGTTTGCCGGCTCCAAGACTAATCTAAGCCCAGAGCAGTTCCAGAAGATTGCCGAGATTTGCAAGACGTTTAAGAAGTAGATATATAATTTTATATAAATATATATGTATGGCTCGGGCAGAAAGTTTTATATTCTTAACTATACAAATAAACCAAGCAAAAGCGATGGTAGCTAATAAAATAAAAGAAACATGGAACAACCACATAGACAGCGGACAAGAGAGGAGAATGCAATCGTGCTTGATTACCTTAAGCACGGGTACGCAGACGATCCTAGGCCGCTCCATCGCAAAGAGCCAATAGTACAGGCATTAGGAGAGGGATTTTTTACACTTTTGGAACTTGTGCCGCAGGAAGGCGTAGAGCTGAGGCCGTTTGACAAGGTTTACATTGGCGAAGGCAAGCGGGACAAAATCTCATATATCCGCGCCGCGCTTTTTCCGAATAAGCTGACTCAGACATCAAAATCAACAATGTCGACCATAGTTGACCAGATTGTTTCTGAAAGCGAGGCCAAATTCATAGATTTCATAAACAAATCTGGGCCGCTCTCGCTGCGGGCACACCAGCTTGAGCTTTTGCCGGGCATTGGCAAGAAACACGCAGAGGAACTGCTGCGGGAAAGAGAGAAAGAGCCTTTCAAAAATTTTGAGGATGTAAAGAAGCGCGTGCCAGCCATTGCGGACATCAAGAAGATGATTATAAACAGGATAATGGATGAGATTGATGGCAAAGATAGGTACAGGCTTTTTGTAAGAGTAGGATAGTTTATTTGTTTTAATTGTACTTTGTTCTGCCGACGGCTTGGGTTTGTCGGAGGCAGGGTTCTCCGCTCCAACGCTCTTAGCGAGCCTTGCGAGCGTCCAAGAGGGTTGGGATTGGAGATTGATGGCAAAGATAGGTACAGGCTTTTTGTAAGAGTAGGATAGTTAGCTAAACAGTTTCAGCTCTGTTAATTAAATCGCTTCTTATAACGCTGCGTTCGCGCGTACCCATTGCTGCGAGCAAGGCATCTAAACCGCGAGTTTTTTTATCGGCGTTGATAACTACGCGCGGCAAGGGCTGTTTTGATAGTCGATTTGAAAAAAAAGATATTGTTGCGACGCGAGCAGATGGCTCACCTTTGCTTCGAATTAAAACATCAACAGATGCGGCTGTGCTGTCAGTAGCATCTCTTTTAGCAAATAATAATTCCGCTTTGCCCAAATCCATGCCAATCGCTGTTCCATGTACAAAGCTAGTAGTAGAATATGCATCGCGGGCTTCTTTTACTTCTGCAAGATATTTATCCGCTTGCTGGCTTGGCGCGAGGCTATCAAATGGCGGCGTCAGGTAATACAATGGATGTCCATTTATCATAGAATAACAAAAAGCATAAAAGTTAAAAAGGTTTCTAAACCGCAATATTAATTATTATTTTCATTTCTCAGCATAAATCCAAAATCTTCCTCACAGTCAGTAATTTCCTGAATCGCAAAATACCTTTCAATTAGTTTTACTAGTTTAGTTTCATCTGTCACTTTTTTCAAAGTTGTTAAAACAAAAATCCCATCTGTTTTCAAAATCCTTTTTGATTACTTCAGAAAATTATTTACATCTTTAACATTCTGCAAAACCGTAAAAGATAAAACTGTATTAAAAAAACCATTTTCGTAAGGAAATTTCTTATTCAAATCTACAATTTTAACAATCTCGCCGCGCGATTTTGCTTTCTCTAACATCTTCTCAGAGAAATCACAGCCAAATAATTTTACCCTCTTGCCCAAGAATTCCTGCAGCAGTCCAGTCCCGCAGCCCAAGTCCAGCACAGGCTCTTTCAATTCTATTCCAGACAGCATAATCCGGAATTTCTCGAACTGAATCTCGCGGTAGCGGGAGTCGTAAGTATCTACACTTTTATTATAATCTTCCTTTATTCTTTCTTTTTTACTAACCATGAAATTTTAATTAGATTATGCAATTAAAAATGTATGCAAGCAGATATGGGGCGGGCTTAAACTCCTTTAAAGCTTTTTCTTATTTAGTACTTCTTCGATTTTATCAACGCACCCAGCTACATCTTTTTCAATATCACTTTCCCAAAGAACGAAGTAAGTCCAAGAACGATTATCAACCGTAGTTATGTATGCTTCTTTCGCTTTATCTCGCCCAATATCTTTTAGTTGATGTGCGTGAAGCTTAGTTCGGTCTTGATATTTTTGCGGATTGGCGTGCCAGAAATCGCCATAAACCTCAACAATAAGTTTCTGCTGAGGGAAACAAAAGTCGCACATAAATTTATTATTAAATTTGTATTGGTGGATAAAATCTTCACCTTCAACAAATCCTCTTTTTAGTAATTCTTCTTTTATCTGCCGTTCGGGTTTTGTATTTGTTTGGCGTGGGAAAGTTCCAGATTCATATAATCTTAAAAGCGTTGCAGTACTAATTTCGCTTTGTCTTTTCATTTCTTCAGGATTAGACAATCTTTTCTTATGAATTTCACTTAATTTCTTTCTAAATTCGGGGTTAGCCATTTGCTTTTTATGAGAGTCGCTCATTTTTCTAAGCGATTCTTTAGAATGGGTTTTACCAAACATATGGTGCTTTGCGCCGGACATTTCGGGCATTTTCTTGCCTTTATTCCAAGTAGGCTTCCCAAGATGAGCTAATCTATTTTTTTCTATTGATTCTTGTGAATGTTTTCTACCTTTATTTGCAAGGCTTATTCTTCTTCTTACTTCTTCACTCACTTTATGCCCCATACTAATTCGCCTTAATTGTTCTAAATTTGTTGGAATCTGTCCTTTATGGGATAGACTTAACTTTCTTCTTGTTTCTTCAGAATGATGTTTACCTTTCATACCAAAACTTTGGTTTATGTGCGCATTTTCTCTTATTTTTCTTTTATGCTCTTCGGATAATTTTCTTCCTTTACTTGCCAAACCAATTTTTCGTTTAGTTTCTTCAGAATAAATTCCTGTTTTTCCTTTGTTCCAAGCGAGCTGTCCTTTATGAGCTTTGCTTGACATTCTTCTCGCTTCAGGATTCGAATAAAATTTCTTACTAATATCACTTAGTTTTTTCCTTAATTCAGGATTGGCCCAGGTCTTTTTAGACACTTCACTAACTCTTTTTCTCTCTTCAGGATTAGCAAATCTTTTTTTCTGCGCCAAGCTCATTCTTATTCTTATTTCTTCAGAATAATGTTTTCCCTTCATCCCACTTATTTTTCCTTTATGAGATTCACTTAATTTTTTTCTGGTTTCTTCAGAAGCGCGCATTCCCTTGTGGGTATCACTTATCTTTCTTCTCGTTTCTTCAGAAAGGCGCTTTCCTTTATTCCCATGATGCTTTCCGTCCTCAAATTCCATATCTACCATATCCAACCCAAGAATCCCAACAATAAAAACCTGCCTGTTAAGAAAATAGGCCTTCTCGCTTAGTTATGGCTGTCCACGGAAATGTCATAATCCTGCCTCACGCGAGCCGATTTTGTGTTAGCCATAAAGCACAAAGCATTTAAGCCCTTAAATCGCTTTCTATACATGCAAATTGTAATAGATACTAACATTTTAATCTACGGCGCGAAGAACAAGGTCGACATAGTTGAAGCTATAAAAGAAAAATTTGGCTCGATAAAAATCTTTGTCCCAAATTTGGTTTCGGAGGAGCTTAAGAAATTAAAAGCGAATTCCCTGAAAAAGAAAGACCGCGAAATTGCCGACCTTGCCTTGGATATTCTGCGCAACAAGAAGTTTTCTCCGATAATGCTGGCCGGCCCGACTGATGAGGCGATCGCGGACTGGGCGCAGAAGAACAATGTGGCAGTCCTTACAAACGATGTCGAACTGAAATTTTCACTGCGGGAAAAAGGTGTGTCTGTTTATTACTTAAGGCAGGGAAAGCTAATTGAGGAATGGTAAACCTTAAAAAGTAATCTACTGCTGCGTATAAACACAGGTTTTTAATTAAAAACTGCCTTAGTATTACATGATAATTGAGGTATGCATAGAAACAAAAAAGGGAGCTACCGAAAAGCGCGAGTTAAGGGATGGCCAGCTTGTGCTTGACAAAAAGCTTCCGGCAGGCTACAAATTTCCGGTAAACTATGGCTTTGTCCCGAACACGATTTCAGGGGATGGAGATGCTTATGATGTCATTCTGCTGGGGCCAGCTGTCAAGGCCGGCCAGAGATGCAAAGTCAAACTAATCGGCCTGATGCGCATGCTTGATGAGGCAAAGGAGGACTACAAGGCAATTTGTGTCCCGCGCGATTCTAAGCTCAAAGACATATCTGACTTGAAGGAAAAAGAGCTTGGAAGCATGAAATACTTTTTTGAGCACTACAAAATATCGCACACCTTGGTAATGGGCTTTTCTGATGTGAAAAAGGCCGAGCGGGCAGTCAAGCTGGCCGCCCTGAAGTTCAGGCAGGCAAAGGCATAGATTTTTTCATAACTTGAACCCTCTGCTCAGCGCTATTCCACGCACTATGCGAATTCCAAAGGAATTTTCTCTGGTTACGCGCTTCGCCCAGAAGGGCGGGTTCAAGGAATGGAAAACGCGCTTTTATCCCTCGCGCTGAAGCGCGGGGTTTTGCGCGTTTTTCATAAACATAAGGTTTTTAAATCATCACATTCCGCCCTATTCATATGTATTACCGTTCTCAAATAGACGGCGTTGCCAGAATTGAGCCAAAATTGTTCGGCGAGGAGCTCAAGCAAGCCATATCGCTCCAGCTGAAGGCAGACTATGAGGGCAAGCCAAACCCTGAGCTCGGCATGGTCATAGCAATAGTTGCTGTGGATGAAATCGGCGAGGGAGTAATAATTCCGGGCGATGGCGCAGCATATTACAGGTCAAAATTTACTGCGATCCACTATCTGCCTGAAATCAATGAGCTCGTGGAAGGCGACATAAAAGACATAGCAAAATTCGGCGCGTTCGTCGACTTCGGACCGTTTGAGGGCATGGTTCACGTCTCACAGGCAATGGATGATTTTGTATCATTTAGCAAATCTGGGGCTTTGCAGGGCAAGCAGTCCAACAGAATCCTGAAGGTCGGCGATAAAGTCAGGGCAAGGGTAATTGCAGTTTCATTCCGCGACCCAAAAGGCCCAAAAATCGGCCTCACGATGAGACAGCCATACCTTGGCAAGCAGGAATGGATTGACGATCTTGTAAAAGGCGAGGCAAAGGCCGCGAAGAAAGCTGAGAAAGAGGAAAAAGCAGAAAAAACGGAAAAGAAAAAGGAGAAGAAATAAATGGCAAAGCTAGCTTGTAAAATCTGCAAGAAATTAGTAACGGGCGACAAATGCCCGCTCCACCCAGATGCAAAGCTCTCGGAAAGCTGGAAGGGCCGCATCATTGTGCTGGACCCAGAAAAATCTGAGCTGGCAAAGAAGATGAAAATAATTGACAAGGGAGAGCACGCAATAAGACTATAATTTTAAAATGGAACTTAAAATTTTGAGTAAACACGAAAACAAATTGCTGAATCGCATCGAGATCGAGGCATCTGTTTCTTTTGCGAATGAGATAACGCCGAAACGCAAGGATATGAAAAAATTGCTGGCCGCGCAACTTGGGGCGGATGAATCACTGCTAATAATTAAAAAATTCTCGGCAACGCTCGGCACAAATGCAAAACTCTTTGCAAATCTTTACAAGTCAAAGGAAGAAATGCAGAAGCGAGAGCCGAAATATGTTGTTGGCAGAGAGACTGGCCAGAAGAAAAAGCCAGTAGGCAAGGCGAAGAAGTAAGATGGCAGACGCTAAGAAACCTGTTAAGAAAGGAAAATCAGTCCTGAAGTACAAGAAGTACACGGTCAGTGGCGAGAGTCTGACGCGTTTGGGAAAGACCTGCCCTAAGTGCGGGCCAGCTATATTCATGGCAGAACATAAGGACAGGTCACACTGCGGAAAGTGCGGGTATGCTGAGTTCAAGAAGCAGTAATTAAATCAAACCTTTTTCTAATAAATTTAGGCCTTCTTTAAGGCTGGCCACACAGAAATCTGCGCCGTGCTTATTGCCGCCGCCGTTTCTTTCCAGATAAATTATTTTGATGGCATAGTCAAGCTCACGCAGCCTCTTGCCGCACCCGACATCGTAACCGGAATCGCCAAAAAATAAAATAGATTCTATGTTTTTCAGCGGCCTTAAAATACGAAGGGCTGGCTCCGGATTTGGTTTAACTAATTTGCCATCGTTTGCCGAAACAGCGCTGAAATATCTGGCGAGCGATAAATAATCCAATGTTATTTTTGCAGACTCAGCTATAGTATTTGTAACAACACCAAGATAATATTCGCGCGCCTCGAGCTCGGTTAGAAGCGCATGTGCCCCTGGCATGGCCCGGACAGATCCGTTCAGCAGGCCTGGCAAGCGTTTCTCAACAGATTTTTTGTCAAACTCCAGCCAGAAAGCAGATCGTATTCCTTCTTTGTCTAAGTAGGCTGTGTCTGCTTTTACAATTTTATGGGCAGTGACAACATCAATTTCTCTGCTAAATGATGTTCGCAGAATTTCTATTATTATGTCCTCGAAAAAATTTGGCTGCGTAAATTCTGCTAGTGTGTGGTCCAAATCAAATAAGGCTACTGTCATCGTGCGGAGTAGAAGAATAGTTTTTAAACTCTTTTGGTGTGAAAATAGTTTACTTTAAATTTAATCTACGGTATTATCTAAACATAACAATTCGTTTTATTTTAATAGTGGTGCGACCTTTTGCAGTTTTAAACATTATCGCTCCGCCAGCTACAAGGCTGCTTTTTACTACTGGATACTATAAAACTGGAATCAATCTGCTTCTGAATAAAGGTAAAATTTTGGATGCTTTGCCGGTTTTTACTAACGTATATCTATTTGTGTGCGGGTTGTCGTCGGTTATAATAATATATCTCTCAATTAGTGCCATATCATAAAGCAACGTCAGGTATATAAATATCTTTTGGTCTAATATATTATGATTTGCCTTGGAATAGAATCGACTGCGCACACGTTTGGTGTTGGAATTGTAGATGAAAGAGGAAGGGTTTTAGTGAATGAAAGGGCCACATTCACAACAGAGAGCGGCGGCATCCGGCCCTACAAAGCGTTTGAACATCACGTTTTGTTTGCAGAGTTTGTTTTGAAGAATGCGCTGCAAAATTCCGGAGTAAAATTGAGTGATATTGATTTGATTGCTTTTGCGCAGGGGCCTGGCCTTGGCCTGACGCTCCGCTCTGGCGCGGTGATGGCCCGCACGCTCTCCAAGCTTTTGAAAAAGCAGTTAATCGGTGTGAACCACTGCATCGCGCACGTTGAAATCGGAAAGCAAACTTCTGGCTTCAAAGATCCAATCACGCTTTATGTTTCCGGCGCAAATACACAAATACTTGCATTCGCCGCCGGCAGATACCGCGTGTTCGGCGAAACGCTGGACACTGGTGTTGGAAACTTTTTAGATAATTTTGGCAGGCTGCTCGGCCTCGGATTTCCGGCCGGCCCGAAGATTGACGAGCTAGCCAAGCTCGGGAAAAATTATATTCCGCTGAATTATACAATCAAGGGAATGGACTTTTCATTTTCTGGGATTTTGACAAACGCGGAGAAAAAAATAAAAGATGAGCGAGAAAAAAATAATGGGAAAATTTCTGATACGTTCTTGCACGATATTTGTTACTCTGTACAGGAAACGGTGTTTGCAATTTTAACAGAAGCGACGGAGCGGGCAATCGCACACGTAAATAAAAAAGAAATCTTGCTGACTGGCGGCGTTGCAGCCAATTCACGCTTGCAGGTGATGCTAGCAAGCATGGCAAAAGATCGCGGCGTGAAATTCAAAGTCGTGCCCCGCGAGCTGGCCGGCGACAATGGCGCAATGATTGCCTACGCGGGAATTTTGGCGCACAAAGCAAAGGTTACGCAATCTAAGCAGAGCTTAGCTGCGCCTCGCCGCTTCGCGGCTCTGGAAACAAAAGATACGGCAATAATACAAGATTGGAGGACAGACCAAGTGAATGCGGTGTGGGTAAAATGATCGCAGTTAAATACAAAAATAAAACTATCGAGGCAGAACTTGCAGATAATTGGTGGAAAATTTCAAAGGGCTTAAGTTTTAGTTTCAAAAAGAGAAATATGTTTTTCGAAATGCCGCACGAGGATTACTGGCCGTTCTGGATGTTTGGCATGTTTTTCCCGATAAAAATAATTTTTATGGACAAAAATAAAGATATTATTAGTGAATTTTACGCAAAACCAATTGATATAGACCCAAGGACTTGGCGCACTTATAAGCCAAATAGGCCAGCAAAATACGTGCTGGAAATACCTATTTAATTTATAATTTTGCTAAGATTTAAGTTTTAGGAAGGGTTAAAAGTTTTACGGTCAAGCTAGTTGTGGTGTGAGATGCATACATCATGAAACAGGTTTTGGTAGTTGGAAATACCGGAATGGTCGGCAATAGGTTTGTTGAACTAATGGGGGCGCGTTATAAAATCGCAACGGTTAACAGGCCACAGATTGAATTAACACGTGAATCTTCAGTTATATCTGTGATACAACTGGTGCGGCCGGACGTAGTTGTGAATTTCGCTGCAATGGCTGACGTTGATGCCTGCGAGAGAGAGCGCGGAGATAAGAATAGTCCAGCATACCAAACAAATGTACTTGGCTCGCTGTACTTGGCAAGGGCATGCAGGACATTTGGTGCAAAATTTATTAATATTTCAACGGATTATGTTTTTGCGGGCGATAAAAGCAGCGAACCCTATGTAGAATCTGACACATTGGGGCCGATAAATTGGTATGGCACAACAAAATATCTTGGCGAGCAGGCAATCCAAACAGAACTCAATGGTGCGTGTATCGCGCGCATAGAAGTTCCATTTGTTGCGAGGTTCGGCAGAAAAAGCGATTTAGTGCGGACAATAATAAAAACATTGCATGCAGGCAAGCAGTTTACTGCAGTTTCAGATAACAAGATGACACCAACATTTGTTGATGATGTAGTTGCCGCGCTTGATGTTTTAATTGCGCGCAGGACTCAAGGCATTTATCATGTGGCTGGCAGGTCAGCACATTCAACTTACGAGGCGGCTTTGTTGGTTGCACAGACATTTGGCCTTAATGCGCAATTAATAGTACCACAAACGCACGAGGAATTTCAGTATGCGCGCGGCCGGGCGCCGCGCCCCCAATATAATTGGCTTTCTACAAATTATTTTGTTTCCGTTTTCGGAGAAGGCATACTGCACACGCTGCCCGAAAGCTTGCAAATCATGAAAAAACAAATCGATGTAGAAGCATAAAATGCGTAGTCAGAGTTGTGCTGGCCGGCGCGTTTTAAGCAAGAAATATGCAATTCAAACCACAATTCTTTAAAACCAACTCGAATATTGATTTATATGGAGGAGGCAATAATTACCGTCAAAAATCTGAAGAAGGCCTTTCGGACATATCGGCGGGAGGCTGGCCTGCTGGAATCAATAAAATCGCTTTTTGTAAGAAACTTTAAGGAAGTCAGGGCATTAAAGGGAGTAGATTTTGAGATTCAAAAAGGTGAGATCGTCGGCTTCATCGGCCCAAACGGGGCAGGCAAGTCAACCGCGATAAAAGTGATGTCTGGCCTGCTGTATCCGGACTTCGGAAAAGTGAAATGCCTTGGATTTAATCCGTGGACAGCGCGCGAGCGTTACCTTCAAAACGTCGGGGTAGTTTTCGGGCAGAAGACACAGCTATCCTGGGACATTCCGCCATTAGATACATATCATTTTTTGAAAGATGTTTATGAAATACCTGATGTGAAATTCCGGAGCCGGCTTAATTACATGGTAAAAATACTCGGAATTGGCGAGATTATTAAAACGCCGACGCGGAACCTATCGTTAGGAGAACGAATGCGTTGCGAGCTTGTTGCCGCGCTTCTGCACAATCCAGATTTGGTTTTTCTTGACGAGCCTACTGTCGGCGTCGATATAATCGCAAAAGAAGTAATACGCGAGTTTATTGTTAAGCTAAATCAAGAACAGGGAACAACATTTATCATAACAACGCACGACATGGGCGACATAGAAAAGCTTTGCAAGCATATAATCATAATAAACCATGGAGAAATTGTGTTTGACAGTACGCTGCAAAATTTAAAGCAGAATTATGTAAAAACAAAATTCATAGATGTAAAACTCGCGGAACCACAAAAATTTATTTTAGGCAAATACGAGGGCAAGGTGATAAGCAAAACAAAAATAGATCTAAAAATTGAAGTCAGGGCAAAATATGTTAATAATTTAATCTATTGGATTATGAAAAACTGTAAGGTGGCGGACATAACTGTAACAAACCCGCCAATAGAAAAAATAATAACACAAATTTACAGAAAATGAAATATTTTGGCGCGGTAAAGCTCGGCGTTAAGGAACTACTCGCATACAGATTCGAGGTAACTTTCTGGGGCATAATCGCGCTGTTTCATCTGGCAATTTGGTATTTTATCTGGCGGGCAGTTTTCAGCCACACAGGCACAGAGATAATTGGCGGCTTTAGCTTTAAACAAATGATGGGCTATTATGTAATTTCAATGATAGTTGATTACATGACATTTTCTGGCATAGACAATGATATAACTGAAGGTGTGCGCACTGGCACGCTATTCAAGGATGTAATACGGCCGTTCAATTTGTATTATATGTATTTTTCTGAGCATTTTGGCTACAAGCTTCTGGCTGCAGGCCTGCAGGGCATCCCGCTGGCGTTAGTCGCAATTTTTTTGGCAGGCGTTACAACAACACCTGTTTATCTCTTGCTGTTTTTTATCTCGCTGGCGTTTGCATTAGTATTAAAATTCTCTTTTTCATATTTGTTCGGCCTGTTAGCATTCTGGCTGACAAAAACAAGCGGATTGTTTAGGATTAAAAACGGCATCCAGAACTTTTTACAGGGCGTTATAATACCGCTGTCATTATTTCCTGCCGGTGTGCAGGCCGCGCTTGCGTTTTTGCCTTTTCCATACATGGTTTTTGTACCCACGCAGATTTTTCTTCAAAAATACACACTGACTGAAAGCTTGGTTAAAATCGGAATACAGATTATCTGGGTGCTGGCTTTGCTTGCGATTATTTCTTACGTATGGCAGCGCGCGAGAAAGCGTTTTGAGGTGGTTGGAACATGAACGTTATAAAAGTGTGGCTGAACTTTGCATCAATATCATTGCAGCATGAGCTTGCATATCGCACGAATTTTATTATTAAGCTGGTTGCTGACGGCTTGTTTAGTTTTATGCTTCCAATTGTTGCGGCAGTTATTTACTCTAACTCAAAGGGCCTGCCCGGCTGGAGTTTTGAGCAGCTTCTCCTAATGCAGGGTATAAGCGTTCTTGCATTTGGCATTTCATCGACTATTTTTGGGAGATTTGCAGAACACACAGTTCAGGATGTGCGCAATGGAACATTTGATATGAAGATGATCCGGCCAACACATCCGCTGCTCTATCAGCTGGCAACTTCCTGCAGGCTGGACGGCTTGGCGTCAGCATTCAGCGGCGTAGCAATTTTACTTTATGCGGCTGGCAAGCTGGGGCTTGCATTCAGCGTTCAGAACATGGCAGCATTTCTAATTATTTTGTTTTTGTCGCAGATTTTTTTATTATCGTTAGAGATTATGATTGCATCCCTTGCATTTTTGGTTGTCCGCTCGTTCATATTACTGGATTTTTTTTATTCTCTGACAAGCATGGGCGATTACCCGCTTAACATTTATGGCGGGTTCGGGCTGATGGTATTTACATTTATAGTTCCAATAGGTTTGGCATCATTTTATCCGGCAATGGCAATTTTGGGACAGCTATCACTTACAAAAATCGCTGAACTTACTGTAGTAGCATTCGCCTTCTTTGGCTTTTCGCTGATGTTGTGGAACCTGGGCATAAAACAATATAAAAGCGCAGGCGGCTAGCGCAGAATTCCAACTTGCGCCGCTAAACTTTTCACATAACTTGCCGCGCCCAAGAGCGTAACCTTTGTCAGCGCAGGGAAGAACCATAAGCCCAGAATGATTAAAATTAAAACTATTATGACTAATGTTTTGCTCATACCTTCACCTTAATTCAGCTGCAACCACTCATTTTTATCTCCTCTTATTTTTTTCACTCAAACGCACCTTTGCTCCGCGTTCTTTTATGCCTTCGAATTTTTCTTCGCGCGCTTTTTCGGAAAATTCCCTGCGCATGGCCTGCTTTCTGCCTATGTCAAAATCTTCACGGCGCTCGCGGGTTTTTTCCCTGTGCCGCACAATTTCTGTTTCCAGCGCTTTAATCGCGCGGGAGAGCGGTGTATCCAAGTCGAAGCCCGCGTACTCCGAGCTGAAGGTTTTGTTTGGCAGGGCAAGCCTTAAGTGTATGGAATGTTTCTGCCGGCCAGCCGCCTTCTTTTCATGTAGCTTTATTTCCGCGGCAAAGTACCTGATGTTGTTGAAATAATTTTTTAGGATTTTGCTGTAGAAGATGTTTATTTTGGATTTGAATAAATCTTCCTGAAACGGTTTCAGGCTGTTTATGCCTATGAACTGCACATGGGGTGACATACGCATGGCATGCTGTAGTTTTTCCGGTTTGTCAACAAGCACTCCGCCTTTCTTGGTTGGCTTTAGGTACTGCTCTAGGTCTATGGCCATGGTTTTAGAATAACTTACAGGTTTATAATGTTTCCGCAGAAATATTCGCAAGTAAAATAAGTTTTATTACGCCTTGTTGAGTAAATATTGGTTATTTGCTACAGAAACGCTTAAAAACCCACCTGCCCTGCCTTAGTTACTGCTTCGGCAGGAGTTGCTCTGCAACGTGTTGAATTATGGACAAAGGTAAAGTGCTGGAAGCCCTTAAGCAGATTCGGGCTCAGGAAAAAAAGCGTAAGTTTGTGCAAACGATAGATGTAGCCTTCAATCTCAAGGAGCTGGATTTAAACAAGGAAGAGGGCAAGCTTGAGGAGTTCATCCAGCTGCCCCACGGCCGCGCCAAACCCGCAAAAATATGCGCAATCGTCGGCGCGGAGTTAATCGAGCAGGCCAAGAAGTTCTGTGATTTAGCGATTATTTCAGATGATTTTCCAAAATGGGAAGACAAGAGAAAAATAAAAAAGCTGGCAAGGGAGTATGACTACTTCCTCGGCCAGGCTAACATGATGCCATTAATCGCAAAAACCTTTGGCCGTTATTTTGGGCCGGTCGGCAAGATGCCAAACCCAAAGGCGGGCCAGATCGTTCCGCCAAAGGCAAATATTGAGCCAATCGTGAAAAACCTGAGAAGCACAATAAAAGTTGCGATAAAAAAAGCCCCAGTCATACACTGCGCAATTGGCTCTGAAAAATTTACTGATGAACAGCTGGCAGATAATCTTAATGTTATCTACGAAAAACTCAAATCAAAATTCCCGAGGGCGCAGCACAACATAGCAAATATCCGCATCAAGACTACGATGGGCGCTTCGGTAAGGGTGGAAAATGCGTAAGGAATCAAAGGTTGCAGAGTGGAAGGTATCGAAGGTAGAGCAAATTAGAAAGGCCTTTGAATCGTACAAGACTTCTGCGGTGATTGATGTTTCCAACCTGCCGGCAAGGGAGCTGCAGAAGGTGCGAAAGAAACTGCGCGGCGAGGTTGATTTTATTTTTGCCAGGAAAATATTTATATTAAAAGCAATAGAAAAATCCAAGAGCGCTAAGGTAAAAGAGATGGCCAAGCATGTTGGCAAGGAGCCAGCGCTCATATTTACTAATAAGGGAGCGTTTGAGCTTTTCAAATCCCTGAAAGAAAACAGGCAGGCCGCGGCAGCAAAGCCAGGCCAGACTTCGCCAAGCGATATTTACATAGAAACAGGGCCAACTCCATTTACGCCGGGCCCGATACTTACTGAACTTGCTCAGCTAAAAATAAAAGCAAAAGTTGTTGGCGGAAAAATTGAGATACAGCAGCGCGCGCTGTTAGTTAAGAAAAACGATGCTGTAACTTCGCAAGCAGCAAGCATGCTGGCAAAGCTGGGCGTTACGCCAATGGAAATAGGCGTGAGCTTAGTAGCCGCGCTGGAAGGCCAGGATTTATACTTAGCAGACGTGCTTGACATAGACGCAGAAAAATTCATAGAACAAATAAAGCAAGCATATATTGACGCTCTCAAGCTAGGCATTGAAAGGGAAATTATGACAGCAGAAGTTACTGAGTACTTGCTTGGAAAAGCGGAACGAGAGGCAAAAGCGGTTGAAAAATTAGTTAATGCTCAACCAGCGCAAGCTGGGCAATAGGAGAAAAGATGGAACAAATATACGCTGCAATGTTGCTGCATAGGGCAGGGCAGGCAATAACAGAAGATGCCTTGAAAAAAGTCATGTCAGCAGCCGGCGCACACACAGAAGAAACAAAAATAAAAGCTACTGTGGCTGCGTTGTCTGGTGTTGACATAGATAAAGTAATAAAAGAGGCATCGTTGGTTACTGCGGCACCTGCTGCTGGCGCAACGGCACAAGCAGAAAAGAAAGAAGAAAAGGAAGAGGAGAAGAAAGTATCAGCTGAAGACGCTGCTGCAGGCCTTGGTGCATTGTTCGGATAAGGACACCAAACGTTGCAGCACACTGGCATGAACTTCACTCACTCATGGACGAGCAAGCAGGAGAACAGCAAAAACTAGAACAATTGAAGGCTGACATAGCTAGACTTACGACTCAACTAAAGCAGATAGGCGCGCAAAAGGACGCGAAATACAAGGAACGGGATGAGTTTGATAAGCATCTGAACGTGCTTATACAGGAAGCAAAGGCCCTGCGCGACCAGAAAAAGCAGATTGACGAAAAAATAAAAACATTGAAAGATAAAAGGCAAATTCTGAATAAAGAAATTTCTGAGTTATTTAAAAAGCTCGGCGGCATGCGTGATGGCCTGCCAAAGGCAGATAACAAACCAAAAAAATCGCCGCAGCAGCTGCAGAAGCAAATAGCAGCAATCCAGTTTTCGATAGAAACCGAAGCCCTGAGTTTTGAGCGCGAAAAGAAATATATGGTGCAGCTCAAGGAACTTAAGGCCCAGCTCGCAGAAATAAATTCCGGCGAGCAGAAATATACCGATTATAAAAAATTCCGTGATGAGGTGCGCATTAAAAAGGCTGATGCGGATGCTGTCCATGGCGAGGTGCAGCTGACTGCAAAGCAGAATTCTGAAATTTTCAGGCAGCTCACAGAGAAGTCAGAGCAAATCGCAAAAATAAAAGAGCAGAAAGAAAAAATGAAGGAAGAAATATTTGCTTTCAAACCTCAGATAGAGTCTGTTAACACAGAGCTGTCTGGCCTGCTGGAACAGTGGTCTGCCATTTCGCCGAGGCCTATTGCAGAGCTTGGCGTGGAGATACCCGAAGGGCTGACAATAGAAAAAATAAAAGAGAAAAAGAAAATCACAAAGGAAGACTTGCTCGAGATGCAAAGGCAGGCAATGCGGCGCAAGTAATTAGTTTTAAAAACCACTCGCAAAACACTTCTACATGGACTTCGGCAAGATTGACAAATCACTTATATTTTTAGGCTTGGTTAGCGGGCTTTATTTTCTGGCACATTCCAGCATAGGTATTTTTCTGCCGAATTACTATCTGGAGCTGGGGCTCAGCATAAATCAAATCATATTGCTGAACGCAGTGCAATTTATACTGCTGGGTTCGATTCCATTGTTAATGCTTAGATTTTTTCCGAGCATATTCGAAAGGCTTATCACTGCAGGCATTGGATTGAAAATCCTGTTTTTTGCCCTTCTCATGTTCACAAAAAATCCTATTTTGCTTGGCATTGTAAATGGCGTTGCGCTGGCAATGTTCTGGCCGGCATTCAATCTGATGCTATTTCGATTTTCTAATATTAAGCATCGTGGCCTGCTTGTCGGCGCATTATACGTGGCGGTTCCTAGCCTGGCGTCAATCGCAGGGCCATTCCTTGGCGGTGCGCTCATACATTTCTTTAAGTTCAACACGACATTTATATTTGGAATAATTTCACTTGCTGTTGCAGCCGTATTATCGCTTTTTATAAAACACCAGCCAGTAACAGACAAACTTGATATACCAAAAAACAAACTGCTCTGGATATTTGGTGCAATCATCGTGATTTATGGTTTCACAGAAATTAGTTGGATAGCATATCCGCTTTTCCTGCACAAGCTAACCGGCGGCTTCCTGAACATGGGTATAGTAGCCACGATTCTTGCTGCGATAATTGCAGTAGCATCGCTTGTTGCCGGCAAGTTTTCCGAAGTTGAGCACCACCGCATCGGCTTCGCAGCACTCAATCAGATACTCTGGACTGGCTGGCTTTTTGCGCTTGCATTTATCATTAATGTGCCACAGTTGATATTCGCATCAATCGTGCCAGGGATTGCCGGCGCGTTTGCAATGATGTTGTTTGCCCTGTTTGGAGACTTCTTCGAGCGCAGGCATCATGCGTTGCTTGTCGTATTGTATGAAATATTTTTGGGCGTCGGCAGGCTCGGCAATCTTATCCCGATAAAAATATATCTGGATCAGGCCACACTTAATTTTAGCGGATATTTCATAACAATCGGCTTGGTATCTGTGTTATCCATTGTTCCTTACTATTTTGTGTATCAGATGTACCGCAAAAAAGAGATAGCAACAGATAATGACCAAATTTAATAAATATATAAAAGTATATAATTTTATATGTGTGTAACAAAATGGCCTTGGCGGCGCCCGTATAAGAAAAATACTTAATTTACAATATATAGAACTATATATGTTTATATGGGTGTTGTAGAAACTTCTGCCCAGAAATCACATAGTAATAAATACTTTTCTATCTCTAAAACGGCATGTTAGATAAGAAGCAGCTTGGCAGGGAATTTCAGCGCGACTGGAAAAAGCACTATGCCCTTGAGATTTTTAAGGAAAAAGGGTTTGCGCGGAAGCAGTGTCGGAAGTGCAAAAAGTTTTTTTGGAGCCCGGATTCAAAGCGAAAACTCTGCGGCGACTCAAGCTGCGAGCCTTATTCATTTATTGGAAAAAAGCTTTACAATAAGCTCGATTATGTTGACACCTGGCGCGAGTTTTCAAGGTATTTCGCGAGCAAAAGATATACGGTCCTGCCAAGATACCCCACATTAGCAAGATGGAGGGATGACACATGGTTTGTGCAGGCCTCGATTTATGATTTCCAGCCGTTTGTGGTTTCTGGCGAGGTGCGCCCGCCGGCCAACCCGCTTGTTGTCGCACAGCCATGTTTTAGGTTCAATGACATAGAGAATGTGGGAGTTACTTCAAGGCATTACAGCGGATTTGTGATGATTGGCCAGCACAGATTTATTCCTGCAAAGGCTGCGCATCTTACGCACTGGAAGGATGAAGATATTGGAAACGTGATTGGTGTTTTGGAGTATCTCGGAATAAAACCAAAAGAGCTTACATTTACAGAAGCGGTCTGGATGGGCGGCGGCAATGCCGGCCCGTGCTTCGAAGTCTACTGCCGCGGTTTAGAAATACTAACAACAGTTTTTATGGAGTTTGCTGTCACGCCATCTGGCTTGAAGGAGCTGCCCCTGAAGGTTGTGGACTTTGGCTGGGGATTAGAAAGGCTGGCCTGGCTGCTGAATGGAACAACAAACTCCTACGAAATTACATTTGATCCGGTTGACAAAAAATGGATGAAGCAGTTAAAAATTAAATTTGACGAAAAAATCCAGAAAAAACTTATAGCGGTTGTTGGCGCGCTTAACATAGAAGATATTAAAGACATAGATGAGGAGTTTAAGAAAATATCGCGGCAGCTCAAAATTCCGCTAGATAAACTCAAGGCAGAAATAGAAAAAATGCAGGCATTTTACTCAATTTTAGACCACTCAAAAACACTTTTGTTCGCTTTGTCCGACGGCGCACTGCCGTCAAACACCGGCGGCGGCTATAATCTGCGGTTTATATTGCGGCGCGCCCTGAGGCTGGCAGAAAAGTTTGGCTGGCAAATAGATCTTAGGGAGCTAGTACGCGATCATGCCCGCGCGTTGACTGGCGCGAAGCCAAGGCAGGTAAAATCAGTTAAGGGCGAAGAACTTTCAGAAGTCGGCCTGAAGCCAATGTTCTCAGAACTCATGGATTTCCTGCCAGACGTGGAAAAAATATTAGACATAGAGTTGCAAAAGTATAAAGAAACAAAACAAAAAATTTCACAGGTTTTGGAAGGCTTGTTTAAAAAGAAAAAATCTGTTTCTGAAGAGGAACTTATACAGCTTTATGATACGCAGGGCATACTGCCAGAGGATGTGCAGGCAACTGCGGAAAAGGCAGGCACAGCAATAAAAATACCACAGGACTTTTACTCGAAGGTAGCCTCGCTGCATGTAGAGCCAAAAAAATCACAGGCGAAAACGCAGTTTGTTTCCGAGCTGGCAGGCATTGCGCCAACACAGGCGCTTTACTATGGTGACGAATACATGCAGGAGTTTGAGGCGCGAGTGATAAAAGTAATAAACAATAATTATATTATTTTAGACAAAACTGTTTTCTACCCGACAGGCGGCGGCCAGGCCTGCGACATCGGAACAATAAATGGCAAGCCAGTAGTTGGCGTAGAAAAATACGGCAGGGTCATACTTCACGAAATGCCAGAAGTTAATTTCCGCGAAGGCCAGATTGTAGTTGGAAAAATAGATTCTGACAGAAGGCTTGCGCTGATGGCACATCACGACGCAGCCCATATAATTAACGGGGTTGCGCACGCGGTTCTTGGGCATCATGTATGGCAGGCTGGCTCAGACTTAACGCAGGAAAAAGGCAGGCTTGATGTGACACATTTCTCAACACCTACGAAGGAAGAGCTGCAAAAAATCGAAAGGCTGGCAAATGAGATTGTTCTTTCAGGGACACAAATTAAAAAAACTGTCGTGCCGAAGGCGCAGGCAGAGCAAGAACATGGATTTAAATTATACCAGGGCGGCGCCGTGCCTGGCGCAGAGATACGGGTTATTGAAATTCCTGGCATTGATGTAGAGGCCTGCGGCGGAACGCACAGCAAGAACACATCATCCGTTGGCTTCATAAAAATTCTTGGTTCAAAGAAAATACAGGATGGCATTGTCAGGCTGGAGTTTGTGGCAGGCAAGCCGGCAATCGCAGAGATACAAAAAACTGAAGCGCTGCTGCACGATGCAGCCATGACTTTTTCTATTCCGGCAGATCAGTTGCTTAAAACCTGCGAGCGTTTCTTCAAGGAGTGGAAGGAGCAGCGGAAGGAGATTGAGCGGCTGAAATCGCAGGGCAGGCCACAGCAAAAGCAAGAACAAAAGGCCGAACAGAAGAAGGGAAAATAGTTATTTGTATGACTTGAGTTTTGTATATTTTAACTTGCGTGAGCTTTGTTTACTTTTTCTCTTCTTTCTTAGCTTCCTTCTTTACCTCAGCAGGCTTACTGCCAGCTTCGGCAGCAGGCGCAGTTTCAGATGGCGCAGCAGCTTGTGCAGCAGCCGCGGCTTGTGCAGCAGCCCGTTCTATTCGTTCAATTTCTATTTTTACTATCTGCTTCTCTGATTCCCATTGTTTAAGCTCTTCCGCAGATAAGTCTGTTTTTGCAGATTTTATTTTAGAATCATAAACGCCTTTGCTTATTTCCTTTAAAACTTCTTTTGCGCTCTTGCCTTCGATTTTCATGCCCAATGAAATACAGGTTCCAACTAGTTCCTTAACCTGTTTTTTTAAGTCAATGCTTAGCATGCCATCGCCCTTTGTTTTTGCGACTTTGATTATGTGCTCGATTTTCAAAACGCCGGCAGGCTTTGTTCCGGCTGCGCCAGAGCCTTTTTCAACGCCAGCTTCTTTTTTCAGAAGAGCAGCGGCTGGAGGCAAGCCAACCGAAATTTCATATTTCTTGGCTGCAGCATCAACTTTAACTTTAACAGGAACATCCATTCCCTTTAGGCCTGAGGTTTTTTCGTTAATGTCTTTTACAATCTGGCCGATGTTTAGGCCCTTGCCGCTCAGCGCTGGCCCGATTGGCGGGCCTGCCGTAGCTGCTCCGCCTTGTACCATAAAATTGAAGGTTTCTGTTTTTGCCATTATAACGCCTCTTAAATTCGGTTTTTAAATCATTCGTTCTCTTCTTTCTTCTCTTCCTGCTGCTCCCCAGCCCGTTCGGCCAGCTTTACAGAGTCAAGGCCAAGTGTGATTGGAATTGGGACTGCGGCCTGCAAAAGCTCAAGTACGACCTGCTGTTTCTGCAAGTCGACCCGTACAACCTTTGCTTTTTCCCCTCTGAATGGCCCGCCTATGATTGTTACGACATCGCCCTTGTGTATGTCTATGGTTTCCGGCTTGAATTCTATTAAATGCTCGATTTTATCATAACTGGTTGGTGTCCTGAGGATTCCGCGGACATATGGGATACCAATAGCAATTTGTTTTATATAATCCACTGCATCAGCTTCTATAATAATGTAGCCAGTCATGCCATGGGGGAACAGGACACTGCGAATGCCCTTAACTTTTTTTGCGTTTGAGGCGATAAAATCCATTACTTGTGATTCCTTTCCGATTGCCGTTCGTATTACGTAAAGCCCCATTATTATGTTGTTATTAACTGCGCAATTATTGCTACCACAAAGCCCATGGCACCGAGGATTGCAACGCCGATGGCGGAGGCCTTGACAATTGTCTTGAATTCCTCCATGTCTGGCTTTTTTGTGATTTGCAGTACGCGCCTGTACTCCTTTAATTTATTAATTATCTTGCCGGTTGGCAGGCCTTCTATCTGAATCTTTGGAAGCTCCAGTTTTGGGGCAGGCTTGCTTTCCTGGCTTGCTTCCCGTTCTACTCCCTCTTGATTTTGTAAATCATCCATTTGAAAACATATTTACACAAAAATTAAGGTTTAAAAGCTTTTAGTCTGAGATGTTCAATTTAGGAACTCAATCCCCAAGTCCTTGCTCAGTTCCTGCTTCTTCTTATCGGAGTAAGTTCGTTTCGGGCCGAATATTTGTGGGCTCTTAACGCCAGTTACGACAAGCATTGCCCGTATTGTGTTCTGTAAGTCTGGGGAGAGCTGTGCCCCCCAGATGATGTTTGCCTTGTCGTCTAATTTACTCGAGACCGCTTCGACGACCTTCTTTGCCTCGTCAAGTGTCATGTCTGGCCCGCCGGAAACATTAATCAGCGCGCCAGTCGCGCCTGCAATGTCAACGTCCAGCAGAGGATTTGTAATTGCTTTTTCTACCGCTTCGGTTGCGCGGTTTTCGGTGTCAGATTCGCCAACGCCGATCATCGCGACTCCTGAGCCAGTCATTACCGCGCGTATGTCTGCAAAGTCAAGGTTGATAAGGCCAGGCTTGGTGATTAACTCAGTTATGCCTTTTACTGCGTTTGTTAAAATTTCGTCTGCAACCTTGAATGCAGTATGCAGGGGCAGATCTGGGGCAAGCTCTACTAGCTTGTCATTTGGGATAACAATCAATGTATCAACAGTTCCTTCGAGTTTCTCAAGGCCATGCATTGCATTTTCAAATCTCTTGTGGCCTTCCATTGTGAATGGCAGTGTGACAACCGCCACAGTCAGGCAACCCAGTTTTTTTGCAGTTTCTGCTATAATCGGGGCAGCGCCAGTGCCTGTGCCGCCCCCAAGGCCACACGTGATAAATACCATGTGGCTGTCCCTTAGTGATTCCTTTACCTCGTTTTCTGTTTCCTTTGCAGCATCCTCTCCAACCTTTGGGTCAGCGCCAGCCCCTAATCCGCCTGTTAGTTCTTTGCCAATTAGAATTTTTTTGTCCGCGATAGTAGAAATTAAATCCTGCGCATCAGTGTTTATTGCAATCATCTCTGCGCCGGTAATGCCAATTTCGATCATCCTTGCTATTGTGTTGTTGCCTGCCCCGCCCACTCCGACAACACGGATTTTTGGCTTCTTGCCAGCCAGCAGGCGTTCAAGCTCTGCATCCGTGGGCGACGTTGTATCCGGCCGTTTTGCGGTGGGAGAAATATATGCCATTGCTCTCCGAGTTTTTACTCACGGATTAAGACATCTATTTAAATTTTTGTATCTTACTAAATACATATGGCGCGCGAAGTAAAAAATTTTATGATTGCAGTCCTTGCGATATTAGTTTTGTACTTATATTTAAATTCGATTAACGCGAGCGGTGAAGCGGTAGCCAAGCCAGCGCAAAAGCCATTGGCCACATTCGAGCCCATGATAACACAGGGAAGTTCGTATGAGGCGGATACGCATATAGTTAAGCTTGTAAATTTGAATAAAGATGGCGCGGTTATTCTTAACGTTGACGGGAAAAGGGCAATAATCCGCGGCAAAAATCCAGTAAGGGTTGGCAAGCTGTCAATTTCAGTCATAGAAACATTTTATTCTGATGCTGCGGAAGACCGCGCAGCTACTCTTGCCATAGCGGTTTATGCGTGATTTCAAAATTTTGTTTACCGAAATCCTTAAAACATTTTGCATTGTTTATGTGCTGGTGAAAATCATGGCTGGAATTGAACAACCAAAAAGTGCTGAACAACTGCGTGCAGAGCAGGTTAAAAAATATAATTTGCAGCCAAATGAATATTTCTTCCAAGTAAAAGAATTTGCCCGTAGCGAGCCCGGCGGGTTCATCTACTCCGGAAGCAAAGTTACGCGCCTTGTTATTGGGCAAACAGTTGTTGTCGGCGCCGATAGAAAATTTTACGATGCGCAGAAAACCCTTTTGCCAGACCAGAACTGGTGGGGCATCAGGCTTGACGAAGCCAACAGAGATTTGCAGCGCAAATTAGAAGAAGATGCGAGCAAAGGCGTACGCGTGTCGAGTTAGTGTTACAGCGGTTTAATATTTACTGTTATTTATGTGCTTCCCGAACCAAGCATGTAATTATTTTTGAAAAGTCGTACTGCCGGCGGTTTTTCCATTAGCAGTCCATAAATTCTTGGCAACTGCGGATTTACGAGTAATATCGCTTGTCCTGCCTGAATGTGCGCGCGCATTACTTCTTCATATCGTAACATTTCTGGCGTCAGTTCAACCATTACCATGCCTGGCTTTAGTTGTTTTGTTATTCTTGCTTTCTCAGATTCGGACTGAAAATGTACCGCTTGGCCGCGCCGTAATGATGCGATAACTTTCCTATCGCCTATTTTTGAGTTGCCTGCCTTGCCCCGCAGATCACTAGTTGGTGTAACATAGTCGCCGTCAAGAAGTTCTTCCAGGAAAGCTGCACCAAAAAAGTCTGCGAAATCGAAACCTGCTTCGCCAAGTTCTCTGTTCAGATCGTACTTTCCATGGCCAGCTCTGTCCTTGAGAGGATCGTAAGAATAAACTTGGCAAGGTAGATTCATGTCAGGAATGCTTGTTCTTTGTGATCCATGCGATTCTAATAAGCGCGCTGCAACCTCAATTCCCATAGCATGTTAGCTATATTGCGCTTTTTAAAGGCTTGCCTGCCCGCAATTTGTATGGCCCCAACTCATTTCAAGCACATTTATTTAAACAATATAGAAAGGCTTATAAACATAATCACAAAGCGTAATCTATGTTTGATGGACAACGGCTACGCTTTAGGCTTGAAATGCAGCCACTTGATATGTCAACACTAGTAGAAATTCTAGATCGCTCTGGTATGGCTTTTGATAATAAACTAGATCGAGATGCATTTTTAAAAGAGATACAAAATGATCCAATATCTATCTACCTTGGCACCGCGCTAAGACACGCGCGAGGCACTTTTCTTGGCGTATGGGGTGATGCTGAGGTGCTGCGGCACGATTGCGCAGAAATGATGGCTGCAGAATTATGCAGGTATCAAGCAGCAAAACAACTTGGTTTAGTTCCCGGGCATGAGACAAAATCACAGCTATCAAAAGACAACAGGCTTGCCCATCCGCGCCGCGAGTTTGAATTAAGAGTGTTTACTCCAGAGGAAGTTTTGCGCTCAGAAACTTTTAACCGTGCGTATGGCATCGCGCGAGCTCCAAAGGAAGCAGCACTACATAATTTCGTAAGGGGATTAGGTAACAATGCGTCGCACATGGATTTTGTTACTGTACCTGCTTCACGTACTTTGCTAACGCTGTATGATGTATATGAGGGGATTATTGCAGATTTAGCTTCACGCCACGGGGCCGAATTACCAAAAGGCAAATACGCAATGATTCCGCTTGAATAGCTTTAATCTTTAGAAACTTCCCTTGCTTATTTGTATTAACTAAGTTTTTTCTGTTTTAATTTCTTAGTTGGCTAATAAACCCTTCATCTGCTTTTCTATCATCTGCGACAGTTTTAAATTATGCCTTCGGCAATATTCTTTTAGCTTTCTCAGCAGCGCCGCATCTATTGTGATGTCAATCCGTTTCTTGTAGTTTAGCTTTGGGACCCGGCCAGTCCGGTCATACTCAGCAAGCGCGTCAAATAAGGCTGCGTGTTTCCTGAAATGTCCCTCATCATATAGTTTCATCTTGTACCATCCTCGCAATTTTATTTATGTGTGTTATATTTTCCGCTGCAATTTTGATTACTAATTTTTTTACCCTATCATCGTTATGCATCGCGTTGTTTTGCTCCATGATGTACGTTACTAAGTATGCCGCAGTCCTCTTATTCCCATCCTCAAATGCGTGGTCCACCAAGATTGCGCGCAGCAGGTAGGCCAGCTGCATCCGCCAGTCCGTTGCTCTGGAGGCATGTTCTGCCGCAAACTCCAGGCTGCCCGGGTTCTTTAGCCGTGAGGCTGGCTCGAACTTTCGATTTATCCTTTCCAGCTCTCTAATCCAAATATTCATACACATAAATACACATAATTATTTATAAAGGTTTCGGTCAGCAGTATGTTAAAAGTTTAAGCTGCTTCCCTTGCCCACCTGCAGTGGCCGCAGTCAAGCAAGTTTTCTCAGCTCGTCTAGAATCCAAATCATTCCTTCAGTGTCCTGCCCGCAGTAGATTTCCAAGTCTTTTCTGATTTTTTTAACTTCATCTGGCGTTGCTTTCTTTCCGTCCGCGCCGTGTGTGATGTAAACGTAGCTGAGCGATGCGGTCTCACCTTCACCAATGTCAAGCCCCTTATAGCTTTTTCCTGTGAGTGCAGGCAGGACTGCCTTCAGGGAGGCGCTACCTTCCTGCTTCGAATTATAATAATAAAATTCAGTGAATGGGATTATTAAGTCGGCCATTCGTTTTATTGCTGACTCTGCCCAGCTTTTGTATTTCGGAAAAAGTTCTGTAAGTTCTTCAATTCTTCCCTGCTCAAAACTTTTGTAGTATACAATTACGCTGCCGCTTTCCGGCAGGCCAGCCTTCAGTTTTTCCAAAAATTCTTTTCTGGGGTCTTCAGATCCTTCAGCCAGATATGAAATATGTTTTGGCTTGCCATTTTCTTTTTCAATGATATGCATAGAGAACTGGAATGGAACGGTTTGGTATGGCCTCAGCCCGTCGTAAAGTGGTATAGCTGTTGAATATGTTTCAAAGTCCAGAAAACTAATCGGGTATTTCAGTTTTGCAAGGAATTTTTTTATATTTTCTTTTTCTATGTGCGGCTGGCCAGTCTTCGCGCACTTTCGCTGGATGGCCTGCTTATCATTTAGCTCATAATTTTCCGGAATGTCTTTTATGTTAATAACACCAGTGTCAAAAAGTTCAAACGCCTTTTCGCCAATTCTTTGCAGGTAAAATATATTATTGTCTGGCAGGAAATCCCAGCAGCCAATATCGCAGTGGCTCGGGCCTTTGCAGCAGCGCTCATCCTTGACGCTTGGCGCGGACTTCCTTTCAACTACTTTCAGCATCATTTCAATCCGGTCTTTTATTCCCTTGCCAGCCTTCTCAGCGTCATCAGTAACATCTTCTTTTACAAATAATTTTTCTGGCTCAACTTCGCCGTTTCTTATGTATTTGTTGTTTATGTGCATCAGAAAGCACTTGCGGATTTTCAGGCCGGCATTTCCGCAGCAGTATTTTTGGAATGAGAGATCGTGCAGGTGGTCTTCCTTTACCTTAGCGGAGCTTTTGACTTCAACAATATCCCACTCGTCTTTGTTTACTGGCAGCAGAATATCTGCGCGGGCGTAGAGCCTGCCAACCGCAATTGCCGGTTCGTAAAGGATTTTTCTCTGCGCAAGAAGTTTTTTCGTGCGTTCGATTGACTCGAGGAATTGGTTCGGCAGCTGCGCGTCCACACCGCCGGGAAAAAGTGTTTGTGCCAGCTTGCCTATGATGTGGCCCTGCTCAAATCTTTGCTTTGTTGTTTCGGCTATATCGGGCAGCTTGTCCGGCTCATTAAAGGCCAGCCATAGGTGGCGCAGGCATTTCAGGCCGATGACATAGTTGGACTTTGAGAGGTATTTCATGAAAAAAGGACTGCTGGAGGGAATAAAAGGGTTGCGGGAGGGTGGCGAGTAATGGCAAATTATTAGTAAGTTTATATGCTCTTTTCAAACACCCCGCTTTTCCAGGCAGTCCTTTTCTCCCAGCTTCTTGGCGTGCACATGTAGCACGATGGAATATAAGGCGCAACAAACCTTATTTTTCTCCTTGTTTTGCCGCAGTTGAAACAAATATTTATGCGCGCCATTTTTCACCTCAAACCATGAGCCCTTTTGATAGCATCGTAAATGCTTCCCGAATCTATTGCCTGCCAGAGCATGCTTAAGTACTCGTGGTTCATCCTGCCAGCCAGCTCTTTTGGAGTTGCAAAGCCGTACGCAACACCGCCCTGATTTTTGAAGCCAGCCCAGTACTTCAGGTTTCCGTTGCGATTAACGTAAGTTCCGGCATGGCAACCCCTGAAATCTTCATACTTTGCCTGATGCCCCCACCCAGAGCCAAAAACCAACACACCATCAATATATCCGTAAGGGTTTATGGCTCTTAGGCGCGTGAACTGCTTAGTTCCTGCGAACTGGCCTGCCCAGTCCATTATGCTGCCTGCCAGTTTTAGCTTCTCGCCCAGCAGCGCAGTATCTTTTTTCCTCGCGCAACTCTCTGCCCTTGCATGGCTATGCTCTTCCGCGCGCTCACTGCGCTTTGCTTTCGCCAATTCAGTTTCTCTTCGGTTTAAACTTTCTTCCAAATCTTTTAAGCTCATTTTTTTGCCTCCGCGTAAATCAGATTTGCCTGCGCAATTATCTCATAGACTTTTTCAGACCGTAACGCCTGGGCGAATTTATCCAGATAGCCATGGCAGAGCTTGCTGGCCAGCTCTTCTGGTGTTGCTATGCGCAGGCTGGAATTTATGCCAAGCCACTTGCGCCCTGCCCAGTAATGCAGGCTTTTGTCCTCCACAATGCTGACACCAGACCAGCGCCCGCCACTAGTTTCATAATGCCCGTTATGCCCCCATCCGCCAAGGGGTATTTTTATCATATTTGTGCAGCGATGCTGTGCTATTATCAGCAGCCTGCAGTATTGTTCTGTGGCAGAAAATTCCTGCACCCACTGAAAAATGCCTTCTGCCAGTGCAAGCCTTTCGCCATGCAGGCCTGCCTCTCTTGCTTTTGCTTCCGTGGCAAGCTCGGGTTTTTTTCTGCCGCCTGTGCGCAGCTTTTCTTTTTGTATGTACCTCTCTTCTCGGTCCAAGCAGTCTTCCAAATATTTTAAGCTCATTTTTGCTCCCTCGCATATCTGTCTTTTATCGCGTGGTAAATTTTCTCTGATTTTATGGCTTGCAGGAATTCTTCCAAAAAGGTGTGGTTTAGTCTATCTGCTAAATCTGCAGGTGTTTCAGCTTTAAACGAAAAAGATACGCCCATCCATTTGTAGCCTGCCTCGTATGAAAATGTTGCATTCGGACTCAGGCTAATATTTGACCAGCACCCGCGTTCATTTTTATGCGGTACTTCGTGCCCCCAGCCATCGCTATAAATAAAAACAGTTTTTTCTAAATAGGGGTATTCCGCTGCTATGCGCAAAAGTTTTTGGTATGCCGGCGTTGCAACAAAGCCTTTTGCCCAGCCGAAAATTTCTGTTGCGTGTTTGTTTTTCTCTTTGGCACGCCGTTCTTCTTCAGCCCTTGCAAGCCTTTTTTCTTTTTTCCGCTTTAATATTTCGCGGTGACGGTTTTTTTCTTCAGCTTCGTTTTTTTGCACTTTTAGTTCAATTGCGTGTTCTAAATTTTTTAAGCTCATTTTCCACTCCTGAAATGCCAGTTCTCTATTATTCCGTAAACTTCTTCAGTTTCTATTTTGTTCCACAAGCGAAATAAGTATGTGTGATTCAATCCCGCGGCCAGCTGTTCTGGTGTTGCAAAATCTATTTGCCTTCCGCCTGCGTACTTGAATCCTGCAATGTAACGGAGTGTTCCGTCCGGCCGCACATCGAGCCTCGACCAGATTCCGAAGCCTTCGCTATGCGGTACTTCGTGCCCCCAGCCGCCGCCGTAAATGTGGACTCCGCCTTGGCTTGTGCCTGCGAGAATTTTTTTGTAAGTGTCTGTCACCGCAAAATCAGAAACCCAAGCAAAAATCTTTTTTGCTATCGGCAGTTTTTCCGCTGCCAGGGCATTTTCCTGCTCCTTTTTTATGGCCAGCTCTGCCTGCTGTGCCGCAGTTTCAACCGCGTGCCTTCGTTGTTCCAGTTTTTCCCATTCGCCATGTGTTTCAATGGCATGCTCCAAATTTTTTAAGCTCATTTTTTCATCCCTTCGAACTGTTTACTTAATCACAGAAAAGCTTAATAATAATTACTGCTAAGATTATTCCTAATGGAATATGATTTACAGGCAATTCAGAGGCGAAGAAAAGTTTTGGAACTGACTCAGCACCAGCTGGCCACGCAGGCGCAGGTTTCTCAGTCCCTAATCGCAAAAATAGAAAACGGAAGCCTGAATGATATCACATATTCAACTGCGCTGAGGATTCTTGGAGCGCTTGATAAGGCGGAACACAAGAATGAGAAAACCGCGGCAGATATAATGACTGCAAAAGTTCTTACTGCGGAAGTTTCTGATTTAGTTAAAGACAAAGTAAAACAAATGAAGGAAAAAGGCATATCGCAGATGCCGGTGTTGTGGAAACAGTGGAAAATCATTTCGGTGCGTTATGTAATAGTTGGCTTGCTTTCAGAGCAGGCTATCATAGAAAACTTCGGCAAGATTAATTCAAAAACAAAAGTTGAAGATATCATGCTCGATGCGCCGCCGCAGGTGCCGGAGGACGCGCCTCTGTCTGTGATTGCAGGCCTGCTGAAATCAAAAAGCTGCGTATTAGTAACAAAGCGCGGCGAGATTGTTGGGATAATTACTAAAACGGATTTGATTTAACGCAGGCATCCCTACTGTCCAGTGCTTGCTAATTTATTTAATATGCCGCTGCAAACAATCAGCATTAATTAAAGGAGGTAAACCATGAAAGACCACGGAACATGCAGCTGTCCACACCACGGATACATGCACGCCGCGTTTGGCTTGCTCGTGCTGGTGTTTGGCATCTCTGGCCTGCTGAAGGCAATGGGAAACATCTCGGCAGAAACATTCAGCTGGACTTGGCCAATACTAATAATACTTGGCGGGCTAGGCAAGCTGTCCACAGGAATGTGCAAGTGCTGTTAAGTTTTTTTAATTTATGAAAAATGCGCGAAAACCCCGCGCTTCAGCGCGAGGGATGAAGCGCGCATTTTCCATTCCTCCAACTCGCCTATCTAAGCGAGTGTCTGTGAAAACCACGGACTCAACGAAAATGCCTGAGCATTTTCGAGGTGCTCGAAAAATCTTTTGATTTTTCGACATTAGCCCGTGGTTAGGACACGAGCGGCGAGTTGGAGTTATTTTGTTAATTTTTACGTGTCGCCTTTGTAAACATCGTGCGCGTCAAACTTCTGTTTCTTTTTTGTCAGGCCGACAAGATAGCCGGCGCCGTAACAAACATGCACACAGATAAATAAAAATGGCAGTATTAAGAATGCCAGAGGAACGCGGTTGTAAATTGCAGCCTCGACCGAGAAGCTAACCGCCGCCAGAATGTAAACTGCAAATGGCAGAAGAAATAGTTTTGTAAAATAACTTAGCAAAGGCAGCGCGAAAAGCGAAATCAAAAACAGTGAAGGCAGAGCAAACAGCAGGCTTTTCGGGAAGGGAGTTGGCGTGGCCTGCTCTTTTATCACCCTTGTCCGCCCATAAACAAAAAACATTTTACAAAACGCTTTAAGAGTTGGGCGCCGGCCGTGTGTGACAGCAATTTCTGGATCGAATGCAATTTTGAATCCGCTGTTTTTTGCGCGGGCAAACAACTCAGGATCCTCGCCAGGATAAATATTTGTGTTAAACGGCGCAATTTTACCAAAAATCTTTTTTCTAATAGCGACGTTTGCAGTTGTCAGGCTGAACTCATCAGCACCAAGATTCAGTTTCGTTTTTTTGTAGCGCGATGACATTGTAAACGTACCAAAAAATGATGTTAGGGTTGCGCCGCCAGCCCGTGCGAAGAAGCTGCCCTCAGCGGAATTTGTTTGCGGTCCGCCAACAATGTCAATCTCAGGATGATCTGCTAAAAATTTGAAAAGTGTTTTCAAATAATTCTGCTGGGCAACACTATCGTTATCAAAAAATATTACTGTTTCCCCAC
>JACQKZ010000016.1 GCA_016204275.1 Nanobdellati archaeon | reverse complement strand
GCCAAACATAACATGCAGAATGTTTACAGAAAGCACAGAACATTTAATCTGGGCATCCAAGAATGGAAATGGCAAGAAGTGGAAATTTAATTACACAGATACAAAAAATTTAATTTCCGATGAAATAAACCCAAAAGGAAAACAAACAAGAAATGTTTGGAGTATTGCATTGACTCCAAAAAGCGAGAAGTGGGCAGGCGAGCATCCAACACAGAAGCCGGTTGAATTGCTGCGGAGAGTTCTGCTGGCCTGCACAGACGAAGGTGATACCGTGCTTGATCCATTTTTGGGCTCTGGCACAACTTCTTTTGTTGCTAAGGTGCTTGGCAGGCATTCGATTGGGATTGAGAAAGAAAGAAAATATCTCCAAGTAATTAAGAAACGTATGAGCCCGCCACAAAAGACGATTCAAGACGGAGAGGTTGAAATCGAATATGTGGAATAAAAAAGGTCAAGACGCGCTTGGTCTGGTAATATTATTCTTTATAGTTTGGCTTATTTCTGCATTGATTTGGAGCTTTTGATTAGATGGGTTGAGTGTGGCGGTTGCTGGATGCGTAACTGCCATATTATTCGTATTTGTTATTACTTTTAGCGGCACTATTCTCGGTTTAAGAAGAGATTAATTTTAATGGGAAATCACTTTCGTAATTATAATTGCAGGACACTCCATACGTTTTTGGCAGTATGTATATATCGAAAATGTGGAATCTATAATATCCATATTCGTAACGTATAGTCAAATTCGCGGATGTTTGTTGTAATTCAGCTTTATTTATATTAAATTCAAATTGTGTTTCTTTATCCGGATTAGCAATTACTAGGTATTGTTTTTTGTCAGATATAACTAACGACGAAGTAATATTTACCCATGCGTCTGCGTTACTTTTCCCATAGTTCGTTAGAGACACAACAAATACGCTATCTATGTAATCTGGACAAGCTTGTGGTCGTATGTCTGGTTGTAAGAAAAATCCTGTGGCCGCAGCTATTGTAACTAATATCCCTATCAAAGCTACCCAAGAATCGTATTTACCCATAAGCTTAATTAATCATATAACCTTTTTAAGAGTTTAGTTGTGTCTGCCACGATCGTTTGTTTTAGAATCCCCGCCCCCAAGAAGGGCAGACTACTATTTTTAACTATTTTAGTCGATATTTTTAATTATAAACCGTCCCGAACCATTCTGGCCCGAAAGGAAGCTTTAACTGCCCCGGCTTGCCAACGGTATCATAGCTAAATTATATATTGATGCTGTTTTAGTAATTGCTATGGAAAAATCAAAAAGCCTGCCTGCCTTTGTGCTGAACACGCTGCGGCAGCGCAAATATGGGTTGACTGCGCTGGCTGGCATGCTCGGCTCCTTCGTGCTTTACTCATTCATCTCGGGTTTCTGGCTGGTGCCCGGCATTAACTTCGGCGTTGTGCGCGAGGTCGCGATAGAATGGTTTGACATTGCGTATGTTTTGCTGGTTTCTGTTTTTGCTGGCCTGCTGCTTGCATTCCTGAAGTACAAAGCGGACGACTTAAAAACAAACTCGCGGCTTGCAGGCATTGGCGGCGCTGCCGCTGGCTTTTTGGCTGCAACCTGCCCGGCCTGCCAAGCGGTCTCTCTCACTGCGCTCGGCACAACATTTTTCTCGCTCCCGCTCAGCCCAATCATACCATATTTATGGGTTTTTAGGATAGCAAGCCTTTTTATTCTCGGGTTTGCGGCATATTTGACTGCAGACAGCGCATATACAAAAACATGCAAGCCAATCTTGAAGGTGAACATATGAATCCGACAGAAACGCCGATAACTTCACACGAACAACCCCACAAAACACCGCACCACTCTGGTTCTGGCAAAGGGCCATTCTTGTACGAAAATAATTTTGTGTTCAGCATGATAGTTATACTTGTCGCACTTCTTACAATAAATGGGGCTTTGCTACACTCTGTTTCTGCAGCAGGTGGCGGAAGCATGTCACTCAGCGCAGACCTGCACTATGATGCAAAAACCACGCTCAAGCCGATGCCGCTTGCCACTGGGGAAAGCCCGCGAATCTCCGGTTACAGAAGTATCGTCAAGGCGCTGCCGACAATCAGTGATATGCCGATGCGCGCATCAACCGGCGATGTTGTCCAGGATTTAGTAAACAATGTCGTGCCGCACGGAACGCCATGGTATGGCGCTGAAGCAGGAGTTTCATTTGACGACCCACTAACCGCGCAAAAGTTATGGGGAAAAGGGCAGGCAATCCAGCTTACTGCAAGCGAGCAGGCCCGCTGGGACAGAATTGTAAACTCATTCACCTGTGATTACTGCTGCGGCTCGCCACAAAGGCCGACAATCATAACGCACTGCGGCTGCGCACACTCCAAGGCCGCGCAGGGCATGGCAAAATGGTTCATCAAAAACTACGGAAATAAATATTCCGACGAAGAGATTTACGGAGAGATGGCACGGTGGTATGCGCTGTGGTACCCTGGGCCAACAGTTAAGCGGATAGTTCAAGAGTTACAGGCTTAAAAAATGGAGAAAAAAATATTGTTACTGATGTTGGGCGCATTCTTGCTGTTGGGCTTGGGTTTAGTTAGCGCAACCACACAGCAGGAGCTCACCGAAGCCAAAAACCTGATTGACTCAAAAGTGGACTGCAAAAGCCTGTCGAATTCGCAACTAGAAATCATCGGCGAATACGAGATGGAGCAGATGCATCCCGGGCAGAGCCACGAAGCGATGCACACCATGATGGGTTTCAAGGAAGGCGACAATCAAGAACAGCAGTTCCACATCAATCTTGCAAAGAGCATGTACTGCGGCGACTCCTCTGCTATGGATGGAATGAATATGGGCAACATGCATATGGGTATGATGGGTGGCAATTCATTAGAAGATAAATTTCAAAACTCATACGGCAAGGCGATGAATTTATTTACTATAGCATTTGCAGCTGGCCTGACAATATTAGTTTATTTAGGCATTTACAAGCTCTGGCGCTGGGAGCCAAAAAACAAAAAAGATTCAGGTCATAATAATGGAGAAAACACGCTAGCGAAATGAGTTTCGCTGCGCCACACTCTGAAGGAGATATGGAAATGGAAAGAAAAGAATTACTGGTTGTCGTGCTGATAGCAGTGCTGTTGGTAACGACTGCAATACAAACTGCGTCGCTGATTGGAATGGGCGGCGGTTCGATAAGCATTGGTAGTGAGTCGAAATCGATTTCGGCTACAAGTTCAGCACCGCAGCAAAGCGCGTCAAGCAGTCCAGCGCAGAAAACAAGCAGTGCAAGCCTAAACGACCTGCCTGGTATGGTTGGCGGTTGTTAAAATGGTTTGCGCTTTGTTGGATTTGCTGGTGCAAATCCGACCGCGGAGGGGTCAGGAGGACCTTGAAACTGGGGGAACCTGCAAGGTTCCCGCGGTTCAGGGCGGCTGCTAGTAAAATAAAATGGAAAAACACATAGAAAATGTTTTGTACGTATTTATTATTATCACAGTCATACTCTCGATTGCAAGCTCTGGCATTCTTGTTAACAAGGCGCTTGCCAGCAGAGAGGCCGCAAAACTAGCGGAAGAAGCAGCGAAGCCGGCAAATATTGATGTTGTGGCAATCACAACTTCTTCGTGCGCAGATTGTTTTGACATAAATACTATTATTAGTAGTTTGAAAAAAGCAAATGTAAAAATAAGCTCTGAAAAAACATTTGACTTATCATCTGAAGATGCAAAGAAACTAATTGCAGATTATAAAATAACCAAGCTGCCAACAATTATTGTAACTGGCGAAGTTGGCAGGCCATCCGTAAAAAGCTTCTTTGGCGCTGGCTGGCAAACCAGCAATAAATCCGCAGTCTATTCTGGCCAGACGCCACCATACACAGATGCCCTTGGCAATGTAAAAGGCCGTGTTTCGGTAACGCAGATTGTTGACAGAACGTGCAAGCAGTGCGGTGACCTGTCAAACGTGATTAACTTCTTCAAACAATCTGGCGTGAAATTTTCTTCTGAAAAAATATTAGACTACGATTCATCTGAAGGAAGGGAGTTAACTAACACGTTTGGCGTGGACCGTTTGCCTGCCATGATAGTTTCAAAAGATATTTTGGAATACCAATCTGTTGCTGAAGTATGGGGCCAGCTTGGCGCGAAAGAAAAGGAAGGGATGTTCGCGCTGCACACGGCAAGCCCGCCCTACCGCAATGTTACAACTGGAGATATTATTGGTTTAACAGATGTTATTTACTTATCAGATAAATCCTGCACAACCTGCTATGATGTTAAAACAAATAAACAGATACTAGAAAACTTTGGAATTGCACTGGACTCTGAATCTGATATAGACGTTTCGGATACGGCTGGCAAGACACTCATCCAAAAATACTCAATAACAAAAGTTCCAGTCATACTTGTTTCGCCGGACGGTAAAGAGTATGCAAGATTTGTCTCCGCTTGGCGTCAGGTTGGCGGTGTTGCAGATGACGGCTGGCATGTAATGCGCAAGCCAGAAGTGCTTGGAACTTACAGAGACTTAGCAACCGGGCAGGCCGTTGCACCTGCTCAGCCCGCACAGGCAAACTAAAATGCATCCTAACAAAAAGCTTTATGTTGGTTTGGGTATTTTTATTCTGATAATTGTTACTGGTGTTATTTTTGTAAATTTCGGGCCGAACCCGCCAGGCAAAAACGCATACAATACTCCTAGCCCAGAGGACGTTGTCAGGCAGTACTTTGAGTCATGGAATGCGAGGGACTGGCCAAATATGTACGCCACAATTTCAGATGGCTTCAAAAAAATTGACCCCGCCGCAAAAGACTTTGCAACATTCAAAACATACGCGGAATCACAAAATTTTGACGCGATAAAAATAATATCTATCCGTTTGGACTCAAAAACAAATTCCGCCGCAACTGTTTCCTATGTTGTTGAACTCACGCTGGCCAGCAGCACAACTGAGAACAGTTCAGATAATACCTCGCAGCTTCACGGCTCAGGTAACAAAAAACAAATCTCAGATAAGTTTACACTGAAATATCGCGATGGCGACATCATTCGCGGCTGGAAACTAATACACCCGTACGGGCAGAACATAGATACAAGTTAATTGTGGTTAGTTAGCTGGGATGCGCCTTTTTATGCCAAGGATCATTTATCAGGGAAATCAGCGTACCCTTGTCCGCATTTAGCGCAGCAATTTCTTTTTTAGTCAAGTTTTCAATGAGTTCCGGAAAAATATCTTGCAATAAACTATTTACAATTGTTTTTCGCAAAGCCTGCATGCTCCAATCGCGCTCGTATATTACTCTCTGGCCAAACAGGCCTTTTTTCGCAATTTCGACTTTTGCGCGGTTAAATGTATAATCCTTATCCGGATAAATAGTTATGATAATCTTACCAAGATAATAGTACGGCAGTATACTGCATCCGATCGGCGGCATAAAGTTTATATAACGCTAAAGTTTAAATAGTTAATGGCTAAACTTGCAATAGCACTAATTCTGATAGCTGTAATTGCGCTGAGTGGCTGTGCTGGCAACACGGCTGGCAAGAGCACAGATGGTACTGTAAAAATTATTCCACTGACAATCGCACACACCAGCTATAATCCTGGTAAAATAAATGTTAATTTGGGAGACTATGTGAAAATTCAGGCCGTTGCTGCGGTAGGCACAAGCACGCATGCCCATGGCGTAACAATAGATGAGTACGGAATTAACAAAAAGGTTACTACCGAGGATCCATCTTCACCGGAAGTAATTGAATTTCTGGCCGACAAGGCTGGCACGTTCAAAATATACTGCGGCACGTGCAAGGAAGGAATTTTCGGAACCGACCACCCTAAGATTGAAGCCGAGCTGGTTGTTAAGTAATGGCTGCCAGCCATCGCGTTTATGCTGTCAACACTGACGTTGCCTATGTTCAAAAAGATTTGGCTAAAACTCAGAAAAATTTATTAAAACAATGTATCAACTACATACTTTAATATTGCCCTTTTAATTTCATCCGGGTCTCTTGGCACTGTTTCGTAGTGCGCTGCAAATACTCCCCACGGTATAGTATGTTCAATGTTAAAAATACCAATTCTATTGCCGCGCATAGCACTCGCATAAAAAGTCGCCACTACTTTATCCATGTTTAATATCTGGCCATCTGTTAACATCACAGCATCATAATTTCTATTTTTACTTTCTAAACCTGCAAGTATTGTTGTATTTAATTCAGAACCCATGCCTTGCCATTGCAGGACTCTCCCCAGCAGGCGCGGATTGTAGCTTGTAAGCCAGCCGGAAAACTGTGTTTTGTCAGAAAAAGTCAGAACTCCAAAACGCCTTTTCTGGACATTTGCCATCTGGAATAAAGTTGGAACTACTGATTTAACCGCCTCAAAAATTTCCTCTTCCACACTGCCACTGCTATCCACCATCAAGCATAAATCGCGTTCAAGGTCTCCTTTTAATCTTCCCATAAACGCACCACAGGCACGGAGTTTATAAAGCTTTCTATAATGTGAATTTATTTATGATTGGTACGAACAAATCCGCAGCTACTAATCCTAAAACAAGATTATACTGCGGCAGGAAAAAACTTAATGCGACGGCTGCGGCTGCCGCGATTATTCCGAAAATAATCCTGCCCTTCTGCGTGTCTGGCGAGGTTTTCGGCTCGGTCAGCATGAAAAACCCGAAGAAGTAGGCTGCGCTTTGTGCGGTCAGAAAAGTTATTATCTGGCTTGGAAAATTAAAAATTGCGGTTAGCAAAATGTAAGTAGGTAAAAATGCAATCGGCAATTCCAATCTTCTTAGCCGGTAAATAACAATAACTCCTAAAATTATCGGCAGCCACCACACCAAACCGCCAAGCCAGCCATGGGAAGCCGGCAGGAAAAAAGGAACTATGGCCAGCGCGAGATTTGCCGGATTGAAAATATGTTTGTCGTGGATGCGGATTATGTGTTTCAGCGCTATTGCCAAAGCCGCCACAACCGCGACAACATATAATTTGTTTGTAGCTAAAACCAAAGTTACTATGAATCCCGTAACTATTGGCGATTTGTAATAGAAATTAAAATTTTTGTGTTTTGCATAGCTTATTGCTGCATCGGTTGCCAGCGCAACAGCAATAGCAACTGCTGCTGTCTCCGGAACCTGCGCAGATTTTGTAATATATGCCGCGGCCGCAGCAATAAAAAACATTGAAAGAATCATCACGTTGTAAACGTCCGACCAAATTTGTTTTAATATTTTCATTTTATATGAGCGCAACTATATTTTTTATTATTTCTGCGGCCAACACCACAAACATTAGTAAAATAATAACCATGCCTGCGCCCGCAGCCAAGTGTTTCAGCACTTTGATGTTTGGAATTTTAACTGCCATCTAAAACAAATATGTTGCTAATTTAAAAAACTTTACAAACCAAACTGTTCCCTTAACTCGCGCTCTTTTACGGCCTTGAATGCGGTTTCGGCATCAAGCTCTGCTGCTTCTTTCATTTTTTTCGTGTTTAGCGCTGCCTCGTAAAGCTTGTCGAGCTGGCCTTCCCATCTGCCCGGAATGTATGTCTTTAATCCAACATTATATGCATAAACCAGCTTACCTTTAAATTCTATGGTTAATCCCTTGCCGGCACCGCCCATCTCATCGCCATAATGGTATGTGCCATCTTCAGATTCTATGCATATTGGGCTTTCGGGCGAAGGTTGTAAAGAATATTTATCATAGTCTGTCACCCCCGGCGGCGTACTGTTCTGCCATGCGCTATGCACGCCCAATATCTTAACAATTAGCATAGCCTTACTATAAATTTCCCGCTTCTCGGCCTGTGCTACTCTTGCGTTTATCCGTTATTCTAAAGTTGCCCCCGCCATACAACTATATATTTGCAAGACTATTAAAACATTATTTAACTCGAGTAAAATATTAAAATACTAAAACATTATGCTATTATTTGCTGTCCATTGCTTCGCCGTTCGGCCGCATCTTTATCTCCTTTGCCAGATCTTTTACGGCATCATTCTTGCCGGCAATTACCGCAGAAAAAAGCTTTTTCATTACATCGTTCTTTGACTGCAGCTGCTGCCTGGCCAGCTCTTCTTCCGAGATTTCCTGCTGGCAATGCGGACATTTAATCGCGGCCATCTGGCAGCTTGGCTAATTATATTTAAATAGTTTCTGGTTTAAAAAACAAAATAAAGCGTTTTATGAAAAATTCGTGAAAACCCCCACACCTTTTGCTATTTGAGTGCAAATAACAAAAACTCGCGGCGAGTTTTTGAATCGCAAGAAAAATTCTGCAGAATTTTTCTGCGCGCAGCCAAATTGCAATTTGGCTCGCGTGTGAAGCGCACCAAAATGCGGTATTTTAAACTCTGCGCTTCACAATAACCTTATAAACCCCTAATTTCCCACTTTTTTAGGTATTAGTAGTAGAAGAGTAGTCGAGAGGCGAGTTCTATTGCCAGTACAAAAGGGGAAACCCTAAAACGAGGTAGAAAAGTATGGCATTCCAGGGAAGAGGCCCAAGAAGCTATGGCGGTGGCGGTCCAAGAGAGATGCACCCAGCAAAATGCTCTGACTGCGGCGCGGACTGCGAAGTTCCGTTCGTACCATCAGGCGACAGGCCAGTATACTGCCGAGATTGTTTCCAGAAGAGAAAACCGGCACAGTAAAACAAAGTAAGCTAGATTTATTTTAGCGATTTATTTTTAATTTTGAGTTTTGTTAAAGGCAAAAGCCTTTAAAACCTATCTGCCCAAGCAAACATATGAGAACCCGCGATCTGGGATTTCTGCTGTTCGGACTTGGGATTTTTGTAGCTATTTTAGTAATATCATTCTTTTTCAGCACGAATGCGGCGATGTCCGCGAGCGGCTGTCCCCTGGAGGCAGGTGGCATACCCTGCGCAGCCCATCAAGCCTTGCCTTACCAGACCGCGTTCGGCCTTATCGCGGCTGGCCTGATCTCGGTGGTCGGCCTGATTCTAGTAATTCAGGACAAGCAGATCGTGCAGGAGAAAAAAGTAGAAGCGCAATCCTCCGCGGATGCGGCAGTGATGAAGGTGCTCACCGATGACGAGAAAAAAATCATGGAAGCCGTCCAGAAAGAGCAGGGCATCACGCAGTCCACGCTAAGGTTCAAGACAGATTTTTCAAAGGCAAAGCTATCCGAGCTCCTTACAAATCTCGAAAAGAGAAATCTAGTAAAGAAACAGCTAGACGGAAAGACAAATAAGGTTTTTACAGTTTAGAATTTTACAAAATTCTTTTTTATCGGCTTGCTTTTCTTCTCAGCGCCGATGTACTCCTTGCGCATCCCAAGCAGGCCAAGGAAGTAATCCAGGCTCAATGTCTTTGTCCCCGCGGCAGCCAAGATTATTACTTGCAGGACAGCCATCTGCACGTTCAGCATCGCTGTTGAAATGCCTGTCCAGCCAGCCCCGAGATAGAAAACGACATTCAGGAAAATTCCAACAATCGCAGATATGTTCGTGAGCAGGCCAAGGAGCAGGCCAAGGCCGACTAATAGCTCGCCATAAGCAACAAGATGCGAAAATATGTTTGAATTTGGCGCGACAATATTATTCAAAAAGCCAACAAAAAATTCGTTTGGATTTTTTGACGCAAAGTAAGCGATCGTTTTCGGAAAGTTTGCAAAATATTCTGCGGATAAAATTTTTTCCAAGCCGCCGAATATCCAGACCGCGCCAATGAACGCGCGCAGGCCAGACAGCCAGAAATCCGAGTTGTTCCCTGTGTATGTTTTTTTTACAAACCCAATTATTTGTTGGAAATCCATGTTATTGCTCCATAATATACGTTAGCGCTGACAGGCAGGCCTTTGCGCCCTCGCCAGCCGCAACTATGACTTGTTTTTCCTGAATATCCGTGCAATCACCCGCCGCAAAAATTCCGCGTACGGACGTTTCATTCTCTTTATCTATAATAATTTCGCTGCGCGCATTTAATTTTACAAAACCTTTTAAGAAATCGTTGTGCGGGACGTAGCCAATTTCCACAAAAACGCCGCCGACGTTTAGATTTTTTAGTTTGCCATTTTGTTTATAGCTTAGCGCAGTTACAAACTTATTGCCAACTATTTCAGTTGTGTCTGCATTTGTTATAATATCAACTTTTTTCGATTTTTTAATTGCATCAATTATGTCCGGGCTTACGTGATCGCCGAGTTTTGAATTTTTTTCTAACAGATAAATTTTCTTTGCTATTTTTAACAAAAATAATGTTGATAGCAAGCCGGACTTTCCGCCACCAACTACCGCAACCACTTTGTCCTTGAACATTGGGCCGTCACAGGCGGCGCAGTGGCTCAGGCCTTTGCCTTCGAACTCTGCTTCTCCTTTTACTCCGAGCTTTTTGAAACCGCGGCCGGTTGCAATAAGAATAGACTTTGTTTCATACCTGCCGCAGTCCGCATTCACTAAAAAGTTTTTTCCCTGCTTTTTGATTGACTTTACACCACCCATGCAGGCCTGCACGCTATAATCCCGCAGGTGATCGCGAAATTTTGAAACTAGCTCATAGCCTGACATGTAATGGTAGCCAAGATAGGTGTCAATCTCAGGAATAAAATTTGCCAGCCCCCCGATATCTTTTGTAACACAGAGGAACTTTAACTTCTGCCTGGCAGCATACAGGCAGGCCGAGATGCCTGCGGGGCCAGCACCAATGATAATAAGGTCATAAACCATAATATAACTAACCCACCTTGTCTGTTAAATAATTATACACAACTGCAAACAGCCAGCCTGCCACAAATGATATAAGTGCTATCGCCAGAAAACCCGTGAGTACGCCGGTGGCGGTCATCGGCAGAGCAGCAATTTTTTCCAAGTCAATCCCATGGAATATGCTTCCGAAAAAACGGATTGTGGCCTGCGGTGCCAGCCAGATTAGAAAAGCGCATATTGCAGATAGCGCGAGGGAAACACTGGCCAATGCCAGCGCAACTACTTTTGGATTTAACCTTTGTGTTTTCGCCATTTTTATCTCCTTACTTAAATAATTCTTTCCACTCTTTTAATCTTTTTGGCACTCCGCGCAGGAACAACAGCGCGAGCGGTACGCCCCAGTTTGGCCAGCGCTCAACAAAGTCCCAGATTGGGTCACCTGCGATCGGGCGGGCCAACGCGGTCATAAATCCCCAGACTGTTGCCCACACTAACATAAGACGGAATGGGTAGACGAGCGCGAGTATTGCTATTGTAATATCAACCGCGCCAATCGTTAGCAACAGATTGTTTGCGGACTGGCCGGCTATGCCAGTCATTGAGGTAAGCATCTCAACAAACCGCGGCTTGAGCTGAATCGCGAATACGCCATGGCCGAGAAATTCGCCGAACAGGGCGACTCTTAATGCCCACTCAATTTTTTTATCGTTATTTATTGCCATGTTAATTTGAGTGCAAGAGACTATATATTATTTTGTTCCCACAGCACAATTAAGAAAAATAAATAGGAAATTAAACCTTAAATGAACAATTCCGAACGGTTATCGAACTATTTTTGCCAAACGTAGCAATTCTGAACGATCGTTCAGCCCACAAATTATAATATCCCGCAGTTTTATTTATGTGTGCGAGGTATGACATAAAGCGAAAACTTACGGTTTTCGCTAATATCATTTCTCCAAAAAAGGGGTATGTCGAAATGACACATTGTTGCGAATCTGAGACCGGAACAGCCGCGCCCGAAGCGGGCGGACACAAGTGCGAACACCACAAAGAAAAGAAATACACTAATTTTGTTGTGGCGCTGCTGGCCATCGCTGCGGTAATCCTGGTATTCAATCAATACCAAATTATGTCACTTGCCGACGGCGGGCAGGCAGTCCAAACAGCAGCACAAACAGTAACTGTTGCGGCGAATGTTGCCAGCGTCTCACCGACAGGCACGCCAGCAGTCTACGGTGGCGAGCTGGGAGTGAAATACAGTGATGTCTCTGCGAATGATGCCGCGCTTGCCGACAAGACGATAACAAAACTTGGAAACCTTGACAAAACAATAACCCTGACTGGAAGCAATTTGAAAAGATACATCACTATTACTTCGCAGATGTCATGCGAGTACTGCTGCGGCGCGGATTCGATAATTTTCACAAAGGACTCCGGCAAATACAAAGCGGGTGACGCCGCGTGCGGGTGTGCGCACAGCTATGCGATGCGCGGGCTGGCAAAATATTTGATAACAAAACACCCAGACGTGAAAGACGACGCAATACTTGAAGAGCTAGGCAAGTGGAAAACGCTGTTCTTCCCGGACGTGATGGCACAAAAAGCTGCGGTGATGAAACAAAAAGGAATTGAGTTCAATTACATAAATCTCGCGTCAAACAAATATCGCGGAATAGAAAAAGATGCGCAGGCCAGCGCGAGTGGTGGAAGTATGGTGGGAGGTTGTTAAGATGACTTACGTTTTGTTGGATTTGCGTCAGCAAATCCGACTGCGGAGGGGTCAGGAGGACCTTGAAACTGGGGGAACCTGCAAGGTTCCCGCGGTTCAGGGAGGTTGTTAAGATGGATAAAACAAATTTAGTGTTGATAGTAGTTGCAGTCGTGCTGGTATTGTTTGCCGGCGCGCAGGCAGTCCAGCTGGCAGAGCTGCGGGCGGGCGGCGGAGCTGGCGCAGCAAGCGCAAGTTCTGGAACGTTGGACATGTCTGGCTGGACAGCAGATGAAAAAATGATGTACGAGCATCACGGCACCCTGCCGGCAAGATTACAAAAGCAATCTGTGGCGCCCGCGTCAGGTGGAATGGTTGGCGGGTGCTAGTAGATGAACTGGAAAAAATTATTGCTCGCCCCACTGGCGCTGCTTGGCGTGCAGGCAGTCCATGCGCACTGCCCGCTCTGCACTGGCGCGGCTATCGGTGGCGTTGCGCTGGCCCGCGTGTTTGGTGTTGATGACAGCATCTCAGGGATTTTCATCGGCGCGTTAATCGTGTCAACCGCGTTGTGGTTTAGTAAAATAACAAAAAAGAAAATCAATTTCCCGTTGCAGGACGCGGCGTTTGTTGCGGCGTCATTTGCTCTTACAGTAATTCCGTTTTACGCAGCAGGCTTGATAACAAGCTTCGACATGGTCAAGAGCATGCCAGCGCATCATGCAATACTCGGGTTGGGTGTGTTTGGTATTGACAAGCTTTTGACAGGCATACTGTTCGGCACATTTGGCATCTGGTTCGCGCTCTGGCTCAGCGATGCGATAAAAGAAGAGCGCGGTAAATCCCTTTGGCCGTTCCAGGGCGTTTCCTTTGTCGTGATCGCGGGCGTGGCGATGTCGCTAATTTTTTGGGGTGTAACATCATGGATTTAGTCTGGTATGTACTAGCATCGATTGCAGGATTCTTCTTTGTCTGGCTTGCCATCAAGCCGTTCATTGACAAAAAACTGAATGTGAAGATGTGTGCGGTCTGTGCGGCAGTCGTGAGCACATGGATAGTTTTGCTAGCCACAAATCTATTGGGTTTTGTCCATTCACAGCTATTGCTCGCAATCCTGATGGGCCAGAGCATCGCAGGTGCGACTTATTTGATGGAGAAGTATGAGAAATTGAAAGGCTTTAAAATTGTGGCGATAATTGCAGGGACAGCGATAGTTTATTATATATTAACATGGATTGGCTAACTGGTTTGAAGACATGGCTGAAGAAACTGTGGGAAAAGATAAAAGAGTGCTGCCAGTAAAGGAAGGCAAGGCGCTCACTGCCGCGAACGCGGCGGTTGGTGGTATGGGCATAATCAGCTCTTACAATGTGTGCCACTCGCTTTGCATGGGCATAATTGCTGTGCTATCAGTTTTTGGAATATTTATTACTGGCATGCCACTGTTCTTCCTGACAAAATACCAATTATATTTCTGGACATTTGGCATAATTATTCTCGCGGTTGCGGTCGGCCTGTATTTCTGGAAGGGCCCGTGCATCTCAAAGAAGATGATAGCCGCGAATGGAGGGCTGCTGCTGGCCGGCTTCCCGTTCGCGCGCGGGTATGAATTTATTTTTATGGTTATCGGATTTGGAATTGTTCTAATAATTGTTTTGATGTATTTATTTGAGAGGTTTGGAAATGGAAAAAAATAGTTTGTTTTTGTATGTGGTTGTGCTTGTAATCGTGCTCGCAGTTGCTGGCTTTGCGTATTTCTCGCTTGCGCCGCGCGGGCATACAGATGCAAAATACCAGACCGCACTCTCTGCGCAAACTCCGGCGGACAAGTGTGCAACGCCGGCTGGCTACACAGATGAGCAGTGGCGCGAGCATATGGGCCACCACCCAGACCAATACAAAGAATGCTTGAGCGATGGAAGTTAGAGAAAGTGCATCGCTCCGCGATGCACTCAAAGCGCCCGCCGATTCCAGAGAAAAATTGCGAGGCAATTTTTCTTGGCCAAGAAAATTCAGAAAATTTTCTCTGGTTGCGGCGGTGGGGCATCATCCGGATAGATACAGCGAATGTTTAAAAACTACTAAATAATATTATATTGGGGGTAATAGATTGAAACTTAAAAGAAGCCTTGGCCTGTTTGAAACCACTTTCTATGGTGTTGGTGTGATAGTTGGCGCAGGCATTTACGCGCTAATAGGAAAGGCGGCCGGCCTGTCAGGCAACGCAGTCTGGCTATCATTTATTTTCGGTGCAGCTATTGCCGCATTTACAGGATTAAGTTACGCAGAACTCAGCTCAATGTTCCCAAAGGCTGGCGGTGAATATGTTTACGCAGAAAAAGCGTTTAATCGCAGGCTGGCCTTCCTGCTTGGCTGGCTTATTGTCATTGGCGGAGTCATAGCCGCAGCAACAATTTCTCTCGGTTTTGCAGGCTACTTCTCTGCCTTGTTTGGCACGCCATTAATACCAATAGCAATCGCAGTCATTCTCGTTTTATCATTGATAAATTTCTGGGGCATAAAAGAATCTGCCATCGCAAATATTATTGCAACTATCGTAGAGGTTGGCGGCTTAATAGTAATATTAGTTCTCGGCTTAAAATATCTGGGAAAAGTAAATTATTTTGAGTTCACTCCGCAGCTTGGCTTTCCTGGCGCGTTGAGCGCGGCCGCACTTATATTTTTTGCATATCTTGGGTTTGAAGATATCGTGCGCCTGTCAGAAGAAACCAAAAATCCTAAGAAGGTAATTCCGCAGGCACTTATACTTTCAGTTATAATTTCAACTATTTTATACATAGCAGTAGCTATTGCGGCGGTCTCTGTTGTCGGCTGGCATGCCCTTTCGCAATCGGACGCCCCGCTGGCATTAGTTGCGCAAACTGCCCTTGGCCAGAAAGCATTTTTCGTTCTGGCCGTAGTAGCCCTATTCTCTACATTTAATACAATTCTAGTAACATTAATCGCAACATCGCGAATGCTTTACGGGATGTCTGAAGAGCACGGCCTGCCAAAAATATTTTGCGCGGTTGATAAAAAGCGTTACACGCCATGGTTTTCAATTATCATTACTTGTTTAGCCGCCATTGCGTTTACATTGCTTAGAAAGATAGAGCTTGTGGCTGGCCTGACAGACTTCGCGCTCTTTGTGACGTTTGCACTTGTTAATGCTGCGCTCATCTGGCTCAGGCATAAGCTGCCGAATGCGCCGCGCCCGTTCAGAACTTGGGCACCCTTGGCATGGCTTGGCATAATATTTAGCATCGCGATGCTTCTATATTTGGACAAAATAGTAATTGCCGGCGGTGTCGCAATGGTGGTGGCTGGCCTGCTGGTTTATGAAGTACTAAATAAAAAATGGTAAGGGATTTTGTTTGCGGCATGGAAATACGGGAAGGAACCTTAAAGAGTACACTCAATGCTAAAACTTATTACTTCTGCTCTCAGAATTGCAAGCAGGCCTTTGACCGCGCGCCAAAGAAGTTCGCTGTATAATAACAAACTTAATAAGCTAATCCATTTAGTTAATTTTATGGCAACAGATCCTGTGTGTGGAATGAACGTGGATGAGGGGACTGCCACGATAACAAAAGTAATCAGCGATACAAAATATTATTTCTGCTCATCAAACTGCCTCGTTACTTTTGAAGCGCCGGAAAAAGAGTTTGAAAATTTGAAATTGACTTTGATAATATCTGCGGTTATGACTGCAGTTATTTTGGCGCTGGCGTTTATACCGCACGCTCACTTTTTGTACGAGCATTACCTCCTGCTTGCCTTGGCTACAGCCGTGCAGTTTTACGGCGGCTGGCGATACTATCGCGGGGCGTGGGATGCTGTGAAAGCAAAGACTGCAAACATGGATACACTTGTTGCGATTGGCACAACAACAGCATGGGGCTACAGCGCAGCCGCGGTTTTCTTTCCGGCAGTTCTAACGGGTGGAATGTATTTTGATACATCTTCTGCGATCATAACATTAATACTTCTAGGAAAATTTTTTGAGGAGATTGCAAAGGGCCGCGCATCGCAGGCACTCAAAAAACTTCTTGACTTAAAGCCAAAAACCGCGCTAGTAACTCGCGATGACCAAGATTTAGAAATTCCACTGTCAGAAATAAAAGTTGGTGACGTTTGTATTGTGAAGCCCGGCGAGAAAATACCGACAGATGGCATCGTGATATCCGGCCACAGTGCGGTTGACGAATCTTTGGTAACTGGAGAATCCTTGCCTGCCTCAAAATCAATCGGCGATAAAGTAATAGGCAGCACAATAAATAAATCTGGCCTGCTGAAAATTAAAGCGACAAAAGTCGGCGAGGACACCATACTCTCGCAGATAATTAAACTAGTAAGCAAGGCCCAGCTCTCAAAAGTTCCGATACAAAAATTGGCGGACCAAGTTTCTGCCTATTTTGTTCCTGTTGTCATAACAATTGCAATTCTGGCAGGCGCGCTTTGGATTTACTTCGGACAGTCATATATTTTTGCTATGACAATTGCGATCGCGGTTTTGATAATTGCCTGCCCATGCGCCTTAGGGCTTGCAACACCCACCGCACTTCTTTTGGGAACCAGCAAGGGTGCAGAGAACGGAATTTTAATCAGAAATGGCGAGGCGCTGGAACGTTCATCAAAAGTTGACACTGTTGTTTTTGATAAAACAGGAACACTGACTGAGGGCAAGCCCAAGGTGACTGGCCTGCACTTCCTGCAAATCGAAAAGCCGCTTTTCCTTAAGTATGCCGCAATTGCAGAGAAGGGTTCCGAGCACCCTCTAGCAATGGCAATCATAGATTACGCAAACATTCGCATAGAAAAAACAAAAGACGCAGCGGCGTATGAAACAATTCCCGGAAAAGGCATAAAAGCAAAATATTTGAACGGGACAATTTTGGTTGGCAACCGTGCCTTAATGAATGATGAAAACGTCATGCTCGGCGACCATAGCATCGGCATACACAATCTCGAACTGAAAGGTGAAACTATTATAATTGTTGCTTACAATAAAAAATTTATTGGCGCGATTTCGATTGCTGATGTTGTAAAGCACAGTGCGAAAAAAGCTATCAGGGCGTTGCTGGATTCTGGCCTCACTGTTTATATGATTTCGGGAGACAACGAACGGGTTGCGAGTCACATCGCTGGCCAGCTTGGAATCACAAATGTTTTCGCGCCAGTGCTTCCGCAGGACAAGGAGAAAAAGGTTGCGCAATTGCAGCGCGAGGGAAAAATTGTCGCGGCAGTCGGCGATGGAATAAATGACGCGCCGATGCTTGCAAAGGCAGACGTTGGGATTGCGCTTGGCTCTGGCACAGATGTTGCCAAGGAGACTGGCGGAATAGTTTTGCTCAAGAACGATCCAATGGACGTTGTCAAATCGCTGCGGCTCGGAAAATACTCCATTGGCAAGATAAAACAAAATTTATTCTGGGCGTTCGCGTACAACGTTGCCGCAATCCCAATCGCGGCCGGCATCCTGTACCCATTCTTCGGCTTTCTGCTCTCGCCGGCAATTGCTGCGTTCGCGATGGCGTTCAGCTCGGTGACTGTGGTTGGAAATAGCCTGCTGATGAAACGGTTTGAGCTAAATTCTTAATTTGCGCGCTTTAAGTGATATTGCCGCGATTATCTGGCGCAAGGCTTCCGCTTCCGGCGGCTTTTTATCGCTAGAATTAGCAAGGGTTTGCAATCGCGATCTTGCTAAATCTGCGGTGCGCCTAGCGTGGTTGGGCCGTATGCCTGCATGATATATCGCTCGCTCTGCAAGCATGCCACCTAAAATATAATTTATCGCACAACTTAATTTTGCATCAGTAATGTTCGGCAGGCGGCGCTCTTTTGAAAGTATCTTCATTAAAGTTTTAATGTGTATTACTTTTTCTCCGGGGAACTGTGCTATTATTTGCGCATCAGTTAGAAGTACGGCGTGATTATTATATTGCGATAATTTTCTTTCGAGATCTATGATATTTCTTCTATAAATTGTTGTCTTTGTGTCAAAATCGCGCCCGGCTGATTTTAATCCCATCTGTTCCACTATACGATACATTGTTGTTTTTTTAACATTAAAACAGATTGCCAGTTCGCCAACAGTTGGCGGTATGCCATATTCGCGAGTTAAAAAATTATATTTCTCGCGTATTTTCTCTTTCAGATTTTTTAGAACAACCGTTTGACTTTTATCGAACACCGGTGTTTTGCCGAATTTCTTACTTAGTCTTTTGGCAATAATTGGCGCGTAACTGTCTATGCGTCCAGAATTTTCATACAATAAATCTGAAAGCTGAGTTCGCGTTAAGGAAAATATGTCGCAGCAATCTTCAGCTATTAAGAACTCAATATTTTCCAGCAAGCGCTCAAGTATGGCCTCCTTTCTTCCAGAAATTAAGCCAATACTGGCCAGCGTGCGCACATCGCGATTGAATGTGCTCATATTTTTATAATCTGAGCAAATATTTTGCTTATCTTGCCGCGAAATTTCGTACAGTGTTCTTCCAGAAATATCAAGCGCGAGTGAATAAGCTAAAAGTGATTCTAGTCTTTCTTCATAGTTTTTAACTATCTCAATGCGTAACATACCAATTCTACGAGGGAAAAGGCTTAAATACTTAAACAACAAAACTATAAATAAAATTTAAGGAGGTATACTATGGCAAAAAAACCAGCTTTTGGGGGAATGACGGTGTCGTTTGCAAAGTGCGACTGCGCAGGCAGCGATATTTTCGGCTCCAGCGCGATTGCACCAAGCGAGATGACGAAGAGGCTCTGGAAACACGTCAAGAACGCGCACGGCGGAAACATGATGAAGAAGTAGAACTTCTAATGTTCGAACTATTTGTTTAATTTTTTTTAAAATTTGTTTTACTTATTCTGCTGGCATCTTGCGCCGCAAGCACCATCGCAATTGCAGCCGAAGCGCCATTGGCATTTCCGCTGGCCTGCCTGCTGTTTGTAATCCGGCTGGCTGGCTTTTTGTGTGTATTCCATAAACGAACTACTGTGAACAGATTTTTAAGCCTAACTGCCACAATATTTATAAAGGCAATATTGCATTAAATTATATGAAATACTTGGGAATTGAGTCAAAAATAAACCCTGCGATAGAACGAGATGCAATTGTCAAATTTCTTAACAGCTACTGGGATATTTCTATTCGCAAAGGAACATTAGTCAAAGTGGTCGATTATATTCTCCGCGAAGGAATTAAATATGGTATTGCGCTCCAAGAAGACAAAACTGAAGATTTAGTTACAACATTCAACACTGCCGCAGACGTTTTAAGGGCGCGCGGACAAACTGAAAATATAAACCATTTGAGTTTTAAGAGAACGAGCAAACGCAGCCCACGTGAGTTTACATACTTATTAGAGAGTATTCTGGATAATCTGACAATAAACTGGCAAATTATTGCTGAGCCAAAGGACTACTATGCATATTGCCAGCTGCATGCAGATGAAGAACATCCAAGGAACGAAGAGAATTTAGAATTTGATGGCGTGCAACCGCATAGTTACATTGATGTTATTTGTTTTAGTTTTCAGCACTCTCTAAGCAAAGCGAACGTAATGTACTCTGACAAGAGCCAAGGTCGCTTGCCACTGGAACAAATGGTTGTAGAAATATTGCATCAGGGCATGACAATCGGCATGAAATGTGTTGAACAAAAATATGGAACACTTCACGAAGCGTATAAAGACGCACGGGAAGAGCAGGCAAGGCAACTTGACCGCGTGCTTAAGGCTCGAATGGCAGACCCGCATCAGGCAAAAGAAATGTTAGAAATGTTACAAACCGTTCGGCTGGCTTGCAAATCACCATAAGATTTTACGGGGCAAATATTTAAAATCCCTTTCGTATTAAATAATCATGCCTCTATTCACAATCTGGGAAATCCTGCAAATCGCAATTACAATTGTAGTAGTCGGATTTATTTTTTCTGCGCATATTAGAAAACCGCGAACAGAACTTGAAGATTACTTAACAATAAATATTTGGGAAGATATAAAATACGCGGCGATTGTTGCCGCGCCCGCAGTCATATTGCACGAGCTGATGCATAAGTTTGTCGCGCTTGGCTATGGCTTCTCTGCGCACTATGTCGCCTCGTGGTGGGGCCTTGCGATTGGCGCACTCTTAAAAATTATCGGCTCGGGTTTTATTTTCTTCCTGCCCGGTTACGTTTCGATTAGCGGAATGGGGACTGCCTGGCAGTTTGGCCTGACCGCGCTGGCTGGCCCGCTCACGAATCTTATTTTGTTTTTAATATCATGGATTATTTTAGAACGCGGTTTGATGCCAAAGTACGCGCATCTCTGGGCAACAAGCAAACAGATAAATCTCTGGCTGTTCGCGTTCAACATGCTGCCAATCCCGGGGCTGGACGGGCTAACATTTTATTTAGGTTTGCTAAGCTTGTTTTAGAAATTGCTTATGAATAATCAATCAAAATCTTCTGGCCGCCCTGCAGTACTAGGTTCTCCGGGTCTTCTACCTGCTCGCTGCCTACAGAGACCTTGAGCGAGTTTGTTTTATTGTCGTTGCAGCCGCTTGTGCCTTGGTATTTTAGTATTCCGTTGTTACTGAATTTTATGTTCAGCCCCTTAAACGCATTTGCCAGCGTGATTGACTTTCTGGTTGGCGGCGGGCTCTCGATGTGGAACCACGGCTCGCCCTCATGCACATGCAGTGTTTCTGGACCGACCATTCCGCTTGGCCCAAACCTTACTCCGGCCATCGCCATCACCTGCAACATTGTTTTGTCTTCGCCGCAGATTTTGAAAGATGGGTAAGCATGCCAGTGCAGCCGTGGGTCGTTGCCGAATGGGAATGGCGCTGTCCAGTAATCCGCCTGCTCGCCAATAGGAACCGATGGCCCCGTGGTAGTTTGCTGCGGCGCGCTAGGCCTTAGAATAACAAAAGCTGCAATCGCAATTATGATAACGATAAGAACTGGGACATACCACGGGATTTTGATTGCTGCCCTTGGCTGCGAGCTTTGTGTGGCTGGCTGGCCACTTGAATGCGCGGCCTCCGCGTGCTGCTTCATTGATTCGTATGTGTCAAATTCCTTCTCGCAGGAGTTGCATTTGTGGGACATGGTAATTTTGCGTATGAAGGGTTATTAAAATTTGATGTATATATTTTTATATGCTACATATATAAATCCATATATTATGCTAATGCTAGTTTAGGATTATATCTAACAACATCCCGATAAAATTGTCTAACTGGCCCAATAACTGTGTCCGGACCGCGCGCAGCAACAAGTGCAATTTGCCATTGCTCTGGCAATAAATCTCTTCGTGTTAGGACGTTCGGTGGGGCAACAGTAGAAACTATGGCAAGTGGCTTGTCATCTGCGGCTAAATAACAATCTGCTAATCGGCACATATAATCTAGATTTTGTTTAACTCTTTCAATCGCACCATCGCGTGTCATGGGGGACTGATGTGTTTCCACACCCATTAATTCCCAATCTTTTACCGCTCTAAAAAGTGCTAGCATTTCTGAGGTATTTCTAGTTTGTTCTAAATTAATAACTCCGGGTACAATAATTTGCATCAACTCAATATGATCATCGTTAAGTCCGAGGCGGTTAGATTTAGCGCGCGTCGCCTTGCGGAACATCTTAATTAGTTCTTCTAATTCCATTGTTTTAGCTGTTTTGG